>DATBID010000593.1:0-3243 GCA_036557125.1 Bryobacteraceae bacterium | reverse complement strand
TCAGTGGTTCCGAAGCGAGATCGCGCAACGGCGAGGTGGGAGCGGCGGTAAAAAGGCGGGCCAGCGGGACCGCCGCCACCAGCCGCTCTTCTTCGTCCACCAGGAAAATCATGTTCAAGCTTTCGAGCAACTCCGCGTTTTCCTGCAAAGCGGCGAGAGCGCCAGAGACAGGAGCGTCTTCCCCCAGCGCGACGTATTCCGTATTCATCAGACCGCCGGCCGTGTCTTCCGCGAATTCGAGAAGTTCCTCCACCTCGGACTTCTCCTCCGACTCCATTTCTTCCAGGATTTCTACGGATGTCTCATCTGCGAGTTCGGAGAGCGCGTCGGCGGCTTCGTCGGGGGCCATCTCCTCCACAATTTCCGCCGCTTTTTCGGGTTCGAGCGATTCGAGAATATGAGCCTGCATTTTCGGATCTACCTCGGAGAGCGTGTCCGCGGCGACTTCGCTATCGATGGTCTGGAAGATGGCTTCCCGCTCGGCCGGGCCAAGGTCTTCCACGATATCGGCAAGGTCGGCCGGATGCAGGCTCTCCAGCTTGCGATAGGAGATGTTGAGACGGAGGCGCCGCAACGGATCGGGTTCGACGACATTGCAAAAGTCCCAGGGAATCGAGTTCGGGGCGATCGGCTGCTGAAGCCAACGGATCCAGTGCCGGGGTAGAACCCCCTGAAAGAGGCGGCGGAGAATGCTGCGCAAGCCCACATCCACCTCCACGACGAACAGAGTATCTCGCCCGTTTTCGGTGCGCATTTCGAGCGTAATGTCCGTCACACGCACGACTTTGCGGCCGGTGACGTCGATAATTTGCTGATCGAGCAGGTCGCGGCCCAGGCGGAGCATGTATTCGTCATCGTGGTAAGGCGTGAGATTTTCGTCCGAAAGGTCGATCCCCCGCAGGGTTATGGAGCGGACCTGGTCGCAACGGAAGGTGAGCCAGGCATCTCCGCCGCCCACAAGGTACCGGTCGATGCGGACGGAATTCACCACGGGGACCAGGGCTGCGTCCTTGATACGGCCCAGGCGCCGGCCGCGAACGTCATTGACGGGCAGCGATACCAGTTCCGTGAAAAAGAGGAATTTGTCGAGCATCCTGGCGCCTCGGGCGCGCAACAGGAAGCTCGTGAAAGTGGGAATGCTTCCGGCTTCGATTTGGAACTACGCTCTACACGGCCTTGTCTTGCGCCTTTTTCCAATATGGCGCATCGCCGCGGAAAGCCGCAAGAGAAAAATGATGAAAATTCGGCAATTCCTTGCTAGCCGCACAGAGGCGGGCGGCCACCGCACGGCGATTGGAGCGAAGCGCCGCCAGCCTTCGTTGTGCGGCGATTTATTTCGTAGTCCGGCCGGCTTATCTTACCGGCCGGGGCTTCGCGCGGGGGCCGCCCAGGCCTTCCCAAACGTAGGCAGCAAAACGGCGCACGGTTTCGAAACCCACACGCTCGTAAAGGTCTATGGCGCTGCGATTGGCGGCGGTCACCGTCAGGCTGGCGAAAGCGCATCCGGCATCACGCAGGGCACTCAGCGAACGGCGCAGCAGTTCATAACCGGAACCGGTGCCTCGAATCGAATCCGAAACGCAGATCTGAGTGATGTGACCGCATTCCCCAGCCACCAGGCTCGCCAGTGAAATGCCGCACAATTGGCCGGTTCCGGCATCGAAGGCGGCAAACGACGCGGGGCGGTAGAAAGCGCCGCAGCCCGGATATTGCACAATGTTGTGCAGGAAGCGCCGCGCTCCGGACACGCTGCGGTATTGATCGTTGATCCGGCTATCGATATGGCCGCGATAGGATTCCGCGATCAAATGCGCCGCCGCATCCTGGTAATGATCCACCCACCGTTCGATGAAGATCGGGCAGCGAATGCGTCCGGCTTCGAGCCGACGTTGCCGCAAATCGATCCGCATGAAATTGCGTTCGAACGAGGCGCGGTAGCCGGCATAGGGTGCGCTGCGCTCGTGTCCAGGGCCCAGCATCATCAATTGGCACTCCACCCGGCATGCCTGCGGCGAGGCGGCGATCTGGTCTAGTGCTGCCTGCAGCAGCCAATCTTCCCGCACCGGTGTGCGCGCCGCGCGCCGCACATAGAGGTCGCCGATCAGGCCTTTGTTCTCCTCCAGCACGAAATAGATGTAGCCAGTAACCATGCCCTGTTCAATCAGGGCATTGCCGTTCAATGCCCGGAGGTCGACGAAGCGCCGCACCAGATCCGCCGATTTTTCAAAGTCCCAATCCAGTTCTTCCCGCCAGGCGGCGGTTTCCTCCCGCAGCAGCGGTTCGAGATCCCGCGCGGCAAGCTGTCGGAGGTCGACAATATCCTGGACGGGCGGCGAGGGCTGGAGCCTGGCGGCCATGACGCTCGATTCTAACTCCTGCCCTTATCATAAGACGGAGCACGCGAAGGAATTCTAGGCGGAAAGTTAGCGGTTCTGCGCTTCTTTCTCGTAAGCCGATTCCAGCGTTCCCTTCTGTTTGGCAATCGGCATTAGAGTCGGGTAAAACTGGACGAACGTCGTATCCACGGCTCCATGGTCCTGATGGCAGCTATAACAGCTCTCCGTTAAAGGAGTCATCTTCGCCGTCGTGTTGGAGCCGGAGAACCCGAAGAATGCCCATTTGCCCGGAAAGCGGCTCTGGTCCTTGACGTGCACCTCCAGACCCATCACCGCACCCTGGAAATTACCTCTCTGGTTAATCGATCCCCTGCTCTCCGCGCCGCGCGCTTCTAGAACGAGCACTGTCTTGTCCGGCCACCTGCCGGTTTGAGCGAAGGCCCGCCATGCCTCCGGATTCACAAAAACGTTATCGAACATATGGTGGTTCGCCTGCGCCGCCTCCGGGTTGTAGCTCATATCGAATCCCGATGACAGATACACCCATCCGCGATAATCGGCCGGAAGCCGGAGGTGACCGTCGCTGGTGTATTCCGGAACCGATTTCCGGGAGGTTGCAGTCTGTGGCCATGCCGCCCAAACGAGCAGGACGGCTGGAACAAGTGTCAGTAGTTTCGTTCGAGTGCGCATATCCGTAGTATCTCCATATCGCACATGCTTCGCGAGAGCGCTCCCTGCAAGATATTGGCTGTTGGCTGCAAACCGGTCTTCCGGCCGTGGCACTTGCAATAGGATGTCAATATGGGCGCCCGCATCAGCCTCCCGTCAACACGGCCGTCGAGATGGCTTTGGATCGCATTGATCTGGCTCTCCGTGGGCATGTTCGACGCATCTGACACAGTCTTTT
>DATBID010000592.1:0-10831 GCA_036557125.1 Bryobacteraceae bacterium | reverse complement strand
TTCCCTGGTAAGCCTTGCCACGGCCGATATTGAGCGCTTCCAAGAAGCCCTCACGAAAACGTTTCCTCAATGGTCAACCTTTCCAGAGCCTGCGCAGGAGGCTCTCTTCGATATGGCGTTTAACCTGGGCATCGCCGGTTTGCATAAGTTTCCGAAGTTGCTGGCCGGGGTGAATTCGCAGAACTGGGAAATCGCAGCCGCCGAGTGCCAGCGCCAAGGCATTTCGGAGGCGCGCAACCAGGAAACCGCCTCTCTGTTTCGTCGGGCGGAATCCCTAGCGCAAAGTGCCTAGCCCCCTCGGGTTACTTCAGTAAACACCGCGTCCAGCCGATAAGAGAGATGTTATTTGCCAATATGCCGAGACTCCTTCTAGCGGAAGATAACGATTTCAGCAGGGACTTATTAACCCGGCGTTTGGAGAATGCTGGGCATGAAATCATCGCGGTTGCCAACGGCAAAGAAGCCTTGTTGGCCGCCCGGCAGTACCGCCCGGACCTGATCCTGATGGATCTGGAAATGCCTGTAATGGATGGGCGCGCGGCCATCCGCGCATTGAAGACAGACCCACATACATTTCGCATTCCGATCATTGTGGTTTCTTCTCACATGGCTGCCGAAACCATTGCGGAAGCCTTTTCGGACGGCTGCGAGGGTTTCGAAGCGAAGCCGGTCATCGTGCCTCGGCTTTTGGAGCGGATCAACGAGACGCTCGACTCCCACGCGACCACGGCACGCCAGGCTTAGCTCTGCCGCCGCCCTGCCGAAAGACTGTAACGGCTGCCTCCTGAACATCACCAATGAATAGGCGGCCCGAAGGACGTGGGCCAAGCCGGGCCGCCTAGGATACTATTCGTATGATGGATCACGCGGAGGCTTCCCGGAAACTTGCGGTCGAACAATACCTCCTGGGCGAACTGAGCGGGGCGGAGCGGGAAGAGTTCGAAGAGCATTTTTTCTATTGCTCCGACTGCGCGGCCGCAGTGGATGCCGGATCGGTGCTGATGGCCAATGCCAGGAAAGTACTGGCGCAGCCAGGCGCATTTCCCCGTCCGGCGGCCGTAGAGCGGAAGAGTCTCTGGCTGTCCTGGAGCGGCTGGCGCCTGGTTCCTGCAGCGGCCCTGGCCGGTTGGGCTCTGGTCGCAGTATTGGGCTATCAAGTCCTGCGCGGGCCCTCGGCCGGGCAGTTAACCATCGCGCCCGCGGTGTCCGTAAGAGCCGCCAGGGCGCAGCAATCTCTGACGTTTTCCAGGCGCCAACCTGCCATCGCCTTTGAGATCGTCCCCGAATGGCAGCAGTCCTATATCGGCTATGAGGCTCAAATCGAGCGTGCTGCCGACCATAAGGTTGTCTTTAGGGGTACAATCTCCGGTGAGCCGGTGGCTAATAATCCGCTTACGATTTCCCTGCGGACTGCGCCCCTCCAGCCCGGTTCCTATCTGTTGACGTTTTACGGGCTGGAAAGTGCGGCAAACAAAACGCCACTCGAGCGGATCTCATTCACATTGACGGAGTAGAAACAGATGGCGGAGCGCTTCCTCTACAACGCACATGCAATCGGCTTTTCCGGGCAACTTACCAAACCCGCAAACCAATTGATTCCCTCCCAAGCCGCCAGCGCGCTCCCGCCGGCAGGCGGCTACAGCTCGGCGCGTCAGGATAGTTTCCGCTATCTGGAGGTCTTGTCGCACGGAGGCTCTACTTCGGAGGTCAAGGGAAGTCTCAATCCCAAAACTCAGGAGAACGAAACTTCGGCCACGGCAACCATCCAGGACCTCAACGTCGGCAACGTGGTGCTGCTCGATTCCTGTACCGCCCAGTTGAGTTCCGCGCACCCGGTTGACGGAAGCCAGCCGCGGATTACGCCGCAGGGTTCGTTTTTTCAAAATCTGCGGGTTGCCGGCAAGACCATCGAGCTGGAAAGTAGAGTGGACATTTATACCACGCTCGACACTCTGGACAAGTTGAGCGAACATTATAAAAACGATAAGCCGTTCCGCGATCGCTTCCTCAAGGAAGCATTCGTGGGGAACGAAGGCGCGCTGCACGAAAAGCAGCGAAAGTACTTTTCATGGCGCAACATCAAGAAGACAGACAAGCTGCCCGCGAGCACAGGGGGCATCGTCATCGTTCCTCTGTTCCAGGTGCTGAACCCCAGCGCGCCGGGTTTTCAGGTGAATGGCAACACGATCACGGTCGAAAACTTCGGCACTATCGTGCTGGGCGAACTGTTAATTTCCGCTTATGAGCGCCGGCTTACGATGCTGCATGTCGATCTGGGTTCGGGTGCTTCAGCTTGCTCCGTCGGGGCCAATGGCGGCCAAGCGGATCCCCCATAGTGCCGGGCTAGTCCTCTGCCTATCCTTGCTCCTCAATTGCTGTGGACGGACCCCGCACCAGGCAAGCGACCCCGCGAAGGCTCTGCCCACCATCGAAAACGATCTGCGGAGACACCGGCGTGAGGAGTCTGTCTACTGGGACCTCGCTCTCCGAAAGGCCCAAACACTCGAACAACTCGACAGGCGTCAGGACGCACTGACTTGGCTGCGTGCCCAAACTCCCGCGGCCCAGACGCCAGCCGATCTCGCCGTGCGCTTGATTCGCGAGAAGGCCGCGATTGAAACTGCTTTAGGCCAATTTGCCGAGGCGGATCACGATCTGCTGAGTGCCATGGCCCTGGCCCGCTCCTCCGGCCAGGCGAGCATGACGGCTGGTCTCGAGGTGCGCCGAGCCTGGGTTCTCATCCGCCTTGATGAGCCCGATCAAGCCGACGAAGCACTCGGGCGTGCCGAAGACTACGTCCGCGCCTCGGGTGATCGGCAGCTTGTTCCTTATATTCTTAACTACCGTGGGGTCGCCGCCACTGCTCGCAACCATTTCGAGGAAGCGATCGCGCCTCTCGAACAAGCTCTCAAGTTGTCCCGCGGGAGCCCATCCCTCCAAGCTCTGGCCGGCAAAATAATGATCAGCCTCGCCACCTGCTACTACCGCTTGGGGCGCATCAATAAGGCTCTCACTCTGTATCAAGAGGCCCTTCGCACCTCCTCTCCCGAGGACCGCCACGTAGCGTTGGGGCATCTCGGCGACATCGTTTACTCCGAAGGCGATTTCGCAAAAGCCGCCGACAACTTCCGTCAAGCCGCTGCGCTCGCTAAGGGACGCGATCAATACTACTATTTCGTGTGGCTCGACAACCTGGCCACCACACTGATTGACCAAGGACGATGTGCAGAGGCGGAAGGTGTCAACCAAGAGGTACTTCAACTCGCAAAGGACGTTTCGAGTCTTCACCAGGCGCAAGTGAATCTGGGCCGCGCGGAAACCTGCCTGGGCCAGTACCAGGCGGCCGAACCCGTTTTGCAGAGAGTGGCTGCGTCGCGCGATGGCGATCTCTCCGTCCCGCTGGATGCCTACGCCGCGCTTGCCAAGCTATATCCGCGCATGGGCAAGCCCGAAGCCGTCAGGCCGGAACTGGATGCCGCCTTGGCCTTGGCAGACGAAACCAGCGGAAAGCTGAAGGAGGATGACAATAAGCTCAGCTATCTCTCCAGTCTCATCACTCTGAATCAGGACTACGTCGACTTTCTGATGTCCCGCGGTGACGAGGCAGGCGCGCTCGCCATCGCCGAATCCAGCCGCGCGCGCCTGCTCCGCGAACGCCTCAACCTTCCGGTCTCGCGCACCCGCCGCTATACTATCGGCGAGTATTGTGCCGCCGCGCGCACCAGCGGCGTCACCTTCCTGGCCTATTGGATCGGCCCCGAGCATTCCTATCTCTGGGTGATCTCCGGCGCGACCTTCGCCTCCTATCGCTTGCCGTCCGAAGCGGAAATTCGCCGCCTCGTGGAACAGTATCAAACCGCCATCGAGCGCGGCGGCGAGTTGCGTCCGGACGACACTGCCGCCGGCCGCAAGCTATTCGAGATCCTCTTGCCAGCATCCGTACGCAAGCCGGCAGGACGTTATGTCATCGTCCCTGATGGCCCCTTATACGCTCTGAACTTCGAAACCCTCCCAGTGCCTGGCGACCATCCTCATTTCTGGATTGAGGACGCCACCGTGGCGCTCGCGCCTTCGCTCGATATGCTGCTGGAGCGTCCAGCGCGACCTTCACGCAGCCGTTCCCTGCTGCTCGTCGGAGATGCCAAGGAATGGAATCCCGAATACCCCCGTCTGCTCCATGCCCGCGAGGAAATGGACGGAATCGGCAATCTATTCCCGGCGGTTGATCGAAAAATCCTCGCAGGAGCCGAGGCCACTCCCGCTGCTTATCTACGTTCGCAGCCGCAGGACTACGCTTACATTCATTTCACCGCGCATGCCACCGCCAACAAGAACTCCCCTTTCGATTCGGCTGTCATTTTGTCGCAAGGGCCGGCCGGCGGGAAGCTCTCCGTCCGGGATGTGCTGAACACGCATGTCCACGCGGAACTGGTCACCATCTCCGCCTGCCATAGCGCAGGCGCCCGCACCTACGAAGGCGAAGGGCTGGTCGGCTTCGCCTGGGCGTTTCTGCAATCGGGCGCGCAGGGCGTCATCGCCGGCCTCTGGGACGTCAGCGATTATTCTTCCCCGCTTTTGATGCGGAAACTTTATGCCGGCTTAGGCACGTCCCGAACGCCCGCCGATGCCCTTCGCGCCGCCAAGCTCGAACTGATCCGCGGCGGCAAATACGCCGATCCCTATTATTGGGGCGCTTTTCAGTTGTACGAAGGAACACTGGAAAAATAGTTCCAGCTCTCAGAACTTCTTCAGTTCGTCAATCACCGCAGTCAGGCCCTTCTTCCCGTACATATCCGCCAGCCTTTGCTCTTCCGCCGAAGGAGCCAGCACCCGCAGCAGAGCCGTGCTTTCCAGGTCCTCATGGCTTGGCACCCAAACCTTACCATCGGTGAATTCCACCTGGCTCACAAACCCGGTCATCTTGCGCACGCTTACAGGTTCGCCGTTGCGGGCGAAGCGCAGCTCGGTGTCCTGGTCGACACGGCCGGTCTCGTTCGGCCGCAACAACAATCCTGGGCCGGACGGCGGCACCGAAGCCGCCATATATTCCTGGTTCTGATCGCTCACCAGCCAGCCCAACTCCACATAGCGGACTGGCTTGCTGGAACGGTTATGCACTTGGATGTGCGCCGCTTGCGCCACATCGCCGCGCACCGAAAGTTCGGCCCAGCCATCCACTGGGTCGACCGGCGCGTTCGGGAAGCGCACAAACGCAAACTGCTCGTTGTGCAGACCGGCGGCCGCGACTCCCGCGCCGGAAAGCGCCCTGCGCCGCACCAGCCGCACATCCAGCTTGGGACGCTCCTCTTCTCTGGCCTGGATTTCCAGCATCGCCCGCCGCAGCCCCTCCGCGCCGGCCTGCGCCAGTACGCGCTTCAGATGCTCGCGGTCGCGCTGAGCCTCCATTTCCCAAGCGGTCAAAGTGCGCTGTGAATGCAGCTTGTCCGGCCCGAAGAAGGAGAGGTTCTGAAAGAGAACTCCATCCAATTCCACCTTTACCAGCGGGTTGGCCGCTGCCTGCGTGGGCCGCATAAGTTGCACATCGATCCGCACCGGAAACGCCTCGCCCGGCCCAACGTTCAGGCTGGGAACCGAAACCGATGCTCTCCCGCCTACAGCCACTTCCTGCGAAACCACACTGAGCACCACGCCGTGAATCCGATTCGGCGACGAGTTGCGGAGGGTCAGCAGCATGTGCAAGTCGATTACGAGGCCGGCGCCGCGCGCCGTCGCCCGCGATTCTCCCATGCCTGCCGAAAGCAGGGTCACCGGTGAATCGTCGCGCAGATTCACCTGGACGGCAGTTTGCGGATCAAGCGGCACTTCCTGCGCAGATGCTCCGCCGGCGCTAAACACGGCCGCGAGCGCCAGGCGCCGCAGTGAGTTACTCCTCCACATACACGTTGTTCACCGTTACATTACCGGTCGTGGGATCGACATAGCGCGCCCGCATCGAACCCTGAGCATCCACCGAATAAGTCACGCTTTCGGTCCCAGCCGGATGACGCAACTCGATGGCTTCTCTGCCCCGGCCCACCACAATGCCGTCTTTAGTAGATTGCACCACCACGCCGTCAAATAGCAGCGGGGAAAAGCTGCTGCGATTGTAGTTCGTCCGCGGCATCGGGCGCTCCAGCAGCAAGCCGGTTACCAGCAAGGCCGCCACGCTGGCCAATGCCACGGCCGCGCGCGCCCCCGAAAACAGCGACTTTCGCAGTGGCGCTTCGTTCACGCGAACGCATTCGCCTGCCGCCAGCCCCAACCGGATGTTCGCCTTCATTTCCGCGGACAACCGGCTCCACGGAACTTCCGGCATTTCTCCCAGTTCGGGTAGGATTTCGCGCAAGCCCGAATATGCAGCTAGCTCTTCCCGGCACCGCTCGCAATGCGCCAGGTGGCGGTTCGTGCGCCAGCGGGCAATCGGCCCAAGGTCGCCCCCCGCGTGCAGCGCCAGCGTTGTCTGGTTCGGGTGATTCATGGAACTACCGCTTCCTGTTCTCCACGTAACGGCGGAACTTTACACGGGCATTCGCAATATGCGAGCGCACCGTCGCTTTCGAACAGCCCAGCAGCCGCGCCACCTCTTCGGCCGGCAGGCCTTCCACATCGCGCAGCAATAGCGCGGCCCGCTCCCGCTCGCTCAGCAACCGCAGACCGTCTTCCAGGTAATTGCGCTGCTCCGAGCGCAGCAGAATATGCTCCGGGCTTTGTTCGAGTGAGGCCGAATGCCCTTCTGGCGCGGCTTCAATTTCGCAAAACGTATTGCGCCCGTTCCGCCGCAAAAAATCGATGGCCGTATTGTGCGCAATCCGCGAAAGCCAGTGTGCCGCCTTTTGTTCGTCCTTGAGCTGATCCTGCCGCTGGAATGCCTTAATGAAGGCTTCCTGCGTCAAATCCTGAGCATCCGCCACATTTCTCACGAGCCGGTGTATCTGCCCGAAAATCCGCCGCAAGTTCTCGGAAATAAACCGGTTCTGCCGCTCCAGATCAAGATCTGGCTCAGTGATTTCGCTCATCGGCCTCGTTAGCGTAGTCACGGGTTCTAGTAAGATGACGCAGAAACCCGCGAAACGTGGACTCCCAGGTAAAAGGTGGGCGGCCCCGCTGCCTCCCGCTCCGCCAGACGCCATTGTAACGCGACGGCTTATAAGGGCGCGGGAGTGCTTTTACGCGCACAGGAGCACGTACGCCCGCTCACCTGCCCGATGGCGTTTCTGAACTGGAAGAATCGGTAAGGGTTTCATCCTTGGCACTTCGCCTGCGGCCTTCTTGACCGAGAGGCTATCGATATGGAAAGTGGACGGCACGGAAGGAGCCGAAATTATGCCCCGGAGTAAAACCGCCATGGATTTGCTAAAGGAGACCTGGAGTGGATTCTCTAACCACGACTCCGGCACCATGGCCGCCTCCCTCGCCTATTACACGGTATTCTCATTGCCTGCAGCCCTGCTCATCATCGTTAAGATTGCGGGCTCGGTTCTTGGCGAACAAGCAGTTCGCGGGCAATTGCAGACGCAAATCGCAGCGACTATGGGACCGCAGGTCGGAACGGAAATCGGCACTATGGTGCAAAAGGCCGCCGCGAGCACGACCGGTGGCATTGTTGCAGTAATCCTCGGCATCGCCGGTCTGTGGTGGGCCGCATCGAACGTTACCAACCAACTCCAGACAGCCCTGAATCGCGCTTGGGCGGTTAAACCGAAAGAAGGCGTCACCGGGATTCTGAAAAAGCGGTTCTTGTCATTCCTGCTAATTGTCGGCATCGGAGTCCTGGTCCTGGTTACGCTGGCCGCCAGCGCTGCCGCTACAGCTTTCAGCCGCTCGCTGGGCCTGCCGGGCGGGCTCGTGCACGTTGGTGAGATCGTTGTGACCTTCTTCATCTTCGCTTTTCTGTTCGGTGTGGTTTACAAGGTGTTGCCCGATGCCCACATCGACTGGAGCGATGTCCGCATAGGCGCGGTGGTGACGGCGGTGCTGTTCGTGATTGGTAAATTCCTGATCGGTTTATACCTGGGGCACACCAGTGCTGCCAGCGGCTACGGCGTAGCCGGTTCCTTGGCTCTGCTGCTCCTTTGGACCTATTATTCGTCGATGGTCTTCTTGTTGGGAGCGGAGTTCACGCAAGTGTGGGCGCGGCGGCACGGCAAAACCATCGAACCGGATTCAAACGCCGTGCGTGTGATCGAGGAGGAGCGGCCCCCTCGCGCCGCATAACCCGTTTGGGCTTGTTGGAGCAAAGCAGCTGCGGCTTCTGGGTCGTCAGTCTATTAGGTATGGCAAAACAGTGTTCTTCGGAACCTGCAGGTATGCTCTATTTACGTCTTGATTGGCGCTGCTCAGAAGGTAACAGCGGCGGGCCTGAATTGCAGTCCGCCCCCGAGAGCTTCTGTCCAATAGCCGCCTCCTCGATCAATGGGGCCGGGAGTGATTACTCCCGGAAATACTCTCAAAGCCTATCGCAAAAATTTCGTGAATCTGCTTCAATGGGGCCGGGAGTGATTACTCCCGGAAATACTCTCAAAGCCTATCGCAAAAATCGTAAATCTACTTTGGGACCGGCCTTCGTTGGAAACTTCAGATTAACGAAATTTTTCTTGATTATCAATCTCCACACGAGATACAATCGAGCCTGAAAGCAGAAAGAGCCAGCCTTCGGCAAGAGTTGGCTGGCCCCTAGAGTGACCCGTGAAGGACACCCGCAACACCATCCTATCACGGGCGCCGTTTTTCAGGAGGAAAGAGCTATACGAAGGTTGCCCGTGTCACCGCATGATAACTTACCGGGTTGCTCCAGCCGGTTTTGTTTGCGCAAACGACCGCGTGAAATGAACCGGTCCACCGGTAGATTTCCTTGGCGAAAATCTGATATTTTCGCCTGACCCGACTAACATCATTCTATTTCAGCCCCGGCGGTTCACACCGCCGGGCCTTAGCGCGATAGTGCGCTTCTTAGCTGGCGGCCGCGCGACATGATACCGCCTTGAGATTCACAGCGTGTTTTAGACACCTTTCATTGGCAGCGAGGTTTGGGATGGATTACGGAGAATTCTTTCGCGGCGTAACGGGGCGGAGTCCCTTTTTGTTTCAGGAGCGGTTACGGACGGCAACCGCACGCTGGCTCTTATTGCGGGCGCCCACCGGGCTTGGGAAGACGGACGGGTTGCTGGTTTCCTGGCTCCATCGGAGGGTGACGGAGCCGGCGCGGACGGCGCGGCGGCTGGTTTGGTGCTTGCCAGGGCGGGCCTTGACGGAGCAGGTGGCGCGAGTGGCGGAAGAGCGTGTCGCGAAAGCAGGTTTGAACATTCGCGTGTGCCGGTTGTTGGGTGGCAGCAAGGGTAACGACCTGACGCTGACGCCAGATGACGCCGCAATTTTGGTTGGAACACAGGATTTGTTGCTCAGCCGGGCACTAAATCGAGGATATGCCAGGAATCCTTTCCGCTGGCCCATCGATTTTGCCTTGCTGAACAACGACTGCGAATGGGTGCTGGACGAAGTGCAGTTGCTAGGGGAGGGGTTGGCCACATCGGCGCAACTGGCGGCTTTTCGCGAACGGTTCGGGTGCTTCGGGCCGGTGCGGACGTCGTGGGCTTCGGCCACTTTCGATGCGGCGTGGCTGCGGACAGTGGATTTCGCGCCATTAGCGGATTCGGTGACTGTAATCGGAGTGGAAGAAGGGGATTTAAAGCTGGACTTAGTGCGGCAGCGCGTGCATGCGCAGAAACGCGTGGAACGCGCTCCCGAGACATGCCGAATGCCGAGGGGCGTGGCGCAATTTGTCGCGGAGAAGCACCGGGCGGGGACCATCTCGCTGATCATCTGCAATACGGTTAGCAGGGCTGTGGAGATTCGAAGGGAGTTGAGCAAGCGGGTTCAAACGGACGTACAGCTTCTGCATTCGCGGTTTCGCGCGGAGGACCGGAAAGAGAAGACGAAAGAGGCGCTGGGCGCGATTGCCGCAGATGGCCCAGGACGAATCATTATCGCAACGCAGGTGATTGAGGCCGGTATCGATCTGGACGCTTCGCTGCTGATAACGGATCTCGCGCCTTGGCCGAGCCTGGTACAGCGGTTCGGACGCGCGAACCGGTATGGCGAGCGGGAGGGCTGTGAAATTTTCTGGGTGGACCGGCCGCTCACGGGTAAACAGCAGAAGCTGGCAAATGTGGCGGAGTTAAAACCAAAGGAAGCCGAGAGCACTTACGCGCCATATGGGGTGGACGAAGTGAAACGGGCGGCAGAGATTTTGGAGAGCCTTTCCTCGGCTGCGCCGGCGGACTTACCGGAGGTGAGTGGTCCGCACGTTTGGGAGCATGTATTGCGAAAATCGGACCTACTTGATCTGTTCGACACCAGCTCGGACCTGGGCGGGAACCAATTGGATATTTCGCGGTTTGTGCGCAGCGGCGAAGACACCAATGTGTATGTAGCTTGGCGGGACTGGGAGGGGGAGAAACCTCCTAAAGAGCCGCAGATCGGGGATGAGGAGTTGTGCCCCGTTCCGATCGGGGATGCAAAGGACTTGAAGCAGGAAGCCCGGTGGTGGAATGCGGTGACTTCTGAATGGCAGCATCCTGAGACCGAGCCGTTTCCGGGAATGGTGCTGTTACTCCATTCATCGAAGGGGCATTACACGCCAGAGCTCGGTTGGTCGCCGGAGAGCAAAGAGCGCGTCGAGCCGGTTCCCGGTGGGGTAGAACCCATGGAGGGTCTGGCGGACGAGAGAAAGTCGTTCGCCTCCTACCGGCAGCTTTTGGAAGAGCACACGGAAGAGGTTTGCCAGGAACTGGAGCGGCTGTTGAAAGTGTTGGCAGGAATGGGGCTGGAGGAG
>DATBID010000591.1:0-11058 GCA_036557125.1 Bryobacteraceae bacterium | reverse complement strand
CACCTGGCCGGTATAAGCGCCTGCGGATGGGACCGACCCCGATAGCGTGACATTCAAGGCCGCGGATGCTCCCGAGGCGATCGCGAGACTGGTTGTATCGACAGTCACGCTCGTATTCGCAGGAGCGTTACTGGCGACAACTGCGACGGCGAGAGTCACAGCGGCTCCTCCGAGGTTGGTCACCGTAAGGGGCTTGGCAACCGGCAGCGAGGTGGATGTCTGCAAATAGCCGAACGATACCGTGGCCGGTGTCACAGTCACGGTCGAGCCCGCCGCCGCGCCCGCATTTAAACGGCCCGCGCCCAGCCATTCCGGCGTCACCGGTTGCGGCGGATTCTGATTGCCGCAGATATCGATGTCGCCATCGTCTGTAGTGGTATCTTGCGCAGTGGCATTCACCAGCGCCGATTTGATCTGCGCGGCGGTATAGCTCGGATGCGCCTGTTTGACCAGCGCGGCTGCTCCCGCTACCAGTGGCGTTGCGAAGCTGGTGCCATCAGCGGCGGCAAAGCGGTTCTCGCTATAAAGAATGCCGTTGGGGTCGAAATTTTGCGCCGCCACGTACATGCCTGAGGAAAGCGACCCGGCATTACCGGGATCGAGGCCGCCCGTCGCCACCAGATCCGGCTTGATGGTTCCATCCGGCGCCGGTCCGAACGAGTTATAACTGGCGAGCTGGTTTTGCACGAGCGCGGGGCTGAGACCTTCCTGGGAATCGTAGGTGGTGAGCGGTGTCTCGATGCCCGCTGAGTCGATGGTAACGGATGCGCCGGTATGGGCGTCGATGTACGTCTTCAGGGTTTCGCCGTCACTGTTCGAGATCATTACGACCGGACCGGCGAAAGTCGCTTCCGAAGTGTCGGGTGGGATGATAGCGCTGGAATTGTAATTGTAAAAGACGACTCCCGCGGCGCCGGCCGACTGCGCATTCGTTATCTTAGTCGCGAAGCTGCACGGATTGGAAGAGGGGCCACGCTCGATCAGCGCATAGGCTCCGCTCAACGATCCGGAAATCGGTGAACACGCGTAGCCATCGTTTCCAAGCTGCGTGATATCGATCAGCGGAGCGACGTTGGCGCCCAGCGCCGAAGGAAAGAAAGTGGGAAAGAACGAAGGCTCGGCGGCAATGCCCTTCAAATTCGAGGCCACATTGGGATCGTTCACCATGACGCTGGGAGCGAGCACGTGCGAGTTGAGCGTGGCGCCGACGCCGATCACCGAAGGCGCTGTGGCGGGCGTGGAAATGGAGTTGAAATACGGATAATTCTGGTAATAGCCGTATTGATCGCCGTTTTGGTTGCCCGCGGCCACCGTGATGATCATGCCTTTTTTGGCGGCCATTTCAAAAGCGTAGGCAAGAGGGTCGCAAGGGCCGCCGCAGGAGATATCAAGCGCGCCGGAGATGGCAGGCGTCGATCCGATCGAGGTAGTCACAATATCCATGCCGTCGCCGATTGCGTCCGTCAGCGCCTGGATCATGATGTCTTCCGTGCCGAATCCGTCGTTCACGCCAGGCGAGCCGAAAATTTTGTAATTACCCAGATAAGCTTTGGGCGCCATTCCCGAAAATGTCAGCGGGCTCCCGGTAGCGGCGACTGCCGCGCCCGTGGTGATGTTGCCGGCAGCAGCCGAAGCTACTGCTGTGCCATGGCCGACGCGGTCGCGGGGAGTGTAATCGTCCGGCATCGATTGCGGCGCCGGATTGCTGGGATTCTCCAGGAATGCCGTGGCAATCTGCCGCACGTAACTGCGCGCCACGATCACTTTGTTATTCGTGAAGCTGGCGCAGTTATAGTGCTGGCTCGTGTACTGATCGCAGATGGGAAAGCCCGCAGGCATAGGCAGAGTGGAATCCTGGAATGCCGGGTGAGTGTTATCAATGCCTGTATCGATCACGCCGATCTTCAGGCCCTTACCCGCGTTTGCCTGCCCGCCCACCAGGTTCCATGCGGCAGGTGCGTTCATCAGCGTAGTGGCCGCGTTGAGAAATAATTTCAGGCGGTGCATGGGGCGCGCGCCTGTAACGCCGGGGATGCGCAGCATTTCAGAAACGCGGCCCGGCGGCGCGGTGACAAAAATGGCGTTGATCAGAACGGACGTCGATCCCGTCACCGGAATACGGCGATTCGCTAACTCATTTAAGACGCTCTGTTGCCGCGCTTCAATCTGGGCGCGGTAGGCCCGCCCGACGGCGGAATTCATTTCTGCGCGGGTGGCAAACCGCGACGCTACGGGCGCGTCCTGCAACAGCAGCGTGTAGCGGTTAGGCGCAAACTGAGCCAGTAGGGGAAACGCACTTAGAAACACCAGAATAGAGGGCCGGAGCATGTTGTACGGACGATGGTATCATTGTGCGCGTTTCCACAATCCGGTTTTGGTGGGGTCAGACTTTCAGCCTGCCGCCGGGCTTCCGCCCGGCGATTCGCTCCGTTAAACATTCGAGCGGTCGAGGGCCCGATTCGTCCTGGTTCGATAGATCGCGCCGGGCAAAAGCCCCGCGCCGCTACCCGTTTGCCTGGCGGTGGCGGAGCTGCTGCTCGGCACGGAGCCAGTCTTCTTCCGGGGAGCCGCCCTGGCAACCGCGGTCCAGCCAATACCGATAGGCCAGCCGGGCAATCTCATCCTGCGAAGGTTCCGCACTGTTTTGTTCTACATAACCGGAAGAAATGTTTGAAACGCTAACCGATGTTTCTGTCTCCGCGGCGGTCACGGAACGTGGGGACTGCGCGGGAGTTGCCGTCCGGGGCCGCGTTTTTCTTGGGGATGACGCCGCGCCCGTGGAGATTAGGTGATTGGTTTCACTGTTGGTCTTTCTTGCCATAAGGAGTAAACTGACGTTCCGGAAAACTCAGTATAGCGATTTGCGCTTGAGGTCAGCATCAAAAAATTCTATGAATCTCATGTCATTTGTGAGTTTTCGGACCGCCACATCCGGTGATGTAAGATTAGGTTAGGTTGCGCAGGTTAGCATGTCACTTGCCAAGTTAGGGATTGCCGCGGGCCTCTGGGCTCTGGTCGCTGTGTCCGCAGCGCCGCGGCCCGGCGCGCCCATCGTGATTTCCGCGAACATCGACGGGATGATCCATCCCGTCACCACCGAAATCGTCTCCAGCGCCTTGGCGGAAGCGAAGCGGGAGGGCGCGGTGGCCGTGATTCTGCGGCTCAACACGCCTGGCGGCCTCATGGATGCGATGCGCGAGACCATTGAAGAAATTGTAGCTTCACCTATCCCTGTGATTACTTATGTTGCGCCCAGCGGCGGGCGCTCCGCTTCGGCCGGTTTTTTCATTCTGGAATCCGGCGACCTGGCCGCTATGGCGCCGGGAACCAACACAGGCGCCGCGCACCCCGTAGCTCTCGGCGGCGAAATGGACGCCGTAGAGAAGCAAAAGGTGGAAAACGACGCTGCCGCCTATATGCGCAGCATCTGCTACAAGCGCGGAAAGAACGCGAATTTGGCAGAAAGCGCGGTGCGTGAGAGCAAATCGTTCACCGAGCGCGAAGCGCTAGACGATCATTTGATCGATCTGATCGCGCCTGACGAGCATGCGCTTCTCGAAGATCTCAATGGCCGCGTGATCACGCGCTTCAACGGCGCTACACAAACGCTGCACACCGGCGGCGCGGTGATCGAAGAGTATCACGACTCCGCGCGGCAAAAATTCATCTCGGCGATTGCCGATCCCAACCTGGCGCTGGTTCTGCTGGTGCTCGGCGCGCTCGGCATCTACGTAGAGTTCACGAATCCGGGATTGATCGCTCCGGGCGTGGTGGGAGCGATCCTCTTGCTGCTGGGACTATCGGCGCTTTCCGTGATGCCGATTAACTGGCTGGGCGCGGCGCTGCTGATCGTGGCGCTGGCGGCTTTTGTGCTGGAGGCGAAGTTCGGGACGCATGGCGTCCTGGCGCTGTTCGGCGCCATCGCCATGGTGCTGGGCGCGATGATGTTGGTTAACGGTCCGATCCCGGAGATGCGCATTCATTGGGAAACGGCCGTCGCTCTGGCGCTGCCTTTTTCTTTGATCACAGTTTTCCTGCTGTCGATTGCAATGCGCGCGCGCCGTAATAAAGTAACAACCGGACCGCAGGCAATGATCGGCGAGACCGGCTCCGCGATCACCGCTCTCGCGCTGGAGGGCAAAGTTTTCGTGCGCGGCGAATATTGGGACGCGGTGGCGCGGCAGCCTGTAATAGCGGGAGCGCGCGTGCGTGTCACGGCGGTCCACGATTTGAAGTTAGCCGTTGAACCGGCAGCCGAGCGGAATGGAGGTCCCAAATGATCGACCCCGGCATTATTATCGCGATCATCATCGCGATTTACCTGCTCAGTTCCATCAAAATTCTGCGCGAATACGAGCGTGCCGTGATCTTCCGCCTGGGGCGCGTTCTGCCGCAGGCCAAAGGGCCAGGAGTGATCCTGGTATTTGCGCCCATCGACCGCATGGTGCGCGTTTCCCTTCGGGTGGATACGCTCGAGGTGCCCTCGCAGGACGTGGTCACTCGCGATAACGTCACGGTGAAGGTGAATGCGGTGGTCTACTTCCGTGTGATCGACCCGCGCCCCGCCGTGGTGGAAGTGGCCAACTTCCTCTACGCCACTTCGCAGCTTGCGCAGACCACGCTGCGCAGCGTGTTGGGCGAAGTCGAACTTGACGAACTGCTGAGCCAGCGCGAGAAACTCAATGTGCGGCTGCAATCCATTCTCGATCAGCACACCTCTCCCTGGGGAATAAAGGTCACCATGGTAGAGGTCAAACAGGTGGATCTGCCCGAATCCATGATCCGCGCCATCGCCCGACAGGCCGAAGCGGAACGCGAACGGCGCGCCAAGATCATCCACGCCGAAGGCGAATACACGGCGGCCGAGAAGCTAAGCATGGCGGCCGAAGTGATCCAGCGGCAGCCCGTAGCCATCCAGCTTCGCTATTTGCAAACGCTGGTCGAGATCGGTTCGGAGAAGAATACCACCATCGTCTTTCCGCTCCCCGTGGATATTCTTTCCGATTTAAGGAGTGTGATGGAGCGGGCCGCAAAGAATGGAGCCGGGCCGCCGCCGCAATCAAGCTGAAGGTGGGGCAGGCGCTTCCGCCCGCCAACCGCGCGCAGCGCGGAGTTCCGCGCCGCGACCACAGAGAGCGGTCGAACGCGAATTCATGCAACGTAGCACTGGTTGCCTCAGATCCGTCACCGTTCCGGTCGCTCAAAGACGGTGGAGCGGTAAATGCTCAGACTGGTCACAGAGGTCCTGCATGCAGCTTCGCCACATGATGAGAACCGCCGTCGTTACAATCGATCCCACGGAAACAGTGAGCGCTGCCCTGTCCAAAATGAAGCGCCGGCGCATACGTCACCTGGTGGTTGCGGAGGACGAGGGCATGGCCGGGATCCTTTCCGAGCGGGATCTGCTCCGCCCGGACGATTCCGACTACACAGTTCGAGACCTGATGACAGCGGATCTTGTGAGCGCCGGACCGGAAACCACACTCGCCGAGGCAGCCGAGCTGATGCTAAGGCGTAGAATCGGCTGCTTGCCCGTTGTTGAGGGCGGCCGGCTCGTAGGTATCGTAACTGCCACGGACGTTCTGGACGAGCATAGCCGAGAAACGCGTTCACAGCACGAAACACCGGAAGGCAGAAAACGCGCGCCTTTCCCGGCCCAGTTGCCCAAAGCTCTCAAACCGATAACCGGCCGCGCACGATCGCCTCTGGTTCCATCTCATGTTCGCGTAATGGGAGTGAATCTCAGTGAAGAGTACAAAAAGGACATCCGGCGAAAGCTCGGTTTGAAGCTCGGAAAGTTCGCGGAGTCCATCGAACGCGTTAGCGTCCGCGTGACGGACGTAAACGGGCCTCGCGGCGGCGTCGATCAATTATGCCGGGTCAAAGTAGTCTTGAGCGGCCTTCCGAGCGTGGTTTTCGAACACCTGGAACGCGCGCCCGGACTTGCGATTGACGGTGCTCTCGCCGGGGCGGAACGCGCTGTACGGAAGGCACTACAGCGCAGACGCGCGAAACCTCTCAAAACCGCGCACGCCGGAACGCCCGTTCACATCGGCTGAAATTAGATCAACTAAGTTCTGACGGTCAGGACGGGACACGGCCCAAGCTGAATGACTCGGTAGGTTGTCGAGCCGAAGATTGCGCGGTCCACAATGTTACGTCCGCGTACGCCCATGACGATCAAGTCGGTTTGGGCCCGATCCGCATGCTCTACGATCTTCCGATAGGGTTCTCCCCTCAACACAAGTGACACAGGCTCTGCCCAAGTCCGCACTTCATCCGGTATCACGTCTTCAAGGAGTCTCATCCCATGCCGCTCCTGATCGGTGTCCTCGCCCGCCTCCAGCACGTGCAGCAGCGTAATTTCCGCGTGGTACTCGAGGGCAAGGGAAAGGGCAAACTCGAGCGCACGCGGCGAGTCTTCCGAAAAATCGGTACACCACAGGATGCGCCGGAGCTGAATGGGGTCGTCCGGATTCGCCGGGCTCGCGAAATCACGTACCGGTTTGTGAACGGCCAGGACCGCACATTGAGCATTGCGGAGGACCCTCTCAAGCGTGGAACCAAGCACGAGGCGATCCAGACCGCGGCGGCCGTGCGTGCCCATCGCGATCAGATCTACCCGCTCGTTCCCGGCGAGCGCAAGGATCGAATCCGCGGGGGACCCGAACTGAATCACGGTTTCAGCTTCGATGTTGTCGCGCGAGTGGGTTGCGATCAATTCCCGCACTTGCCCCTCCAGCGCGGTCACCTGGCGTTCATACGTCTGCTCGATGAATTCGGGGGAGACGTAACTTCTATGCAGATCGAGCCAAGGCTCAGCCGCGTGCTGCACGAAGAGCTTGGCACCGTAGTGGCGGGCAAACGAATATGCGTACTCGTAAGCCTTCGAGGAATATTCCGAAAAATCTACCGGGCACAGAATTTTGGCGAGCTTCAACATGTTTCTGCTCCGATTGCTACTGCGAAGAGACTGAATAGACCCGAGGCTGACGCTATGCAGCCAGTTTGCGCGCGAATTCCAGCACTCGCTGCGGTCTACCGGCGTGCTGAACGCGGCTGGCGCTTACAGGCCAAGGCTCCTTCATACCCATCAGCGCCAGGGTTGCCCCCAGCAAAGCGAGATTCTTTTCGAACTGGTACATTTCGCTCATCCGCTGATTCGGATCCTCCTGCCGCCAAAAATCGTGCATCAGGGGCGATGCGCCGCCCAGGAAAGCGGCAATCGCGAGCGCGCCGAGCTTTGGTTTCAGCCCGAGTATGATGCTGGCCCCGCCGGCCAACAGCATAAGACCGCTGACGATTACGCCCGCATCGGCGGACGGGACGTTCTTCGACCGGGCGTAGTCCGTGAATTGCCTTCGCTGCCGGAAATGTTCGATGCCGTGGTACAAAAAGAAACCGCCAAACACAATCCGGCCGATGAGAAACACTGCTTTCATTAATCGCTCCCTGCCGAAAGGTACAGCATCTCAGGGGCCGCTGAACGGGTGGGGCAGGCGCTTTCGCCTGCCAACCACGCGAAGCGCGGAGAGCTTCTGAGCCGCGACTATCAGGGAGGGTCCAGCCGCTGCCCGGTAAGACGAATTCTCGCAGCAGGATAGTGGCTTTCCCGAAAACCGCACTTTAGGGCTGGGCTTTCTTAGCTCGAATTGACCAGTGGCAGCGCTAACGTTTGTCGTACCCGTAGCGTCTTATAGGCAAGATGATTCGGAAGGCACACATAGTCGCCGTGCTGGGGTTAGGGGCGCTGCTGGTGGCGGCGCAACCCGATTCGTGTCACCGAATCGTGACGGCAGCCCAAAATTTCCAGCAGCGGTTCGAGGACTTGAAAGGCGCACCGGCGATCAATCCGGTTGCCAGAGTCCTCTTCAGCCTGGCGCTGGCCGGAGCCGAGCAGGCTCCCGAAAAATGACGGCTATTCGGCCTTCTTCTTTTTTGCTACGCCTTTTCTCACGGGCGCTCTTGGGGCTGTGCAAGCCTCGCCGGTGATCCCCTCAATTTTGTCCTTCTCCGTGTCCAAGGTTAAGTTGAACGGGTCTGAGGCGAAGGCTGTCGGCTCGCCCATATCGAACTGGATCTCCTTGCCCAAATCCGGCTTGTTCGTGAGCGGCATATCCAGCTTGAGCGTTACTTCCGGGGTGGTCGCATCGGACATCGCTACCACGAGTTCCTTGGGGTGGCAGGCCGGCTTCGCCTCCACCAGCGTGCCTTTCAGTTTTGGCAGGCCCGTGCCTTTCATATTGGACTCGAAGTACTGCTGCCCGTTGGCTGGATCCACAAGCTGCTTCTTAATTCCCAACCACAGGGCGAGCTGCGGGTTCTTCTCCCGGAACTCCTCTTCTTTTTCCGCGGCGACTACGGCGGCCGTCTTGATTTTGAAATCGGGACCCGGCAGTGCCGCCGTTTGCGCCTGCGCCCGCAATTGCTTCAGACCGTCAGGATCAGCGCCGTGGTATTGATTATAAATTTTCGTCAGATAGGCTTCCACCTGGGCGCGGTTCTGTTGCGGGAGGCCCGGAACCTCGAGCGACCGCGCGATTTCATAAATCGCCGTCGGAACCTTGTTCGGATCCTTCTCCGCAATCATGATTGAACCGAGCTGGTAGGCGTACTGGCCGTTATCCGGATGGGCCTGCACGAGCTTGGTCCATGCGGCCTCCGCCCCAGGGAGATCGTTCTTTGCCGTAGCGTCACGCGCCGGCTTGGTCTCCACCCATTCGATGGTGCCCTTGGCAAGCGTTTGCAGTTGCGGCTTGGCCTGGTTCCACGCAGCGTCGGTCGCGTTGGGAGGCTTTAACGAATCGAGGTTCGCGAGCAGCGTCTTCGAGGCATCTTGCGCGGCCGAAAGCTGCTCGGGCGTGGGATTCGGAATTTTCTGGACGTTGGCAGGAATTAGCGTGAGCGCAGCCAGGTTCTTGGGATCCTTCGCCAGGATCTTTTGCCCCAATTGGATAATCTTGGCTGCGACCTCGGCAACCTTCTGCGCATTCTTCGCCTGCTCAAAAGCCTGCGCGTCCTGGTTGTAGAGCTGCAAGCGCTCATCCTGATAATCCGTGTCCGGATATTTCTCGGTCCACTGATCCAGGAATTGTTCTTTCTTAGCGGGGTCCGTCTCTTTGATCGAGTTGTTGTAGAGATCGTACTCCCCCATGTCCTTCACCTTCTTTTGGGGCTGGGCCGCGGCCCCCTGCGCATGAGCGTAAGGGACAAATGCCAACCCGGCAAACGCACCCAGTGTGGCGAGGACCGCCAATCGTTTTCCATTTTCAAGAATCTTGTGCACGTGCGCCTCCTCGATTCCCGCGGTTTTGTGCAAATGAGCGTCCGGACCGTAGCCGTTCAGCGGCACTCCGGGAGTATAGCCGAGGCTTCCCCGTTGTGCAAGTGATTCGACACCGTACCAGCTCTTCCGGTTCCGAATGAGAAATCATATCAGATGCCAGCTATGCTGGAAATCACGAGCATGCATTTGGTCGATCTGGGAGTGATTCTAGCCTACCTGGCCCTTATTACGTGGTTCGGAGCGCATTTCCGCAAAGGCCAAAAAACTCTTCGGGACTATGTCCTTGGGGGAAGAGCGACCCCGTGGTGGGCCATCGCCCTGTCGATCGTATCGGCAGAGACGAGCACCCTCACCATTGTGGGCACCCCCGCGCTCTCCTTCACCGGCAACCTGGGATTTTTACAGGTGGTTTTCGGATACCTGCTGGCTCGGATCGTGATCTCGCTTATCCTGCTTCCGCATTATTTCCGGGGGGAGATGTTCACAGCGTACGAACTGATGCGACGCAGGTTCGGAGAGCCTGTCCGCGGACTCACAGCCTCGATATTCCTTGTGACGCGCGCGCTGGCTGAAGGGGTACGGGTTTTTGCGATTTCCCTGGTCGTTTCCATCGTATTAGGCACCGGCGATGTCTGGTCGATTGTTGTCATTCTCCTCCTTACTTTGGTGTACACGTTTGAAGGCGGGATGACGGCAGTCATTTGGACCGACGTGGTGCAGATGTGTCTCTATGTTGCGGGTGCAGCTATCAGCTTTTTTGTAATCCTTGCGCATATCCCTGGCGGGTGGGGGCACGTATTAGCCGTAGCCGGCGCCGCCGGAAAATTTCGACTTCTGGATTTCCATTTCTCCCTTTCTTCGCCCTACACGTTTTGGGCGGGAATTGTCGGCGGCTGCTTCCTCACAATGGCGAGCCACGGCACGGATCAGCTCATGGTGCAGCGCCTGTTGAGCGCGCGCGACCTCCGGCAGAGCCGCACCGCGCTGATGGCGAGTTGGGCCGTGATTTTCGTGCAGTTCGGCCTGTTCCTGCTCATCGGTGTACTCTTGTTTGTCTACTATCGCGACTCCGGCCTTGCCCCGCCCGCCGAAACGGATCGCATTTATCCGGAATTTCTCTGGCGAAATCTCGCGCCCGGAGTGGCCGGGCTTACCATCGCAGCGATCCTGGCGGCGGCCATGGCTAACCTGAGCGCGGCGTTGAATTCTCTAGCCGCCACCGTTGTAGTGGACTTTCTCCATCGCCACCCGAGCGGCAACGAGACCGTACCGAGCCGCGGCACCACGCATCCGAGCCGCGACCGTCAGGGAGCGCCCAGTGCCGAGCACGCGCTCTTGCAAGCCCGCATCGCCACCATTGCCTGGAGCGCCGTTCTGCTGGCCATCGGTATTATGGCTCGCCACTGGGGTTCGGTTCTCGAAGCCGGCCTCGCCATCGGATCTATCCCCGCGGGCGCGCTACTGGGTGTTTTTCTGCTGGGAGTGCTTACCACCAAGCCAGGGGTCCGCGCCGCGATAATTGGTGTAGTGGCGGGACTCGCCGCGGTTCTTTACGTCCGCTTCCGCACCCCAGTCGCTTTCACGTGGTACGTGGTGATTGGCGCGAGCGTCACTTTCTGCGGCGGCCTGATTGCATCACTCTTCGAGCCCACCCCAAAACAGGACCAAAGACTTGCTCCCCAAAACACCCACTCCTGAAACCGGCCTGAAACGCGATCTCGGACTGTGGTCCGCCACCTCGATTGTCGTGGGTACGGTCATCGGCAGCGGCA
>DATBID010000590.1:0-9314 GCA_036557125.1 Bryobacteraceae bacterium | reverse complement strand
CGGCCGCGTGCCCGATGGCGAGCTTCGTGACCTATATGCATCGTGCCGGGCTCTCATTTTGCCGGGCGAAGAAGATTTCGGAATGACTGCCGTGGAAGCGCTGGCGAGCGGTAAGCCGGTGGTTGCGCTCGGCCGCGGTGGGGTTCTCGAAAGCGTGCCGCTGCGCGAGCCTTGCGGCGGAGTGTTTTATGACTCGCCGGATGAGAACCAGTTGGAGGCTGCATTGTCACATCTGGAGAAACTGGAACTCCGGATTGTTCCCCAAGACCTGCAACGGTACGCACGGCGTTTTTCTTTAGACGAATTCCTGCATAAAATGGCCCGAACCTTGGGAGTGCCCGAAAGCTCACCGAAGAACTTTAGCGCGTCGGGAAACCGGTTCGGCAACCCCAAACTCCGGAACAACCGGTGGCCGCCCATAAGCGGCATTTCTCACTCTAGCTGCTATTCGCGCAGACGCCCTCACCGCGCCTCTGGGGCCACGGCTACGGCCCGGCCGGAGCCGGCCCAATAGAGAAAGGGCGAGCTGGTTGAAACTTGCGGTAACTAAGCGGTTTCGGCCATGCTTACAAATCCGGCGGCAAAAAAGGACGACGCCCGAGGCGCCGGGCGTCAGAAAAACCGTCTGGCGTTGTCGGCGGCTAGTGCCAATATTTGCATGAATGTAAAGAACGCCGGTGTCTGGCCAATGAACAGGCCCATGGCCGTCAAAAAATTGAGTGTGCCCATGGCTGCGCCGGCAGTCGCTGTTGGCCGGATGATCGAACATACTGGAAGGCTTTGACTGAGAAACGGGCAAGGCTCCGGCATGATCAGGTTGGTTTGGAACTCCTGTCCGCCGAAGGGAGGCGCGTTGAGATTCGGGAACGTCAGCCCATTGGTAGGATCGGTAAGGGGCGCAAGAGGTTCTGACACCGCATTGCCTGCCTTATCATGCCAGGTCTGAAAATGCGTGATCTCGGTACCGCCGATGCTTAGCAAGATCCGCAGCACTTCAACACTATTCACTCTCTGTGCAAGCGACGGATAGAGGCTGGTGCCACCCTGTTCAATGGTCGCAAAATGGAACCCGGCCGTGTTGGCAATTGCCTGAATGTGTGCCTGCGGTTTCAAGTCGGCATCCGTTCGGGGGATCGCCGTGAATGCGCCGCTATTCAGGCCGGGGACGGCTTGCGGAAAGACAAAATTCGGATTAAGGTCAGGATTATTGTTGGGATCCCGGTAACGGGTATACCAACTGGTGTCTACACTAAGTCGCATCAGGTTTGTGATCCGCAGCTTCCCACTGGATCCCGTTGCCATACTACCCGGCAGAGTACGGAATGGTTCCAAACTTACCGCAGCGGCGTGTTTGGATGTGAGATAGGCATTGATAAACGTCTCATGCGTGAACTCATCCTCGGTATTGTCGTGGATGTACTGGGCCATATCGGAATCGAGATTTTGAAGCGCAGCGGTGTAAGTGGGACTGCCGCTGCCGCCGGGAACTTCACTATCTTGGATTCCACCGAGTTCGTTATATTGCACCCAAAGGTCGGTCTCAATAATTTCGATCGCGGCGAGAAATCTCAGTATTGCGGCGTCTCCCGGTAGAAGTAGGCCGCTCAATGCATTGTCATTGGCCCACAGGCTCACGCCGGCGCCGGCCGCACCCGCAGCCGTCAAGCCACGTCGAAGGAAAGAGCGCCGGTTTGCCTCTTTGGAGTGAGTCGATACGTCAGACTCTGATTTATCGGACAGAGCAGATACACGGATATTCTTCATGCTAAAGCCTCCTCGTTCCATGCTGTTAGTTTGATAGTCTAGGTTACTCGTCCTGGCCGCTCAGGGCTTACCTCGCTCCTGAGAAACTTAGACCACCGGGATCCCTAAAACGACCCTCCTCATGAAACTCCATAACGGCCTGATTTAGGGAAAGTATAACTATTATTAATCGAAGATTTCCCATGTCAATCGATATTCGCGAGGCTCTCTGCAAAATTTACAACGACATACCTATCTAGTAATCGCGCGGACAGTCGTGACGCTGAAACGTAAGATTTTGCACTCCTTACTGTCGGACGAACACACGCACGTCTTTTGTAAACTCAATAGCGACCGCTCCCATACTTCCTCTTTCCGCGGCAGCCGTGGTTCGGGAACCGATTCTTGCGTCGGGTCTATACTTCGTTATGCCCTCTCTCCGCTTCTGTTTTGTAGCCGCGGCCTGGCTGCTCTCGATAGCGGTGCTTTCCGCGCAGACCATCACTGTTCGGTTCCCGGCTGCCCGCTCGGCAAAGCCGCTCGACGGCCGGCTTTTGTTATTGCTCTCGAATGATCCGAGTGCGGAGCCGCGCATGCAGATCGATGACACGGCTAAGTCGCAGATGGTGTTCGGTGTTACAGTCGACGGCTGGAAACCCGACTCTCCCCTGGCGGTTGGCGGCAATGCCCAGGGCTACCCGCGCGCATCGTTGAAGGATGTGCCGCCGGGCGAGTACACGATCCAGTCGGTCCTCAACATCTACGAAACTTTTCACCGCGCCGATGGCAAGATCATCAAGCTCGCGCCCGACCGCGGTGAGGGCCAGCACTGGAATCTTGCGCCGGGCAATTTGCTGTCGAAGCCGCGCAAAGTGCGCATCGGCCCCGGAGCGCCGCCCATCGAAGTTGTCATGGATGACGCGATCCCTCCGATTAAGCCCGAGCCCGACACCAAATATGTTCGTCATATCCGCATTCAATCCGCTCTGCTCACAAAGTTCTGGGGCCGTCCAATGTATCTTTCCGCAATCGTGCTCGTGCCCGAAGGTTTTGATTCGCATCCCCAAGCGCACTATCCGCTCATTATCTTCCACGACCATTTTGCGTCCGACTTCAACGATTTCCGCGAAACGCCGCCCGACCCCAACCTGAAGCCGGACTACTCCGAGCGTTTCCATCTCGCCGGTTACAACCGTATTCAGCAACAGGAGGCGTACAAAAACTATCAGTCGTGGATCGCGCCCGGCACGCCTCGCATGTTGATTGTGAAGCTCCAGCATGCCAATCCTTTCTACGACGATTCCTACGCCGTGAACTCAGTCAATGTCGGACCTTATGGCGATGCCATCGAAACCGAATTGATCCCTGCGATCGAGCGGCAGTTTCGCGCCATCGGCCGGGGCTGGGCACGATTCGTCTATGGCGGCTCAACCGGCGGCTGGGAATCGCTCGCCGCGCAGATGTTTTATCCCGATCACTCCAATGGCGCATTCGTGGCCTGCCCCGATCCGGTAGATTTCCACGCATTCCTCACCGTCGATCTTTACAAGCAGGACAATGTATTTTTTCTACCGGGCGCGAACAAGCGCATTGAGCAGCCGGCTATGCGCGACTATCTCGGTCATACCCTCGCTACCATGCGCGACAACGTCGCTTACGAAGCGGCCCTTGGCGACCACGGGCGCTCCGGTGAGCAGTTCGACATCTGGCAAGCTGTTTATTCTCCGGTTGGTAAGGACGGCTATCCGCAACCGATCTTCGACAAGCATACTGGTATTATCGATCACGATACCGCCGAATACTGGCGCGCCCACTACGACCTGAACGCGATTCTGCAGCGCGACTGGATGACCCTCGGACCAAAGCTGCAGGGCAAGCTTCATATCTATGTCGGGTCAGACGACACCTACTTTCTGAACGACGCAGTCTACCTGATGGAGGATTTCCTCAAGCAAACAGGCACACCCGGCCACGGCGTGCCTTACGAAGGCGAAGTCCGTTACGGTCCCCGGGCAGAACACTGTTGGAACGGCGACCCGGACCATCCCAACTGGTACTCGCGTCTTCACTACAACCAGATGTTCATGCCGAGGATCGTCGAGCGCATTCAGGCAACCGCGCCTCCTGGAGCGGACCTCAAAAGCTGGCGTTACTGAACATCCATCGCCGCCCAATTTCGAGATGTGGTTAGAAACGCGCTGGAGATCAGTCGGAGATCACCGCGGCAACGCGGAACAAGGGTGATATGAGACGGCAATCTTCTCGAATAATCTGGATGCTCATGGCGGCGCCCGCTTTGGCTACCGCGGCATCGGCGGCGGTGTCTTTCGCCACTATGCCCGAAGCCGCAGCCAGCTTTGGCGCCGTTGTCAGCGGCGGCTGGCTCTACATCTACGGCGGCCATGTGGCGCAGACCCATTCATATTCCATCAACGCCGTCTCCGGGAAGTTCTTTCGCATGAACCTCGCTGCTCCGGGCAAGTGGGAAGACCTGCCCGGCGGCCCGGGTCTGCAAGGGATGAACCTGGTCACCTACGCCGGAAAGATCTATCGCATCGGCGGCATGATGCCCCGCAATCAGCCCGGGCAGCCCGCCGACAACTTCTCGGTGGCCGATTGCGCCCGCTTCGATCCCGCGTCTCAGATGTGGGAAGCGCTTCCACCGATGCCTGAGCCGCGCTCCTCGCACGACGTCGTCGTCATCGGCGATCAACTGATCGTCGCCGGCGGCTGGGACATGGAAGGAAAAGCCGGCCAACATTGGGCCGATACCATGCTAACGCTTGACCTGGCCGCGCCCAAATTGGAATGGAAAAGCGCGCCGCAGCCGTTCCGCCGGCGCGCGTTGATTGCCGCCGCCTACCAGGGCCGAATGTTCGTCATGGGCGGCATCACTGACATGGGCAAGGTGGTGGGCGACGTCGATATTTACAATCCGCGGACCAAAACCTGGACGAAAGGCCCGGCGCTTCCCGGCGCCGGCGTCAACCCCTTCGCCCCGGCCGCCGCCGTCGATGCGGGCAATCTGTATGTGAGCGTGGCCGATGGCACGCTGTACCGCCTCGACCGTTCGGAACAGAGCTGGGAAAAAGTCGGCAGCGGAACGCCGCGCGTCGCGCATCGAGCCGTGGCGGATGGCCACTCGATCCTGGTAATGGGAGGGGCCGACAAGGGAAAGGACCTCGACCTGATCGAAGCCATTCCAGTAAATCAAGATCCGAAATCGCCCATATCGGAGCCGCGACCGTCAGGGAGCGCTCAACAGTAACGTTTCTCCGAGACAGGTCGGCTAAACGGGTAGGCGCAATCTTCGGTAACAGAAAATCGCAACAACCGCGACACATCCAGCCAAAGCTGGCAAAGTGCGCGGCTCGGGTACGGAAGATGGCGGCTTGACCGCGATAAAGCCGTAAGACCTCCTTCGATCGGCATATGACCCAAGCAGTTCGCCGCTGTCATTGACTCCCAAAAGGTACGTTCCGCTCGTCGCGGAGGGGGCGTCGATAGTCGTAAACACCCCACTACTATCGATAAAACCGTGAGAGCCAGTGGAGTCAAAGAAATATCCCACGATTTCTCCGTTGTCGTTTATCCCCGTAGCGTACGTTCCCTGTGTTGCATTCGGATCTTGGAATGTGGTGAATGTGCCGTTTGCGTCGAGAAAACTTGCCGCACTCGAACCGGCTCCGAATTGTCCGACGATTTCTCCTTTGTTGTTTATTGCTGTAGGCGTGACGAGGGAGAATGGAAGATCGAGCGGGTTAATCGTACCGCGAGAGTATAGAAACCCATGAGCGCCGGAACTATCGGCGTAACCTCCTACGATTTGACCGAGATCATTGATCGCATAAGCCTGAGTGCCACCATAAGTTGTCGCGCCGGGAAAATCGAGTGCCGTGAACGCTCCATTTGCGTAGACGTAACCATGCGAAGCTCCGAGAGCTGTATACCACCCAACGATTTGATCCGTGTCGTTGAACCCCGCTGCCGCAGTGTGGAGCGGGAAATCGAAGGCAATAGTGGCGAAGCTGCCGTTGGTATCTACGAAAAAGTGCGTCGCCGATGCATTGGTCAATGTTCCTAAAATTTGACCATTATTATTGATGGCCCTAACGTCAATTTTCCCTGCCGCGTTTGGATCCGTGATCGTCGTAAACGTATAAGCAACATCCGCTTTCGCAAGCCTGCTCTCATTCAAAAGACTCCCTAACAAGACCAGGTTTGCGATGCCCAACTGCTTGATTGCCGCTCGCACGTTGACAAGTATAAGACGTGCCGAAACAAACTCTGCCGGTGAATTTTCTGCCGGATGTGACGCAGGCAACACTGAGCCCCCGATCAAACGCACATAGCTTCGCATATGGCATAACGATTGCCTGCATCTTCATTGGTATGTTTTCGACCGATCCGCAGGAGTCGGCGGCAGAGGCAGGGCTGCGATACGTCAGTGGGGGCGGTCCGTGCATTCATCGGGTTCGCTGCGGAGCGGGTTTTCGCTATCTGGACCCCGGGGGAACCCCGCTGCGCGATTTGAAGCACCTACGGCGCATCCGATCGCTGGCCATTCCTCCGGCCTGGAAGGACGTTTGGATCTGTCCTTCCCCGAACGGACACCTGCAGGCATTCGGGTGGGACGCGAAAGGACGAAAGCAGTATCGGTATCATCCGCAATACCGGTCAGTGCGCGACCAAGCTAAATTTAGCCGCATGATTGCGTTTGGGACGGTCCTGGCGCTAATCCGCAAACGCGTCGCAGAGGATCTGCAGTTGCCCCAGTTGCCCAAACCGAAAGTGCTCGCCACGGTAGTGCGGCTGCTGGAAACATCCTTCATCCGGGTGGGAAACGACGAATATGCCCGCGAGAACGACTCGTTCGGCCTCACCACGCTACGCAACAAGCACGTCCGCATTGCGGGCACGAAGCTGCTTTTCCGCTACCGCGGCAAGAGTGGTGTGGAGCATACGATTGAACTCACCGACCGGCGCTTGGCGCAAATTGTGAAGCAGTGCCAGGAGCTCCCGGGTTATGAGCTCTTTCAGTACGTGGCCGAGGATGGAGAAATTTGCGCGGTCGATTCGGCCGATGTTAATGCCTATATCCGCGAAATTACCGGACACGATTTCACTGCGAAGGACTTTCGCACCTGGGCGGGCACCGTATTGGCGGTACGGGAGTTGTCCACGGCCGGGCCTCCCACTAGTCCGAGCGCGGTCAAGCGGTCGGTTGCCGGCGCGGTGAAGCGCGTGGCGCAACGGCTAGGGAACCGCACGGCGACATGCCGGAGGTATTATGTCCATCCTGCCGTGATTGAAGCCTACTCAGAGGGATCATTGCTTCGAGTGATCGAGCAGGGAGAGCAGCAGTACGCTGCTTACGCCGGTCTGGGGCTTCGTCCGGAAGAATACGCGGTCATGGTGACCGTCGCGAATTATCAAGAGAAGCTGGCTCAAGCGGTGGCGGCCAAAGCCGCCTGAGGGCGGCTCAAGCCTTCGATCGCTGAGTTCTTGACTGCTCTGTCAGTCGATGTTCCCGAGCACGGGTCATGTTCTTGATGAATGTCGCGCGCCGGAATCGGATCGCCGACCAGTCCTCGTCGATTGCCACCATGCGTACCGGCTCAAAACCTTCCTTACCCAGCACATCCCAACCGTGGTCTCGGTTGATTTGGGATTTGTATCGCTTCGACGTTCCTTTCGGGTAAGCAAACCACACCACGGCGTCTCCTTCGGCCTTTCGCGCAACCATTGGCCCTAGCGCATCGACCTGTTCCTGCGTTGTTACAAATGCCAAGGTGAACGTCAGTTGTTTCGCCTTCTTCAAATCGCGAATGATCGTAAGTTCTCCGAGCGCGGCAACTTCTTTTTCAAGGCTCGCCGGCGCATTCAGAATTACAATCTGCTTCTGGTCTTTCAAATTCAACTTTTGGAAAAGGGATGCCATGACAGCTCACAGGGAGGTTAACACAGCTTGGGGTTTTGGGAAACCGCCGAGCGCTAGAGTCGGACCCACCATCTAACTTTGTGATAGACTCGCCGACATTTAGGAGTTGTCTATGAGACGTTGCGCATCTACTCTCTCCGTGATTCTCGCTGCCTCCCTGCCTGCGCTGGCAGCATCTGTCCAGACCGCAAAACCGGAACAGACCGGCTTCTCTTCGGAACGTCTTGCGCGCATCCACGATATGGTTCAGCGCCACATCGACGCGCATGACATCTCGGGTGCGGTGACCCTCGTCGCCCGCAATGGCAAAGTCGTGCACTTCGAAGCCCACGGTTTGGCGGATATCGAAGCCAGGAAGCCCATGTCGAAAGACTCGCTGTTCTGGATCATGTCCATGACCAAGCCGGTTGTGGGCACATCGGTTCTGATGATGATGGAAGAAGGCAAGCTCCGCCTGACGGATCCGGTATCGAGGTTCATTCCGGAATTCAAGGGCATGAAAGTAGCGGTGATCGAGGACCGGCCCGCGGGTGCGCCAGCGCCTGCGCGCGGCACGCCGCCGCTCTTCTACACCGTCCCTGCGACACGCGAGATCACCATTCAGGACCTGCTCACGCATGTCTCCGGTCTCAACAGCGGCGGACCGGCAAGCAGCGCGGAAGTGGCGAAGATTTCGCTCAAAGCCGGTGAGAGTCTGGCCGACTACATCCCTCGTCTCGGCACGACTCCGCTCGACTTTCAACCGGGCACGCGCTGGCAGTATAGTGCGACGGCGGCATTCGATACGCTGGAGCGGGTCGTCGAAGTTGTTTCCGGCCAGCCGTTTGACCGCTTTGCCCGCGAGCGCATCCTTGATCCGCTCGGCATGAAGGACACGACCTGGCGTCCATCGTCGGAACAGCTTTCGCGAATCGCCACGCAGTATCGCAGAGCGGATAGCGCGCTTACCCGGGTTGACAACAAGCCGATCTGGCTGAACAGCCCAACCTATTTGTCAGGCGGCGGCGGACTGATGAGCAGCGCCGAAGATTATTTTCAGTTCGGCCAGATGCTTGCCAATCGCGGCGAACTGAACGGCAAACGTTTGCTAGGGCCAAAAACTGTCGAGCTGATGTCTTCGGTGTTCGTGCCCGACGTGGTGCCGGGCCGCGCGAAGGGCCGCAGCTTCGGATTATGCGTGCAGGTCATCTCCGACCACATTGCCGCCAACACGCCAATCTCCAACGGGAGCTTCGGCTGGGACGGCGCATACGGGACTCATTTCTGGGTCGATCCCAAAGAGAAGATTGTCGGAATATTCATGGTGCAGGCAAGTGGCCCGAACCGCCTAATGAACCCGGATTTCGAGAATGCAGTCATGCAGGCGCTAATAGACCCAAGCGACGAGCACAATTAAGCAGCGCCCTTACCGCGAGAAAGTATTGCAGACCGCAAGGTCACCGGAATCGAGACCACGGCGGAACCACTCCGAACGTTCGGCGGAAGTTCCGTGGGTGAACGATTCGGGACTCACGTACCCTCTGGCCATCTTCTGAATTCGATCGTCCCCGACTGCAGCGACAGCATCCAGACCGGCAGTGATATCGGACTGGTCGATCAGATTTCGCTGCTCCGTGGAATGGCCCCACAC
>DATBID010000589.1:0-4231 GCA_036557125.1 Bryobacteraceae bacterium | reverse complement strand
AACTGCCCATTCGGGGTTCCCGGCGCGCCAGGGCCCGTGGATGTGCTCGCCATGGCTGGTTCTTTCGCACACGATGGTATCGGAGCCGGAGAAGATCCAGTTGAGGTGTAGTGGTGCGCGATCGATTTGATGGTGGCGCCCACGTCGCCGAATATTTTGCCGATTTGCTCTTTGCCGTTGGCGAGGCCCCACTTAGGAAACCACACCTGGGCGTCGGAAGCGAACAGATCGAGGATGGAGCCGCCGGTGGAGGTGACGCCGCCGTTATCGAAGGCTTTCAGGTATTCGAGCGCGACTGATTTGCGCTGCTCGTCGGTCATGGTTTGGCGAGTGAGGGCCATGGCTTAGTTTTCTCCAGCTTTGAGAACGCGCGGCCCACCGCGGTATAACTCTTCGACGACCGCGGCGCGGTGACGGAGGATTGCGCTTTGGTTGAGTGAGCCTTTATCGGTGATTTCGTGAGCGTCGATCGAAGGCGGCGTATCGAGAAGGATGGCGGCGGCGATACGGTTGGAGCTGCCGGTGGCCGTGCAGGCGAATTCGCGGAGCAGCCGCTCGAAAAGGGCGCGGACGGCGACGCTGGCCAGCGGTTCGGATGAGGGCGCGATGCGGCGGCACGCGTCGATGTCGGGGAAGATCAATGCCGCAACGTAATCGCGGTCATGCCCGGCGATGACGACGTCTTGCACGTAGGGTGCGAAATGTCGAAGGAAGCTGGCGCGGAGCGGCCCCACGCTGACCCAGGTGCCGGTGGAAAGCTTGAAGTCTTCGGCAATGCGGCCATCGAAGACGAAGCCCTTGCGGGGGTCGTTTTCATCGACGAAACGCAGCGCGTCGCCGAGCTTGTAGAAATCTTCTTCGTCGAAAGCGGCACTGGTGAGGTCTTCCTGGCGCCAATAACCGGGGGTGATGTTGGGGCCGCGCAGACGGGCTTCCAGCTTTTCTCCTACCGGAACTAATTTCAGCTCGACACCGCGAGCGGGAACGCCTACGTGCCCGGCCTGACTGGCCTGTTCGCGATCGGCGAACAAGGCGTGGGGCGCGGTTTCGGTGGAGCCGAGGCCCGCGAGCATGAGGATCTTTTCTCCGCAGCTTTCGATGGAGAGCGATTCGAGCGCGTCCCAAACTGGCTGCGAGAGACCAGCACCGGCGTAATACATGAGGCGGAGTCGGCTGAAGAAGTTCTTGCGGAGATCGGCATCGCCGCGAAGCGCCTCGGCGAGGGCTTCGAAACCTTTGGGGACGTTCAGGTAGATGGTGGGGGCGATCTCTTTCAAGTTGCGGACGGTTTCGTGGAAGTGACTGGGAGTGGGCTTGCCGTCATCGATGTAATACGTTCCGCCGTTATAGAGCACGAGACCGACATCGGAATTGCCGGCGAAAGTGTGATTCCAGGGGAGCCAATCGACCAGGACCGGCGGCTCTTCGGTGACAAAGGGAAACATGGCGCAGGCCATTTCCTGATTGCTCGACCACATGCGATGGGTGTTGATGACGCCTTTAGGCATGCCTGTCGAGCCGGAAGTGAAGAGGATTTTGGCGATGGTGTCGCCGGTGATTTTGGCGGAGGCGGCTTCGAGGAAAGGGCCGGGAGCGGTGGAGAGGAGATCGGAAAAGAGGGTGGTGTTGGGAAGAGGGTCTCTGGTGACGACGAGTTCGGCGTACTGGGGCACGACGGCTTCGATGGCGCGCTGAAAATGGGCGCCGCTGGCAGCGAAGACGAGGCCGGGAGTGAGCAGTTGGAGGATGTGGCGGAGCTTGGCGAAATCGGTTGACACCAGCGAGTAAGCGGGCGAGATAGGCGCGTAAGGGATGCCGGCGAACATCGCGCCGAGGCCGAGAAGGGCATGTTCGAGATCGTTGCCGGAAAGGATGGCGATGGGACGGTCGACGGAGAGGCCGCGGTTCAGGAGAGCCTGGGCGATGGCGCGGCCTTTGGTGCGCGCTTCGGCATAGGTAAGGCGGCGCCATTCGCCATTGAGACTGCGCTTGGCGAGGAAGGTGCGATCGGGAGCTATGGCGGCCCAGTGATCGAGGCGATCCGTCAGCTTTTCGGGATAGGGGCCGAGCGGGTGGGGCGAGCGAGCGTAGATGATGCCACCGGGGGTACGCTCGATGACCACCTCGCTGGGAGCGATGCGGACCTGGCGGACTTCAGCGTGCGCCGACACTCTCTTGACTTCCTTTCTCCGTATCCAGACCGGCAAACGTGCGGTCCTCCGAGGCCAGGCGGGCAAGCAGCGGGGCGGGTTCCCAGAGCTCGCCGAATTTTTGACGGAACGAACCCACGCGCTGGTAAATGGTTTTCAAACCAACGGTATCGGCGTACCACATCGGCCCGCCGCGGTACCCGGGAAAACCGTAGCCCGTGAGGTAGACGGTATCGATATCGGAGGCGCGCAGGGCGTAGCCTTCTTCGAGAATTCGCGCGCCTTCGTTGATCATCGAGTAAATGCAGCGCTCAATGATTTCCTCATCCGAGATGGCGCGCTGGGGGATGCCGGCCTCGCGGGCGGTTTTCTTGATCAGGTCTTCGATACCAGGATCGGGAATGGCCTTGCGATGCTCGTCATAGCGATACCATCCCCCACTGGTCTTCTGACCGAGCCGTCCCATTTCGACCAGCTTTTCGGTAATGAGCGGCTGGCGAATGCCGGGTTTTTCGAGGTGCTTGTACTCCTGGCGGACGCGCCAGCCCACATCGATGCCGGCCATATCGTCGACGGCGAAAATGCCCATGGCCATGCCCCAGTCGTAGAGAACCTTATCCACCTGCCAGGGGGTGGCACCTTCTTCGATGAGGAACTGGGCCTCGCGCATATAAGGGAACATCATGCGGTTGCCGACGAAGCCGCGGCAGTTGCCGACCACCACGCCGACTTTGCGCAGCATTTTGGTGAGAGCCAGGCAGGTGGCGATGACTTCGCGGCTGGTGGCTTTGCCCCGCACGATTTCCACCAGCCGCATGACATTGGCGGGGCTGAAGAAGTGGAGGCCAACCACCATGTTGGGGCGCGGGGTGACCGAGGCGATTTCATCGACGTCCAGTGTGGACGTATTGGAAGCGAGGACGCATTCGGGGCGGGCGATGCGGTCCAGTTCGGCAAAGACCTGCTTCTTCAGCGCCATGCTTTCGAAAACGGCTTCAATGACGATGTCGGCGGTATCGAACGCATCGTAGGTGGTTTGGGGCTGGATGAGGGCCATCCGCTGCTCCACGGCGTCTTGGGTCAGGCGGCCGCGGCGAATGGAGGTTTCGTAGTTCTTCTGGATGGTTGCCATGCCGCGTTCGAGCGCGAACTGGTCCGCGTCCTTCAGAAGCACGGAGATACCGGCGTTGGCAAGAGACATGGAGATGCCGCCTCCCATGGTCCCAGCGCCGACGACGGCAGCGCGGCGTATGGGGAAGGTGGGCGTGTCCTTGGGGATATCGGGAATTTTGGAGACAGTGCGCTCGGCGAAAAAGGCGTGGATGAGGGCGCGGCACTGATCGGAGGCGAGGCATTCGACGATGAGCTGGCGCTCCTTTTGGGAGCCTTGCTCGAAGGGGAGGGCGACGGCGGCTTCGATGGCGTCGACGGCGCGGAGGGGCGCAGTCTGGTTGCGCTTGGTTTTGCGGGCCTGCTCGCGGCCCGCGGCAAAGGCGGCGGCGTTCGATTCCAAAGTGCCGAGCTTTTCGTTCCGCTCGCGGGTTTTGCGGGGCGGACCGGCCTGTTCGGCAAAGGCGATGGCGCCTGTGAGGAGGTCGCCTTCGACAATTTGATCAATCAAACCCAATTTGAGGGCTTGGGCCGCCTTGATGGGAGCGCCGGAGACGCACAGATCGATGGCGGCGGGGACGCCGACGAGACGCGGGAGGCGCTGGGTGCCCTCTGCGCCGGGGATGATGCCGAGGTTGACTTCCGGCTGGCCCATCTGGGCATCCGGGGAAGCGACGCGGTAGTGGCCGGCCATGGCGACTTCAAGACCGCCGCCGAGCGCGGTGCCGTGGATGGCCATAACGACGGGCTTGGGGCAATCTTCGATGGCGCGCAGCATGGGATGCAGCCGGGGCGGGGAGGGGGATGCGCCGGAAGCGGCGGCCTCCAGTTCCTTAATATCGGCGCCGGCGATGAAGGTGCGCCCGGCCCCGATGACAACGATGGCACGAACCGTGAGATCGGCGGCGGCGGATTCGATGTGGGCCTGGATCGCTTCCGGGACGCCGGGGCTCAGCGCGTTGACCGGCGGG
>DATBID010000588.1:0-2926 GCA_036557125.1 Bryobacteraceae bacterium | reverse complement strand
AAAAGAGCGAAATCGACGAGCTGAAGCGGCGCATCGAAACCGCCGGCATGACCAAGGACGCGCTCGACAAGGCCACTCAGGAGCTCAAACGCCTGGAGAACATGCCGCCGATGTCGGCCGAGTCCACGGTCAGCCGCAATTATCTCGATTGGTTGCTCGCGGTGCCATGGAAGAAAAAATCCAAGGAAATCCGCGATCTCAAGTTCGCCGAGCAGGTGCTCGAGTCCGATCACTACGGTCTGGAGAAAATCAAAGAGCGCATCCTCGAGTTCCTCGCGGTGCGTCGCCTGGTGAAGAACCCGAAGGGTTCCATCTTGTGCTTCGTCGGGCCTCCCGGAGTCGGCAAGACCTCGCTCGGTATGTCCATTGCCAAGGCGACCGGCCGGAAATTCGTGAGGCTGTCGCTCGGCGGCGTGCGCGATGAAGCCGAAGTTCGGGGCCACCGCCGGACTTATATCGGCGCCCTCCCCGGCCAGATCATCCAGATGATGAAAAAAGCCGGCACGCGCAACCCGGTCTTCATGCTGGACGAAGTCGACAAGATGTCGATGGACTTCCGTGGCGACCCCTCGGCCGCGCTGCTCGAAGTGCTCGACCCCGAGCAGAACTTCATGTTCGTGGATCATTATCTCGACGTCGAGTACGACTTGAGCCAGGTGTTCTTCATCGCGACGGCGAACGTGATGCACACGATTCCGCCGGCGCTGCAGGACCGCATGGAAGTGATCCGCCTCTCCGGCTATACCGAGCTGGAGAAGATGGAGATCGCCAAGCGCTTCCTGGTGCGCAAGCAGATGGAGCAGACCGGCCTGAGCAACGACCAGATCGAGTTTTCCGATGAAGGCATCAACGGCCTCATCCAGTACTACACACGGGAAGCGGGCGTCCGTAACCTGGAGCGCGAAATCGGTAACCTCTGCCGTAAGATTGCGCGTCAGGTAGTCAACAATCAGGGTACGAAAGAGAAGAAGCCGCTTCCCAAAGCCGCCATCACCGGGGAGAAGCTGCCCGAGTTGCTCGGGCCCTGGAAATTCCGTGACCTCCAGGCGGAAAAGAAGAACGAAGTCGGCGCGGCCACGGGGCTGGCCTGGACCGAAGTGGGTGGACAGATCCTCACCACCGAATGCACCCTCATGGAAGGCAAGGGCAAGCTGACGATCACGGGGAAACTGGGTGAGGTGATGCAGGAATCGGCGCAAGCGGCCATGAGCTACATCCGGTCGCGCGCGCATACGCTGGGGTTGCCCCGGGATTTCTACCGCAACCTCGATGTGCACCTGCACATCCCCGAAGGAGCGATCCCCAAGGACGGACCTTCGGCGGGCATCACCATCGCCACCACGATCGCCAGCGCGTTGACCAGGATTCCGGTGCGCGCGGATGTGGCGATGACCGGCGAGATCACGCTGCGCGGTAGGGTGCTCGGCATCGGCGGCCTGAAAGAAAAGTTGATGGCAGCCCACCGTCATGGCATATTGGAAGCAATCGTGCCGCGGGAGAACGAGAAGGATCTCCCCGACATCCCAGACGCGATCAAGAAAACCATGAAGTTGAGCTTCGTCGATTCCATGGATGAAGTTCTGAAGATCGCCCTCGACGGGGAGATCGTCGCGCTGCCGATGCCGGCGCCGGGCGTGGAAGTACAGCAGCCGGCGGAAGAGAAGCGGACTCATTAATCGTGACTGTGGGGCCGGCCGGGTTTAACACGCTCCGGGGCCGGCCCAACGAAGTTGTTTGAAAGCGGAATTCATCGTTAGTTCGGCGGGCCCGGAAACATTTCCCTCCGACGGGCTCCCGGAAATAGCTTTCTTAGGGAGAAGTAACGTAGGGAAATCGAGCCTATTGAACGCCCTGGCCGGGCGGAAAGGCTTGGCGTTTACCAGTAACACACCGGGTCGCACACAAACGATCAACTTTTATCGAATCGATGGCGCGCTATATTTCGTCGATTTACCCGGGTATGGTTACGCTCGCGCGCCAGCGGAACTGAAAGGCCGATGGCAAAGGCTGATTGAGCAGTATTTATTGAAGAGGGAAAATCTGAAGCTTTCCTGTCTGGTGTTGGATACCCGCCGCGGGTGGATGGATCCGGATCGGGACCTCAAACAGTGGCTGGAGCATCACGGCAGGCCGTACCTGGTGATCGCTACCAAGACGGACAAGTTAAATCAATCGGAGTCAAGCCGGGGTTTTCGGGCCATTCGTAAGGAAGGCCCGGAACCGTTGGCATTCTCGGCCCTGACGGGCCGGGGAGTGAGGGAAATTTGGCTAGCAATCTCGAAAACACTTCATCCTTAGCGAACCCGCCACAGGATAAGCCGGCTGATACGCAGCCGGTCCCCACCTCCGCGGAAGCGGAAAAGACAGAAAAACCCCCAAAGAGCGAACGTTCGGAACGCGGAGAGCGCGCCCCCAAAGCCGCCGCCGCGCCGCCTGCGGAGCCGAAACCGGCAGAGGCCAAGCCCGACGCCAAGGCTGCTGACGGCGCCGCCGAGGCACCGCCGAGCGGTCCTCCTGGACTCGGCCAGCGCCGCCACGCCAAGCAGGCGCAGAACGTCAAGAACGGCACTCCGACACTTGACCTGGTCGAGTTGAAGGACATGAGCATTCAGAACCTCAACAACGTCGCCAAGGATATGGGGATTGCGGGCGCCGCCGGACTGCGCAAGCAGGAGCTGATTTTCAAGATCCTGCAGACTCAGGCTGAAAAGAGCGGCCTCATCTTCTCCGAAGGCGTGCTGGAGTGCCTGCCCGATGGCTTCGGCTTCCTGCGGGCTCCCGAATACAACTATCTGCCCGGCCCGGACGATGTCTACGTTTCGCCGTCGCAGATCCGCCGTTTCGATCTGCGCACCGGCGACACCATCTCCGGGCAGATCCGCCCGCCCAAGGAAGGCGAGCGCTACTTCGCCCTCATCAAGGTCGA
>DATBID010000587.1:0-4438 GCA_036557125.1 Bryobacteraceae bacterium | reverse complement strand
GTGCGCGAGGTTCTGGGCGGTAAATCGACTGAGGTCAACCGCATTCCCTTCGATGCAAATTCGGATGAGTGGATCCAGGTCGATATGACCGTGAAGCCGAATGGCGTTTCCGCCCGAATCAAGAATGTTGACGGAACCTGGAACGATTTGGGTTCCGTAGCCAGTCCGGGAAGAGATTTCACGCAGGATAAAGTAGGTTTCTATATTCCTGGAAACGACGAGGTAGCCATTTCAAAGTTCAGGTTTTCCGGCCACTAGACTTGATGCGAAAAGGATTGCAACACTGTGGATGAACGCGCCTTCTATCGTGAATCGCAAGTCACCAAGCCAGCTACGCTGAGCTGCTCATTCTGCAAACTACCCAACGACTACGAACTTCGCTGGCTGGTGCGAAGGAAGATTGACAGGCTTCCCCGCAATGCCGACGAACGCGACCGCGCCAAGTTCGCAAAGGCGGCGAGCTACATGGTGCTGTTGGATGACAAAATGAGCTGCAAGAACCCACGCTGCCGCAGAACATTTGAAGTATCCGGAATTAAGACAACTGCGTTTCTTACTGATTAGTACAGGCCGTACCCGTAGTCCGCTTGGGCAGCTCCATTCTTCCCTCAATTAAATTCGATTTAGAAACAACCTGCTGAGCGGGGCTGTGGAAACGCTGCCAGACAGCGGAACATCCAACCGGCATGGAGACACCAAATATGGTGCAAGCACTTGGGAAGCTTGGAAGTAAATTTTGCATAGCCGCGTTTCTATTCGGAATATTTTCCATTGCGGCTATTGCACAGGACGATCCACCCGATCGCGTGGCGCGCCTCAATTATTTCAGCGGGAACGTGTCGATGGAACCCGCCGGAATCGATCAGTGGGCGCCGGCGGATCTCAACCGGCCATTCACAACCGGGGATTATCTCTTCACCGACCAGGGCGCTCGAGCGGAGCTGCATCTGGATACCGCCGCAATGCGCATGGATTCCAACACGAGCTTTGGCTTTCTGAATCTCGACAATCAAACAGTGCAGATCAAACTTACCGAAGGCGACATGTACTTCCGGCTGCACGATCTCGGCCCGAATCAGGTATTCGAGGTAGATACGCCGAATGCGGCTGTAACCCTGCTGCGCGACGGGACGTATCGTTTCCGCGTCGATCCGAACGGAACCATGAGCTTCGTCGTCGTGCGCGCGGGAGAGGCGGAGATCACGGGCGGCGGACAGGCTTTCACTCTCAATCCGGGTAACAGCGCCACGCTGACGGGCACGGACCAGTTGGCGTTCGACGTGGAAACGGCACCCGACCCCGACGATTTCGACAACTGGTGCGCCGCGCGCGACGCGCGTGAAATGAATCGCGCCGCGCAAAGATATCTCCCGCCTACAGTAATTGGGCGCGAGGACCTGGATGATTACGGCACCTGGCAGAACACGAGCGAATATGGACCGGTGTGGTACCCGCAAAGCGTTCCGGCAGGTTGGGCGCCGTACCATAACGGGCACTGGGCATGGATCGAGCCCTGGGGATGGACTTGGGTGGACGACATGCCGTGGGGATTTGCTCCCTTTCACTACGGACGTTGGGCCTACATTAGCAATCGCTGGGGCTGGTGCCCGGGACCGATTGCACGGGTTGGATACAGCGGGCCGGTTGTGCGGCCGTATTATGCGCCCGCGATGGTGGCGTGGTTCGGCGGCGCGCACTGGAGCGTATCGGTTTCCGCCGGTGGGCCGACGCTCGGATGGGTACCGCTCGGATTCGGAGAGATTTACACTCCTCCGTATGTATGCAGCCGCCCGTACTTCACAAACGTCAACACATATAACACGCGTATCGTAAAGACGGTAAATATCACGAACGTGTACAACACCGTCTACGTGAACCACACGGTCTACAAGCAGCAGTTTGTGAATGTCAGAGAGCCGAATGCCGTGATAGCAATGCCGCAAACCGCATTCGCGAGCGGCCGTCCGGTGCGACAGGGAGGAGTTGTCGTACGGCAAGCAGAGCTGGCGCGCATTGCGCCCGCAGCGGTGATCGCTCCACCGGTTGCGCCCACACGCCTGTCGGTAGCGCCCAGCATGAGCCGTCCCGCCGCGCGCCCTCCGGCGCAAGTTGTCCAGAGGCAAGTGGTAGCACGCAGTGCTCCGCCAGCGGCGCGTGCTTCGTTTGCGGCAAGGCAGCAGTATCTCGATCAGCATGCTGGACAACTCCATAACTTCGAAGCGATGCATCGGGCTGTGACACCACAAACGCGGCAGGTTGCCGAGGTGAGACAGGCGCCGCCCGCACGAGCAATTACAGTGCATCCGGGAGAGCGTGCCGGCGACATCCGCGCGAACAGCCGCCCAACGGCCGAGCCACAACCGGTGCGACAGTCGCAACACGCGTCATCGCCGGCCCGGAGGCAAGCGGAACAAACCGCGAGACAGCCAGAACGGCCCGCAACACCAAACTTGGCCCCGCGACAGACGGCCCAACAACGGCGGGAACAGGAACCGACTGCGCCAGCGCATGGAACGCCTCCGAACGCGAGGCAGCAGAACAGCCGCCGGAATCCCGAGACCGAAGTAGCACCACAAGTGCGTGCGGAGCGGCCGAATGCTACTCAAGGAAGCCAATCCCAGCAGGAACGAGGCTATCCGCAACGCGGACAAGCCCGGGAAGAGACAAGGCCGGCGTCTGAAAACCGCGCTGCAGCGCCACGGCCCGAACCAAGACCGGCGGCTCAACCCAGAGGGGAATCGCGCCAGGAGCGACCCGAGGCTCCCCAGTCCAGAGTCGAATCCCGGCCCCCCGCGCAGCATGGGCAGCCGCCGGCGCATGAAGACCACGCGCGATCATCCGAGCACAAGGACACACGAGACACGAAGGATCACTCGAGGTAAACGCGGGACGGGAGAGAGGGCGCGATGCGGGCAGCCCCCTAAAAGCCGGTCTCCCGACCGGCTGGGCTGCCTGGTGCAACAGCCGGATCGCCGACATTCGTGGTTCCGGACATTTGGGCCTGAAGCAGGACATTGGTGAGTAATATGACGAAAACGCAATTTGCTGGAATCCTTGGTACACGCGGTAAAGGGCGCTTACGCTTCCGGCTCGGCGTCGGGGATAACGCGCAGGCCGAAGTGGAGAGATTAGCGCGCATTTTCAATCGCGACCACCTTTCCGGCGAAGTAGATGTACTCTTTACCGGGCTGTGAGGCTGTGAATCCTCCCGACTGTGGAGCGAACAGCACATCGACCCAGTAGTTGACGGCCTGATAGGTTTGTGTCGGGAATGCAGGCGAGCTTCCCCAAACGTATACGCCGTTGCCGCCTGAACTCGCGCTGGACAGAAAGGTGATGGGACCGCTCGTATAGGTGCTGTTGAAGTAATTCGCCGTATACGAGTAGCCGCCGCTCGGCGAATAGTACGAGGCGACATATGTCGTGTTGGGCTGGATGTAGACAGGTTCGGAGAAATAGGCGGTCTGCCAGCCGATGGCGGTCTCGTTCGTAAAGGTTACGCTCGCGAGCAGGTGCCCGGAGCTGTCCCAAAAGATGCCCGGTGTGCGTGCGGGTATTGCCGGGGCCTAAAAACGAATGCCTTGAATTTGCCCTGCCTAGCTGACATGGAATTTCACGCCCATTTCGCCGGGGTTGTAGACGGCGCTGTTGGCGGGAGTTGCTGTCGAGTTCCAGGCGCTTTGAACGGGAGAAGAGGCCACGAGTCTGGCTGCGGCCGCCGCGAGTAGATAGAAGAGCGATACGGAAAAGTAATAGAGGCGTTTTCGCAACGAGACCTCCGAAATGCCTGATGTCGGGATACGGAAGTCGATTATGCGTACCTATAAGCGCAGTAACAATACACCAAGTGACATCTTAGCGGAGTAAATGGTTTAGGTAGGCCAGTGCTCGTGAGCGGGAGTAGAACGAGGTCACGGTGCCGAACTCAAGTTCGGCACGGCACGCTAAAGGCGTGCGCCGCGGCTTTGCGATCAAATCCGCAATCCTGGAATAGCGCCCACGAGCCTTAAGCCGTACTGGCCTACTTTCCAGGGGCTCTGCATCGCTGGTACAGTAAATTTGTCGTGTCACTTGCCGAGACAGCAGCGACGGCCGAGCGGGAACTGCGAAAGCGCATTGCCTGCCTGGAAAACCGGGTTTCGGCGTACGAGCGGGTATTCCTAGAAAACCCTGTCCCTGCTGTGGTTTACGCGGCGGACTCGTTGCGAATCCTGGAGGCCAACGACAGTGCCCTGGCACTTTATGGCTATGAACGGCAGCAACTTCGATCGCTGAGCGTCACCGAGCTTTTTGCGCCCGATACGCACCGCCATCGCACGGATCTGAAAGCGGAACTCCGCAAGCCCCTGAACTCTATCGGCCCGCTGGTGCACCGCGGGGCCTCCAAGCAGGAACTGGTCGTCAGCCTGATCATTTTTGCAATTGAGATCGAAGGGCG
>DATBID010000586.1:0-23711 GCA_036557125.1 Bryobacteraceae bacterium | reverse complement strand
AGTCGTTTGTGCCGAAATACGATAAGGGAATACTTGGCGATGCACTAGTTCGCCGAAACGCGTGGCTTGGCGCTCGCATCGCGCGATGCGTCCCTGAACCCTGTTCTAACCCCCAGCCTCGGTTTTCACCCACGCCCTTAGCACTTCCGCCACGCTCCAGGCTTGCGACACGCAGCCGCGCGGCGTGTAGGGCGGCTCGGCATCGAAGATTTCACTGATCGAGCCGATGCAGGCTTCATCGAGTTGCGGCACGAAGCCCTGAAGCAGGCGGCGCGCATTCGTGGTATCCCCTGGATGCACTTTGAGCCAGGCGTCGATGTACGGACCAATTAACCACGGCCACACGGTGCCTTGGTGATAAGCCGCATCGCGGGACCGCAAATCGCCGTAGTATTTCGGCTTGAACTCAGGATCATCGGGCGAGAGGGTACGGAGGCCAACCGGTGTGAGCAGCTTGGCCGTCACTACATCCAGCGCAGCCTGCCAGCGGGCGGCATCGAGCACGGGATAACCGAGCGAAATGGCCAGCACCTGGTTCGGCCGGCACGCATCATCCTTGCCGCCTCCTTCCGCATCCACTACGTCATACAAATAACCGCCCGCTTCAAACCAGAAGCGCCGGTTGAAGGAGTCGCGCACGCGTTCGGCTAATGCCCGATTTTCGCGCGCCGCGCCATCTTCTCCCTCCTCGCACTGCCATTGCGCAAGCAGGCAGAGCGCGTTGTACCAGAGCGCGTTGATCTCCACGGCCTTGCCGCGCCGCGGTGTCACCACCCAGCTATCCACCTTGGCGTCCATCCAGGTGAGCTGGTAGCCTTCCGCCCCCTGACGCAGCAAACCATCTTCCAAATCCATGCCGATGCCGAACTTCGTGCCCTGCTTGTGGTGCTCGATAATGTTCGCCAGTTTCGGCAGCAGCAGGCGCAGGGTGGCGCGGTCGTCTGTGTATTCCAGATAGCGATGGATGGCGTGAAAATACCAGAGTGTCGCGTCCGCAGTGTGATATAAGCCGTCCTTCTGTCCTTCGGGAAAGAGATTGGGAATGAGACCGTCGCGCACATAACTTGCGAAGGTCCGCAGGATCCAGCCCGCTTCCGTATGGCGGCCGGTCACGAGCGCGAGTCCTTCCAGGCTGATCATGGTGTCGCGGCCCCAGTCGGTGAACCAATGATAGCCGGCGATTACGCTCCGCACTTCATCGCCGGCCGCGCGTGCCCGCGTTGCTTCCTCCGTTCTGCCTACCGGTGTGACCAAGAACTGATCCGCGGCTAGCACCAGTTCCGCTCCGAAGCCGCTTCGCGCGGCTTCGGCCGCATGAGTAAGCAGACCGTGGCGCCGCTTCAGCTCGGCGGCGTACGCTTCTTCGGGGCGCAGGGCGCGAATGGCGCCCCAATTTTCGGTGGATGCGATCAGTGTGGTGGTGTCGCCCTCCTTCAGGTCCGTCCGGAAATAGCCGGGACTCCATAAAGACCCTTGCCATTCGTAACCGCGACTGCGCTCGGTGCGGTATGCAATCGCTTCGGTGTGTTTGCGGTCAAACGTGAATGCCGCGGAGGGGCCCAAAATCAAAAACCGGAGCACAGGCATTTCCTCATCCGAGCCGATTTCAAACTGGTCTTCGGAAACGGTGAGGCGGTAAGTGCGATTGGCGGTGGTGACCGGGGCATCGTGCGGGCGGAAATGAATGGCCGGCCGCAGGCCCAGTCGCAAGGCGCCCTTGCCGCGCAGGACCCGATAAGCGATGTGAACCGTATTCTGCATGTACGGCATTAGCAGAGTCTTTTCCAGAACAAAACCGTCGGCTTCGTACTTCCAAACCGGGAGGCCGGCCTCGAGGCGGAACTCGGCCAGCGGAAGCGTGTGGTCAGGAGCCACGCCCGCCAGTTCCTCCGCACCTGTATACACGACGTGCCGGTCCGGCAGGCGCAGCCGCTCGGAGAGGCCGTTCAGCATCATCGTGCGGCCGCGCGGATTCGGCAGCGCGGCGATTAGCAGCCCGTGATACCGCCGGGTGATTGGCCCCAACACAGTTCCGGACGCATAGCCGCCCAAACCATTAGTGACCAGCCATTCCTGTTGCAGGTGCGGATCGGATTCCGGATCGGGAATTTCCCGCCGCGGCATGATGCGGATCAGATCAGCCATTGCCCAATAACACAGCGGAGTGAGCGGGAAGTCGCCAGTTGGCCTCGCTGTAGACCGGTGGCGTACCGCTGCCCTCATAACGCGGGTCCTCGCTCGACCAAAGCAGTTCCCAGCCGCTATGTTCCGGCGGCGCGAGCAGCGGCTCCGGAGCGGCATCGAGATGCAGATCGTCACCCAAATTCACCAGCAGCAGGCGATTCGCCCCGTTCTCGCCAAAATAGCGCAGCAGAAAAGCCTCTCCCCCCAGCACCGCGCCGTCCACACGCTTTTGCAAGCTGATCACCGCATCCTCCCGCCGCAGCCGCAACAGATCGCGATGCATGTCGTATATGGCCCGATGGCGCTCGCGCTGGCCTAAATCCAGCTTCGATCGATCGAAACTGGCGGGATTGCCCGGGTCAGGCACTCGCTCCTGCATATCGGACTGCGCGAGCCGCGGAAACTGGGAGAGGAACTTAAGCCTCCCTTCCCGCACCAGCGGGCGCAGTTCCGGGTTATTGTCCGCGAAGAAATAAAACGGGGAGGATGCCGCGAATTCCTGCCCTTGAAACAGCATGGGCGTGCCTGGCGCGAGCAGGAGGAATGCAGTCACGGCCCGGTAGCGGCCGGGACTGGTAAGCCGATCGAGCCGCTCGCCGATCCCCGTGTTGGCGATTTGATCATGGTTTTGGATGTAGCTGACGAAGCGTGCGGGATCGAAATCGAGCGCCGGCGTTCCGCGCGGCTTCTTCTGCCATTGATATCGCTGCCCTTGAAACAGGAAACCGTATTTGGCGGCCGATACCAGTTCCTGCGGCTTGCCGCGAAAATCGGAATAGTAGGCCTCCGATTGGCCGGTCACGGCCACCCGAATTGTGTGGTGAAAGTCGTCGTTCCACAACCCGTCCAGACCGTATCCGCCTTGCTCGCGAGGCCTCGCCAACTCAGTTCGCTGCGCCTCGTTCTCGGCAACGATCACGATGCTGCGCGAGCCCGCGCCCTCCCGAGCTGCTCTTGCGAGCGCCGCCATAATATTTTCCGGCGAACTATCGAAAATTTGGTCCGTAGCGTCGAGTCGTAAACCATCGATGTGGTACTCCTCGATCCAGTAGCGCGCATTGCTGATCACCCGCTCGCGCACCGGCCCGGAGTTTTCGCCATCGTAGTTGATGGGCTCGCCCCAATCGCACGCATACCGGTCCGTGAAGTAATCCTCCGAGAACTGCTTGAGGTAATTGCCATCCGGCCCTACATGGTTGTAAACCACATCGAGCAGCACGCCGAGGCCGGCCCGGTGCGCGTCGTCCACGAAGCGGCGGAAGTCGTCCGGGCGTCCATAAAGCGCGACCGGCGCGAACAGCCCGACGCCATCGTAGCCCCAGCCGAATCGCCCCGGAAAATCGGCTACCGGCATTACCTCCAAGGCGGTGATGCCCAGCGCCGCCAGTTCCGGCAATTCCCGCCGCGCCGCTTCGAACGTCCCTCCCCTCGTGAACGTGCCGATATGCATCTCGTAAAAGACTTGTCCCGGGAGCGAGAGGCCGCGCCATGCGTGATCGGTCCACGGGAAGCTCGCTGCGTCGATCACCTCCGAAGGGCCGTGCGGTCCCTGAGGCTGAAAGCGCGAAGCCGGATCGGGAAACGAATCCCCCCCATCCAAACGAAACCGGTACAGCGCGCCCGCGGCAGCTTCCGGCACGAAACCGGCATAATAGCCGCCAGCGTCGGGTTGCAGAGCCGCGACCGTGAGGGAGCGGTCGCAGCTCCCCTCGAAAACCACTTCTACGGACTTGCGCCGCGGCGCCCAGACGCGAAAATGTACGCCGCCCGCGCTCACTTCGGCGCCCGTGGGAAATTGCCGGGCATGGCGCAATTGGGGGCTAGATTGGGGCTTCAATCCGCGCTTTCCTGCAGCAGAGCGCTGGTATTCGGGCCGAGCTCGTAAAATTCGCCCGGGCCGACCACCGGCCGCTCTGCCGATTCCGTGTCCGTGTAGAACAGCACTTGCCAAGCGACGCCCGGCTCGCGTGGCATGTAGAACTTGATGGGTTCATGGTGCGGATTAAACAGGATCAGGAACGTTTCGTCGCGCATCGGTTCGCCAACCCCGTTTACATCGTCCAGCGTGCGCCCGCTCAATTTCAGGCCGATGCAGCGCACCCAGCCTGCATGCCATTCCTCATCGGTCATCTCGCCGCCATCCGGCCGGAGCCACGTGATGTCTTTCTCCGCCTTGCCGTTCACCTGCCGTTGTGGCGTGGCCGGACTGATGGGGCGATCCTGGAAGAACTTGCGGCGGCGCAGGTTGGGATGCTCGCGGCGAAGGTTCACCAGCTCCTGCGTGAACTCCAGCAGGGCTTTCGCCCGGTCGCTCAGGTTCCAGTCGAACCAACTGGTTTCATTATCCTGGGCATAGGCGTTGTTGTTGCCGTTTTGCGTGCGGGCGATTTCGTCGCCGCCGCAAATCATGGGAACGCCTTGCGAGACCAGCAGCGTCAGCAGAAAATTGCGTATTTGCCTCTCGCGCAGCGCCAGAATTCCCGGATCGCCGGTTTCGCCCTCTGCCCCGCAATTCCAGGAATGGTTATCGTTGGTGCCGTCGCGGTTGTCTTCGCCGTTCGCCTCGTTGTGCTTCCCGTTATAACTCACTAAATCGTGAAGCGTTAACCCGTCGTGCGCGGTCACGAAGTTGATGCTGGCGCCGGGGTGCCGTCCGTCCCGCTGATACAGATCGCTCGATCCCGTCAAGCGGTAGCCCAACTCTGCGAGCTGGCCATCGTCGCCTTTCCAATACCGCCGCACCACGTCTCGATACTTGCCGTTCCATTCCGCCCACAACGGTGGAAACTTCCCTACCTGATAGCCGCCTTCGCCCACGTCCCACGGTTCCGCGATCAGCTTCGCCTGCGAAACTACCGGGTCCTGATTGATGATGTCGAAGAACGCCGAGAGGCGATCCACCGCGTGCAGCTCGCGCGCCAGCGCCGCGGCCAGATCGAACCGGAATCCGTCCACATGCATCTCCTGTACCCAATACCGCAGGCTGTCCATGATCAGCTTGAGCACTTGCGGATGGCGCACGTTCAGCGTGTTCCCCGTTCCGGTGTAGTCGGTATAAAAGCGCGGATTGTCTTGTTCGAGGCGGTAATAGGTGGCATTATCGATCCCCCTGAAGCTGAGTGTAGGACCTAAGTGGTTGCCTTCCGCCGTGTGGTTGTATACCACGTCCAAAATCACTTCGATGCCGGCGCGGTGCAGCATTTTCACCATATGCTTGAATTCGCCGATCTGTTCGCCGCGCTCTCCGTTCGCGCTATAGCGGGATTCCGGGGAGAAAAAATTGATCGAGTTATAACCCCAGTAGTTCCGCAGGCCCTTACCTAGAAGCACGTTGTCATCGATGAACTCGTGCACCGGCATCAGCTCCACGGCCGTGATGCCCAGCTTCTTCAAATATTCGATCGCGACCGGATGACTCAGACCCGCATAGGTGCCTCGCAACTCTTCGGGGATTTCCGGATGGCGGGCCGTGAACCCCTTCACGTGTACTTCATAGATGATGCTGTCGTGCAACTGCGTCCCGGGAGGACGGTCGTTCTCCCAATCGAAGTGCGAGGTAGTCACCACGCCTTTGGGCACGCCCCAGGCATCGTCTGTATCGTCTCGGGAAATGTCGCCCTCGGGGTCTCCGAGCTTGTATCCGAAAACGGGCGCATCCCAGTTCAGCGGACCCGCGATCGCTTTGGCATAGGGGTCGATGAGCAGTTTTGCCGGGTTGAAGCGGTTACCTCGCTCCGGTTCGTACGGACCATGCACGCGATACCCATATAGTTGACCGAGTTTGATGCCGGGAAGGTAGCAATGCCAGACGAAGCCGGTAGACTCCCGCATCTGGACGGTCTCGCAGTTGTTGGATTCGAGATTTTCGTAGAGGCAGACGTCCACCCCGGTCGCGCGTTCCGAATAGACCGCGAAATTGACCCCGGTTCCATCCCACGTGGCGCCGTGCGGATACGGTTTCCCCGGCAGAATCGTTCGCGGCATGCCGTTGCTCCTGTGAGCAAGCGTACTTCCAAGAGTGAAGTCGGAGGCGGGCAGGGAGTTATGGTAATAACAGTGAGTGGGGACAGAGCGTCCCGGGAGTGGACTAAACTGCCATTAGCGCCAGTCCTGAGCACCGTGCCAGATGCGGAGAATCTGAACGGCTTCCGAGCGGAGCCGGTAAACGACAATATAGGGCGATCTGAATCACGAGTTCGCGCGTCCCGTCTTCGCTGCCAGGTCTGCCGGTGTGCGGATTTCTTCGCAAGCTTTGGATGGAATCGTAAATGTGGCGGCACACTCTGTTGGCGGTGGCGAGATTGCGCTGCTCTTCGATGCGGTGGGAAATCGTTTTGAGGTCGTTGAGGGCGGGCGGCGTCCAGCGAATCCGCTGCATCAGGAGCGTTCCCGCTCCTCCAGCCACAGACGCACTTCCTCATCGTCGATAAGGTCACCCTGGTCGGCGGCGGCAATACCCTCGCGGACGGCGGCGCGGAACTGCTCATCCTGTTGCAGCAGGCGCAAGGCGGCATCCTTCACCAGATGCTCGGTATCGACACCGGAATGGGCGGCGATTTGGGAAAGCCGCTGTAGCTGTTCGGGGGTGAAATGCACTTCCATGACGCTTTCAGGGTAGAAGTCGACGGGCCTTCTGTCAACGGGCCTGGCGCCGCTCTCAAACCGCGTTCGAGACCGCCAACTCCACCCACCCCGGCAGCGTCGCGGGCTTGTTATTCAAAAACACGATGCGCCGCGTTTTGGGAAACGGCAGGTTCGTCGAAAGCGCGCGGTTGTAGAGCGAGAACTGCTGCAGGATCTGGCGGTACTCGGGATTCGTGGTATCGAGCCACGAACTCTTCGTAAGCAAACCGCCCCCCCAGCCGATCGCCAACAGGCAAGCGCCGGTTTCGCGGGCTTTGGCCAGCCGCTGCTCCAGTTCCTCCAGGTTCTTGTCAAGCACGGAGAGGCCTGCCATGGCCGCATATTGGCGCTGTAAAGCGAGCAAGCCCGCGGCGTATACGTTCGCCGCTTCGAAAACCTTTGTTCGGTCGAACGATTCGGGCCAGCGCACTGCCCGCCGGATATCCGGCTGCAGAAAAAACATCTCGTCTTTCCAGGTGCCTTCGAACGTTGCCCCGGGAGGCGCCATCTCCGCAAATGTGGGTGTACTCTCCTCCGGACGCGCACCGTCTACCGACCCCCGAGGGCTTTGCTTCCACCCCAAAGCGAATTGCGGGCCCCGCGGCATCAGCGTGGATGTGCGCAGCAGATAAACCTGGAATTGCGCGGGATCGACCGGCGCCGAATCTGCAGCGCTGACAAACCGCATGCGATTTGCGCCCGCCGGACCGAGCGCACGTTCCTCCACGATTTCGGCCGGCCTCCGCGGCACGCGCTCTCCCTTAAGCCGAGTGAGCACTTCCTGCATCATGCCCTCGCGCCAGTTCGCAAACAGCATGCCTGTGCGCAGCGCGCCTTTGATCGCCGTGCCCGGCAGATATGGCCCCGATGCGCCGGCGGCGAAAGTCGGGATGTGGAGGCTGTCGCCCGTCGCGCGGTTCCAATATGCCGCATAAGCGGGGCTTTCGAAGGGAATGCGCCGCCCCGCGAAATTCTGCGCAAACCCGCCCCAGGAAGCAAAATCCAGCTTATCGGCCTTCTTTAGTTGGGCCAGATACCCTTCGAGGCGCGGCCCTTTTGCGAGCAGCCGGAAAATGCGCCATTGATCGAGCACGTTCACATGGTCTTTCCAGACCATGTAATCGATCGGCGCGAGCCTGCGGCCATCGCCCACCAGAACGGGCGTGAGACAAGTGACGCGGTAGCGCATCAGCTCACCTCCGGCACGGGAACCGAGACGGCGAAGCCGGCGCGGTAAACCGGATGGGCGAAGCCATCCGGCGCCACATCGGCAGCATGGCCCCGCAACTCCGAAGCCGCGTAGAGCACCGACCCCTCCGCCACCATTTCAATCTGCTTTTTCAATTCACCGGATCCGGCCGCCGATTCGACGCGCCCTCCGCGCGTGACCAGCCCGTAGTTGCCCTGGCCCCAGTGGATCGAATCGTGCGGTCCCGGAACGAAAAGAGAGAGGAGCCAGTGAGCCTGCGAAACAGGGGTTGCGGACTGAGGACTGGGGACTAAGGGGTCGACGTCGGGAACTGACGAATCGGGATCGAGGGCGGACTGAGGGGCGGGGGGTAATATCATTTCCGGCAGCATGCCCTCGGTAAACTCGGGAGTTTCCGCGCGACCCCATCCGCGCGACCGCTCGCCGCCGAACCCGCTATCGGCCAGAAAGCGAAATGCCGTTTTGAGCGGATCGTTCCACCGCTCCCGCGCCGCCTCGTCTGCAAACGAGGCGATCGTCCACAGGCCGCCTCCGCGCAAGAATTCGATGCAGGCTACCGAGTGCCGCTCGGCCGCCCCGCTGAGGCGATCTACCGCGGCGTTGAAGCGCAGCCCCCGGCGGAAAGGTCCGGTTCTGCCGGCGGGAACCAGGCAGGCGCTCGCCCCATCCACAGCCCACTGCGTCTCCTCGAGCACCTGGCCGGCGAGCAGGCCCGGAATGATGCCCAGCGGCACGAACCGGGCGCTCTTCCAGCGGACACGCGCGGCAAGCTGCGCGGTCGAAGAGGGGGGCCACACCGTGCGCGGCGGGACAATAAAGCCGATCTCATCCACAAACGGGAAGCAGGAACTGAACGAAACCGCCGGCACTCCGTTCGCCGCCGTCGCTCTCAGCCACTCATCGAGCAGCCCGATGCGGGCCATAGCGGAAGTGACCGCGCCGTATAACGAATCGCTGTGATAGACCGCATCCACCTGGTTTCGCGCGCCTGAATCCGGCCCGATGCGCCAAGGCCCCGTGGGTCTCAGCTTGATCACCAGCGCCGAATTCATGATTCGTCGCGCAGGAACGCGAATCCCGATTGGTTCACGGCGCCTTGAATATCGCCCACGGTAGCACCGGCGGCAATCTCTTTTTCCGGCTCGCCGCCGGCGTAGTATTTGCGGCTGCGCCAAACCACACGGAGCTGGCCGAAACTCACCCGCCCGCTACCGCGCGAGCCGCCGCCGCCCAGCGAATCGTCTTCCAATAAACGCAAGCCTTCGAGCAGGCGCAGAAACAGTGGCGCATCTTCGTCGCAGAGGACATCCATGACGAACCGCGTGCGGAAGCGGGCGCCGGAAGGCACGCGTTCCAGAGTGCGCGGATTGGCCTGCGAAGTGATGCGGTCAATGGCGTTCTCGCTTTTCACTTCTGTCAATTCATCGTCAAGATTCTCGCGCATCTGCGTGGTGATGCTGTCGGGATCGAGCATGGCGTCGAACACCGCCAGGCGAGCGGGGGTTGCCTGCGAGGTTTCGAGAGCCTCGCCCTGCACCCGCTCCATGCGGCCCGGATTGCGGCCGAACAGCAGGCAGATGTCGTCATCCGGCCGGTCGCTCTGGTGAATCCGCACTTCCTGGCCTTTGCGCCGCGAGAGATAAACCAGTTCGGACGGCACCGCCATCCCCGAAGTTTGTTCGAGCAGCGAGCGGATTTTGCCCCGCAGCGAACTACCGGGCACATACGGACGGCCGAAAGCGTCCTTTACGACCGGATTATCGGAGCCGCCGATTTCGAGCGATCCTTTGCCCGCTCCCACGTGCAGGCCGGTCTCGCACCGCAATTCACCTTCGAGAATCAATTTGCCAACCAGCTTCAATTCGGTTTGAAAGGTATGTGCGCTCATCTTCTGTATTGATAGCGCGGCGATCTCTGCCGCCGGCTTTACTCGTTATAGGCTACGATGGCCTCGAACAGATCCTTGAACCGCTCATAGCCGCGGCCATCGTTTTTGCGCGTCACCTGGAGCAGTAGTTTTTCCAATTGATCGAGACTGCGCAATCCGTGGCGGGCGATGGTGTACGCCAGCCGCGCGCGCAGCATCACGAATTCGTGCTGGCGCTCGTTTTCGGGTGCGCGCACGGCCCGCCGGACCGCGCTGTAGAGGCGGCGCAACTGGGTTTTGGTCCCGGAATCCATGTCGCGCATGCGGCTGACGATCGCATGCGCCTGGTTATCCAGGTACAAGCTATCGCCAATCAACTTGTCCAGTTCGATTTCGGGCGGCCCTTCCGGGCGTCCGCGGTCGAAGCGCCTCTCTCCGTGAGGCCCTCCCCGATCGCCGCGTTCCCCGCCTTCGCGCGGCCCGCCGCCCGGACCTCGACCTTCCCGCGGCGGCCGATTCTCGCGCGGAGGTCCCCCTTGAGCCCGCGCTTCCTGCTCTTGCGCCATGTAGTTTTATCCTTCGGTTACTAGTCTGGCCCATTCCAGGGCCACCAGGCCCGCGGGCCGCAATTTCACTTCAGCCGATTTGCGCCCCACCAATTCGGTAATCAGGTGGGCGCGCAGTTTCTGAAACTCGCGGTCGCGCGTGCCGCTCAAAATCCGGTTGAACCGCCGCTGAAACCGCCAGGTGCGCTGCACCTCGCCCCCCTGCTCGCCGGGAGCCTCGTGCCGGTAAAGGCTGCGCAACTGGTATAGAAATTGGCGCGACATGCGAAACTCATGCACCAGCCGGGTGACCGTGTCCTTCAATTCCGCGGCATCGTTCAAATGACGCCACTCCAGAATGCGTCCCAACAGATAGATGCAGTCTCTATCCGCCGCTTTGGCTAACTCCAGATTGCGCCCCGCCTCCCGATAAACCGCCGCTAGCGGATAGTACGTTTCCGGAGCCAGGGCGATCGCCATGGAAATTGTCTTTCCCTCCGCTCCCGGATATTCTTTCAGGTTTTCTTCCGTGAAGCGATGGAACAGCCGCTGCACTTCGCGCGCCAGAGCGATCAGCGCATCCCACGCGCCGTAGACCGCAAAATCGTCTCCGCCCGAATAAATGATGCTCACCTTGCGCCAGAACTCCGGCAGGGAGCAGAGCACTTCCAGTTCTCCGGCGAAAAACTGCTTATACAGCACCGACAGCGGCACGTGCTCTTCAATCGTGTGCACGCGGCGCAAGCGCAGCGCGAAATTATCTACGTCTCCGCGCAACACACCCCAAATCGAGCGGCCTTGCGCGCGCCGCGCGAGCGACTGCACGGGCGCTGCCGATTTACCATCGTCGGAAGGAGCCGCATGCCGGGCGAGCATGATGGAATCGGGCGAAAGGTTTGAACTCAGGCTCCAGGTATACTTTCCTTCCCCCGCGACCACCTTCCCCGGATCTTCTGGCGACCAACCCACGCGCGATGCCTCCCGAATCCTGGCACCCAATTCCCGCGCAAAATAGGCTTCGGCCTCCGGATTCACCGCCTGCGGGAATGTGCGGAAGGCGTCGCCATTCGAGCCGGCCAGCGGCGTGTTGCGCTTGCGCTGCAACTCATCGCTGAGGCGCTTACGGATCACCGCCCAATCCCCCAGGTTATCGGTCACGCCCCAAATGAGATTGACATGGCCGCCGCTGAGCTCGCGAATCTGTTTCGCTGCTGCCTCGAGGAAACTGTCCGCCGCCGGAACCAGATCGCCGGGAAGAATCAGCAGAAACTGCCCACCGCCGCTCGATCCCAGCAGCATGCGCGTGAGTTTCAGCTCGCTGAGCAAAGCCCGCGGCAGCACCTCGCAGAGCAGGCTGATCCACTGGGACCGACCGGCAAGCGCATCTTCCCCCGCGGAACGTTGCGCACGGCCCTCCGCGGGACGTGCTTCGAGCGAACTAGCCAGCAGAAATTCCTCTGTGCCGAGGATTTTCCCTTGCAGAAGGATCTGTTCGGGCATGGGCTAAAACGAGAACCATCACTGTACCACAGATTCCTGAGAATAAAGCTGAAGCGAAGGGACTTAACACAATATGCGCAGTCTGCTGATGGTTGTGGCCCTGGCGGCGGCCGGCTGGGCCGCGGGGGCGGTGAACGCCGGCGCGGGTGCCCCATCGGGGCCGGCAAAAGTCGCCCCGGCAAAAGCGGCCGCGCGCAAGAGCGCCCCGGCCCGTTCCGACGCCGATATTGAAAAAGACATTCGCGCACGATTTGCCAGATCCAAGATCGGCGCGGAGAAATATCAGGTTCACGTCCAGGGCGGAGTCGCCACCATTGAGGGCAAGACGGATGTGATTCAGCACAAAGGTGTCGCCACGCGTTTGGCAAAACTAGGCGGCGCAGTCGCGGTGAAGAATCACATCGAGATCAGCGAAGCCGCTAAGGAAAAAGCTGCGAAAAACCTCGAATCGGGCCGTCGGCGGGCGCAAATCAAGAGAGGTGACGCGCGGTCGGAACCGCGCTCGCAGACCGCAGCACCGAAATCACCCCACTCGTAAGGCCGTCATCGGGTCGACTTGGGTAGCCTTCCGGGCCGGCAAGTAACTGGCCAGGAGTGCAATTGCTACGAAAAGCAGAGCGATGCCCATGAATGCCGGAGCGTCCATGGGGCTCACCTGGAACAGCAGAGCTTTCATCAGGCGGGTCAGCAGGCCCGCCCCGATCAGTCCGAGTCCCACTCCCGATATGGCCAGCGCAGCGCCTTGCTGCAATACCAGCCTCAGGACGTTGCCTTCCTGCGCTCCGAGCGCGCGCCGGATTCCGATTTCCTGTGTTCTTTGCGCCACAGAGTACGCCACCATCCCATAAATACCAATCGCGGCCAGCAGCATGGCGATGCCGGCAAACGTCGCAAGCAGCGCCAATGTTAAGCGCCGCTCTCCAAGTGATTGGTCGAGCAGATCGGTCATCGTACGAACGTCCGCGACGGCTTGATCCGGATCGATTGACTGCACCTGGTTGCGGATCGCGCTCACCACGCGCAGCGGATCGCCCGAAGTGCGCACGGTCAGGAAGGCGGTTTGGGGCGTGTGGATGGCCACGGGAACGTAGAATTCCGGCTCTGCCTCAATCCTGAGAGAGTGCTCATGTACATCGCCCGCGATTCCCACGATCTCCGCTCCTTTCACGTGGTCCGCCCCTTCACCCATGCGCTGGCCGATTGGGTCGAGGCCACGGGGATAATCGGGCCAGAACTTTCGCGCAAAGCTCTCATTGATCACCACCACCGGCGGTGCGCTGGGGCGATTGTCCGCCTGACTCAGCTCGCGTCCGCGCCGCAGCGGGATTCCCATCGCGCGAAAATAGCCAGGCGATACGGCCTGCAGTTGTGCGATCTGTTGGTCTGAGGGGTCCGGCGCCGGTTGGCCTTCCACCACCACGTTGGTGCTTAGATTGTTTAGCGTGGTGGGCAGCGAAAGCGCCACGCCGGTCGCCCGAACCCCGGGAAGATCCGCGACCTTCGCCACCACCTCATCGAAGAATGCCTTCCGCTTCTGATCGGTGTCATACCGTGAGCCAGGCAGAGCGATTCTCAAGGTGAGCAGATTAGTTGGCTGAAAACCGGGCTCGATTCCCCGCAAGCGCGCAAAGCTCTCGATCAGCAGAACTGCGCCAATCATCAATACGACTGACAATGCCACTTGCGCCACAATCAGTAAGCTACGCGGATTGCGCAGCGTGTAGGCCCTCCGGCCCGCTGCGGCGCCGCTTTCCCGCAATACCGCGGCAAGGTCCGGCCGCGACGTCTGAACTGCCGGAAACAGCCCGAACAGCACGCCGGTCGCGATCGTGAGAGCCACGGAAAACGCCAGTACCGCGCCATCGAGCTGGATTTGTCCGGAATGCGGCAGCGGGTAAGCCTTGATGTGCGGAATGGCTCTGGCAATCCAGTGTGCCAATAGAATTCCCAGCGCGCCGCCGGCCGCGGCCAATATCAAGCTCTCGGTCAACAGTTGTCCGATCAGCCGTCCGCGTGAAGCCCCGATCGCCGCCCGCACGGCAAACTCGCGCGAGCGCGACGCCGCCCTTCCGAGCATCAGGCTGGCGATATTGGCGCAGCCGATCAAGAGGACAAAACCCACTGCCCCCACGAGCGTCCATAACATCGTACGGACGTCGGCCACGATATGATCTTTTAGCCAGCTCACGGTCATCGAGGCATTCTTTTGCGTAATTGACGACGGATTCGCGCGCAAGTATTGCTTGTGCAGAACCGCCAACTCCGCGCGGGCTTGTTCCAGAGTCGCCCCGGGGTTCAGCCGGCCGAATCCGTTTAAAAGTGGAATGCCCCAATATCTGGATGGCAGGGCCGACCACTCGGATGGACGCGGCAGCCAGATATCGTAGCCCGAAGCTGGAAATTCAAAGCCCGCCGGGAGCACGCCAACGATCGTGTAAGACCGGTCATCGAGCGTAACCGTCTTCCCGGCGATCTCGGAATCAGCGCCGAACCGTCGATGCCACAGAGCCGCGCTGATCATCACAACCGGCGGCCCGCCGCTTCGGTCTTCTTCCGGCAGGAATGTGCGTCCCGCGAGTGGTCGCACTCCAAGAACGTCCAGAAAATTGGCGGAAACGCGCGCTCCCTTGAGCGGTTCCGGCCCATTCTCGCCGCCCGAAAGGGACATGCTCTCAGGGGTCCGAAAATATGCGCCAATTCCCTCGAATGAGTGCGCGTCGCTGCGCATCTCGTCCAGTTCGCCGCGCGAAAACGGCAAGGTCGGAATCGAAAGCTGCGAATTTTCCACATTGATCGACACCAACCGGTCCGGCTCGTGATAGGCAAGCGGCTGAAGGAGGACCGCGCGAACGACGCTGAACATGGCAGTATTGCCGCCAATGCCCAAAGCCAGCGTGAGCACCGCAGTCCCGGCAAAGAGCGGGCTGCGCCGTAATGTGCGCAGCGCGTAGCCCACGTTCTTCCCGAGGATCTCCATAAAACCGAGGCTGTTCGCCAGATAAACTTCTTCGCGAACCAACGTGCCGTTGCCAAGCTTGCGGTACGCAGCCTGGCGCGCTTCTTCCGGCGGCATACCGCGAGCAATGTTTTCCGCAATTTCGGCATCCATATGAAAGCGGATTTCCCGCGCGCACTCCGCGTCTCTTTCGTCCCGACGAAGAAATCGCCGCCACGTCATACCGCTTCCCCTCCGCGCAGAACGCGCCCGATGCCCCCAACCAGGCGCTCCCAGCGCGAGGTCTCCGCGGCCAGATATTTTCGCCCAGCGGAGGTGAGCCGGTAATATTTGGCCTTGCGGTTGTTTTCAGAAGTTCCCCAAACTGCGGCGATCAAGCCCCGGTCTTCCAGACGGTAGAGAGCGGGGTAGAGCGAGCCGAGCTGAACCTGAAGAATATCGCTCGATCCTCGCTCGATCGCCGTTGCGATCGAGTGTCCATGAGCCGGACCCAACACCAGGGTTCGGAGAATCAGCATATCGAGGGTGCCTTGCAGCAAGTCGCCTTCGGCTTTCGTCTTCTTTGGCATGGCTCCAGTGCAGACATATTACTCGATATGAGCGTCTAATGGAAGGCGGTTGCGGTCCGCCAGTCTATCTGGAACTGAAGTTGCTCCGCAAACATGCGCAGGTAGCAACCAATGGGCAGTTTCCATCCGGCACATATCGCGCTTCTCTGTTTCGGGCTTGGGCTGCTCGCCCTGGTGCTGTTCTCCCTGTTTGTCCGGGGCGGCTGGCGGCGCGTGCGCGAACTCTATCACGAACATTTTGCGCAGCGCCATCGCGAGCGGCAACTGGTTGCCGCGGTCGCATTTTTTCTTTCGTTTGCGATTGGACGCGTGCTGACGCACAGCATTCGCGCGGGGCGCGGCCCTTTCCACAATATCCAAGCCGGCGGTTTGCACATCCATCACCTGGTATGGGGAATTCTGCTGTTGCTCATTGTGGGATATGGGTGGCTACTGCAGATTGGCACGGACATTCACAGCCGGTCCCGCTGGCCGGGGAGGATCATGTCGCTGTTTTATGGCATGGGAGCGGCTCTGACGCTGGATGAATTCGCCCTCTGGTTGAATCTTCAGGACGTCTATTGGGAGCGGCAGGGCCGGGTCAGTATCGATGCCGTGCTGCTATTTGGCGCGTTGCTGCTGATCGGTTTGTTGGGCGGCCGGTTCTTCCACGCGATCGCACGGGAAGCGCTCATGCCGGTGCGCGCGGTGCATCACAGCCGCTAGGGAACCTAGATCCGCGCCGGTTCCGGCGAGACCGGGTCCACGACGTCGGGGTTCGGTTCTGGCGGAGGCGGGATCGGGGGTGGCGCCGGAGGCTTGGGATCTGGATCTTTCGGCGGAAGAAGCGGAGTCGGGTCTTGCTGCATAACTCTTTTTGCACGCAACCCGAGCTCCAGAGGGCGTTTTGGCACTTCACAGCAGAATCAGCCCCTTGCGAATGCCGATGGCGACGGCTTCGGCGCGGCTGGCGGCGTTGAGTTTCCCAAGAATGGAAGCGACGTGAAACTTGGCCGTGTGCTCGGAAATTCCTAGTTTCCAGGCGATGGACTTGTTAGCCTCGCCTTCGGCCATCATGCGCAGCACTTCAATCTCGCGCGGGGTCAGCGCGGGCTGCTCGGCGGGTGCGCTGGCGAGGGAAGCGGCTGCGGGCGTGGCCAGCATGCTTTCGAGGTCGCGCGGATCGAGCACAGCCAAGCCGTTCGCGGCGGCAGTCACTGCGGCCAAAATCTCCCCTTGCGAAGCATCCCGCGGGAGGACCGCGCGGACGCCGGCGCGGAGCACTTCCCGCGTCCAGCCGGGATGGTCATCATTGGCGAGAAGCACAATAGCAGGCGTAATGCCGTCCCCTACGACTGGTAGGTCTTCAAAAGGCAGTGCGGCCAGAATCACATCCGGCCGCAGCGCCTCCACGCCAGTGAGATCGGGGTAAGCCCCTGCCAATTCGATTTCCGGGTCCGACCGCGCCAGCGCCTCCAATCCCGCGCGCACGACCGCGGAGCCGGCCGCGATCGCGAGGCGGATCACGCCGCCTCCGCTCCGGCGATGGGAGCTTTGCGGACCTGTGCTACGGCTTCGCGCACGTGCGCGCGATCGCCACGCAGGAACGCGAGGCGCACCGCGGGCGCGCCCGAATCGAGTGCGTCGTTGAGATTGTCGGGCGATTCGATAGGCCGGCCGTCGATGCCCACAAGAATATCGCCCACGCGCAGCGAAGCCATAGCCGCAGCCCCCTCCGGCTGCACTTCCAGTATCAGCAATCCCCAACGCCGGCCATCGTAGATAACTGGCCGCAGAGCTACACCTAGGCGTGGGCGCGAACCTCGCCTGAGGAATTCGCCGATATCGCGCGAAGGAACGGCAACCCCGAGGCTATTCACAATCGCGGTGTTGATGCCGATCACTTCGCCGCGCGCATTGGCCAGCGGGCCGCCCGAGTTTCCAGGGGCGAGGCGCGCCGTGGCGCGTACCCAGTTTTGGCGGCCCATTCCGGGCAGCGGCCCGAGGGAGTGAATCACTCCAGTGCTCACGGCTCCCGCGAAGCCGAGCGGGTTGCCCACGGCGATCACCAGTTCGCCCGGGCGCAATGCTGTGGAGTCGCCGGGCGTGACTGCCGGGAGGCTGTTGGCTTCGATTTGCAGAGCAGCCAGGTCGCGGCGGGCATCGTGCGCCGTAACGCGGGCTTCAAAGCGCTTGCCGTCCCACAACTCCACTTCCGGCCGGGTGGAGCGGGCCACGTGGGCGTTGGTCAGGATCAGCCCGTCTGAGGCCCATACCACGCCGGACGCTCCTCCGCGTTCCCGCGCTCCATTAGCTACATGCACGGTGGAGCGGCGGAGCCGTTCAGCAATTTCTCCGAAACCCAGCATCTCAATCCCTCCGCCGTTCGCCTATGGTGATGGAGATCTTTTGCGCCTGGCCGCCACGCAGCAAGCCGGCTTCGATGGGATGTCCCACCGCGGACGATTCGAGCGCGTTCTGCACATCGCCAGTGTCGCTCACCGGCTTGCCCCCGAGCGAAACAAAAATGTCGCCCACCAGCAGACCCGCTTTATCGGCGGGGCCGCCGCGCTCGACCGAGAGCACAATGAGGCCCCTCTGTTGATCTTCGAGCGCAACCGGTTGGAGGCCTACTCCCAGATAACCACGCGCAACGTGGCCGCGGCTGAGGATCTCGTCCGTGACGCGGTCGACGGTGCTTGCCGGAATTGCGAGACCGGCGATGCGCGAAAGCCCGGCAGTGGCGATGCCGATCACGCCGCCCGTGTTATCGATGACTGCCGCGCCGGACGAAGCCGGGTACATTGTCAGATCGAGCCGGATATATTGATCGAGCCGCCCGCCGCGCCAGGTGCGCCAGGCGCCGCTCACCGCGCTGATGATGCCCAGAGTGGCATTGACGCCGGAATTTTCGGAGCGGCCGATTGCCAGCGCCAGATGCCCCGGCCGGACTTCCGCCGAACTGCGAGTTGCTACTTCACCGGCGGGCTCGGCGAGACGCAGCACCGCGATATCGGTTCCCGCATCGCTTCCGGCCAGCTTCGCTGCGCGCTCGGAACCATCGGGGAGAGTGACTTTGATCTCTTCTTCCCGGCGGACCGTATGTTCCGCCGTTATGATCACGCCGGGCCGCCAGATAACACCCGCCGAAGTGAATCGCGGGCGCGCATGCACGGCCACTACGGATTTGCCGGCGCGCTCCACTGTTGCGGCCAAGGTCTCCGAGAAAGCCGCCACCAATTCATTAGCCATGGAAAATGCCTCCGGTTTCAGCATGCCGCCGGAGGGGCCGGACTCACATCGGTAAAACAGGCAGGACGGACCCGGTAGAAAGGGTGGGTCAGTGGGAATCGGCTACGGCTGAAGACGAGCCGCCGAGTTCCGGAAAATCGGTGGGGCGCTTGTCGGCGGCGAAGTAGCTTTGTTCGGCGAGGCTGCGGTAGATAGCACCGGCAACGCCTGCCGCTACGCCCCCGCTGGTTTCGTGGCCGCCAGCGAGCATCACGACGACCACCAGTTTGTGCATACCGACTTCATTGAATGAGCCGAACCAACCCATGTGCTCGGATGCGCGGAAATCGGTGCAGGTGCCGGTCTTGCCGTAGATCGGATCGTCATCGGAAGCCGCGGCCCGGCGCGCCGTGCCGTAATCTACGGCGCCGCGCATGCCCGTGCGAATATCGGCGATGCCGCTGATTTCGGAATCCAACTGCCGCTTCACCTGCGGCATGAAGTTTTCCACTTCCGCTTCCGAGCGCGGATATTGCAGGTAATAAAGCGTGCCGCCGTTGGCGATAGCCGAAACCAGCGCCGCCAATTCCAATGGCGTTACGGAAAAGCCTTCGCCATATGCGGTCATCAGACCCATGCCGCCGGCAGTGGGCGGCGCGGCGGCGACGGTGCCGGGCTGCTCCTGGTCGATATCGAGCCCGGCCTTCTCGCCCAAACCGAGCAACTGAGCATATTTGACGACGCGGTCGAATCCCAGGCGGCTGCCGAGCGTAGCGAAGTACTGATTATTGGAAACAGCCAAGGCAGTGGTCAGGTTGTAGCGGGCTTTGCGGCTGGTGTAGATCCAGGTCTCCGGGTCCACTACGCGCTCGGTCAACGCAGCCAGAGAGGTAACCAGCTTGATAGTGGAGCACGGAATGAATCCGCCCTCGAAGGCCAGCTTCTGGTTCACAATGCTGAGGATGCGGCCGGTCTCGGGATCGACCACCACCACACTGCCTTTCACCGGGCCGAGCGCGGCCACGGCGGCGCGGCGGACCACCAAGTCTTCGCCATCTACGTTATCGCCCTCGGTGGGATCGACCGGCGGCGGCGCGGGCCGGTGTTTGCGCGCGACCGATCGCCGCGTGCTCTTCGAAACCGGCGTTGTGCCGGATGCGGCGTACAAGCCCCAGGCAAACGCGAGAGAGGCAAACAGAAGTGGCTTCATTCGTAGTGGCGCGTACTACATAACCGGCGGCCCTCAGACCCCGGGAACCTGCTCATTATAACAGCGGACATAGCTGTGGCGAATCTGGGATATTGACTAGTACACATGGCTGAAAGTCCGATAACTCCCCGGTCCCAGGATTTCGCCGCCTGGTACCAGGACGTGGTGCTTCAAGGCGATATGGCCGAACCCGCCGAAATTGTCAAGGGTTGCATGGTGATCAAGCCCAACGGCTATGCGGTGTGGGAGATTTTGCAGAGCGAGCTGGACCGGCGGTTCAAAGCCACCGGGCATCAGAACCTCTATTTCCCGCTACTGATTCCGCAGAGTTTTTTGCAGCGCGAGGCGGAACACGTGGAAGGGTTCTCGCCGGAACTGGCGGTGGTGACGATCGCCGGCGGCAAGGAATTGGAAGAGCCGTACGTCATCCGGCCCACTTCGGAAACCATCATCGGGCATTTCTTTTCACGCTGGATCCAAAGCTGGCGCGACCTGCCGGTGCTGGTCAATCAGTGGGCGAACATCATCCGCTGGGAACTGCGCACGCGCATGTTTCTGCGCACCACGGAATTCCTCTGGCAGGAGGGCCACACGGCCCACGCCTCGCACGAGGAAGCGCTCGAAGAAGTGCTGCGCATGCTGGATGTCTATGCGGAAGTGGCGGAAGAAGTGATGGCCATGCCGGTGATCAAGGGCGAAAAAACGAAAGCCGAGCGGTTCGCGGGCGCGGTTCGCACGTTTTCGATTGAGGCGATGATGCAGAACGGCATCGCCTTGCAATCCGGCACCAGCCACGACCTGGGGCAGAATTTCGGCAAAGCGTTTAACGTGCAGTTTCAGAACAAAGCCGGACAGCTTGAATACGTGTGGCAGACCAGTTGGGGGGTGAGCACGCGGTTGATCGGCGGGCTGGTGATGACTCACTCGGATGACAAGGGACTGGTGCTGCCGCCGCGGGTGGCTCCGGTGAAGGCGGTGCTGGTTCCCATCTATCGCAAGGACGAGGAACGGGCGAAAGTGCTGGAGGCGGCCGAACGCATCGCGAAAGACGTGGGCGCGAAGCTCGACGATCGCGAGGGGCAGACGCCCGGGGCGAAGTTTTTCCACTGGGAGCGCCATGGCGTGCCGATCGTGCTGGAACTGGGACCGCGCGATCTGGCTTCGGGCAATATCGTCTTGAAGCGTCGCGATAACGGCATCAAACAGCCGATCGCCCAATCGGCGCTTGCCACGGCGCTGCCCGAAGCGCTCGACTGCATGCAGCGGGACCTCTACCATGCGGCGAAACAGCGGCTCAAGGACAACACGGTGGTGGCGAATTCGCTGGATGAGGTGCAGGCGATTCTGGAACCGGTCACTGCAGAGAAGGGCGGCGGCAAATTCGTCATGGCGCATCTGAAGGATGATCCGGCTTGCGACGCGCGGCTGAAGGAATTTAAGGCGACGGTGCGCAATGTGCCGCTGGCGGATGAGTTTGATGGTCCGGGCAAATGTATCATGAGCGGCGAGCGGGTGGAGCGGCGGGTGGTGGTGGCGAAGGCGTATTGATCGGCGGTCAGCTTTCAGCAGTCAGCTTTCGGCTAACACCCATGAGCCTGGGCGTGCGGAAACTAAGTTGGCCGCGGATAAACACAGATGAACGCCGATGGCCCCGTTATTTTTCTTCGCTCCGTCGGATTCGTGTAGTGTTGTAAGCCCTTTTCGCCTTCAACGCAGGCGTATTCCATTTGCTGGTAATTGGGGTCGGGATTGCGACCTAGGGCGAAGGCGATTTTGAAGGGGCGGGGGAACTCATGGGTAAACCGGTTTAGACGATCTGGGATGTTTCCACCCTTCTGCATATATCTCGCGCCACTTTCCCCCTTTTGTCTGAAACCGCCTGACCACGAAATCGCCCTGCCAGCCAGCGGCCTGTGAATATCGGACGTCTAACAACTCGTTAACAACTCCGTTTAGAGCGTAAGAGTTAATTACAAATTGACTTTCCTGCTGTAGAGATGGCTGGAAAACCAACCTTAGGCTCTGCGACTTCCAAACTGGCAAATCTCCTACAAACCTTGTCTGAAACGGATCTCCGGTGATTCTTCGACCTGCCAACACATCACTAAGTTGCTCCCGGGCAGGTGTGATATTGCCGTCTTCCGCGACTTCAATTTGAACGTTGCGCATAGCATGAGAGCCATGCACTTCTGCCACCAGCGCCATACCCGTTCCGTCAATCGGCTGCGAAGCAGGAAAGACGACCACAAAATCCCTGCCCCCTGTTACTTCATCAATGTTCTGCATCGATAATTCTTTGATCGTGTCGCTCTGAGCTAGCAACCTCTCTTGGAGTTGTGTATTTAGAGCGCCTACCCGAGCACTTTCCTTGGCTGCATCACTCAAATTCGACAGCGCTGTTGAAAGCTGCGCGCCTGCTTGCGCCGACTCCTTAGATTGCCTCACAACGAAATAAAGACCGACTGCCCCTAAGGCAATGAATGCGACCGCGTAGAGCCGCTTATACTTGACGTTTTGCGGGGCGTGCGCAGAAACTATACCGCCGAGTGCCGCCATCAGGAACGTAATGATGCCGAGGGCCACATCAGATCGCACGTACGCGACTGTAACAAACCGCACGAGTGAAGTAAAACGGTCACGGGAACGCCAACCGCACGCGCCCTTAAGTCCCCGTAAACGCCTTGTAAACTCCCGCTGGCCTAGTTAACGGCGCCGGCTAGAAGTTGAAACTAGCGCTTGATACTCAGATGAATATTTCTAGTTTGGATTGGAAAGCATCACGTTTACGAAACCGTAGTCGAATAACGCAAAAATCCGGTCCGGCCGCTGGCGATTGATCCGCCGGTTGAGCCCTTATTTTTTCTTCGCGCCGTCGGATTCTGTGTAGTGTTGTAAGTCTTTTTCGCCTTCCACGCAGGCGTATTCCATTTGCTGGTAGTTGGGGTCGGGATTGCGGCCTAGGGCGAAGGCGATTTTGAAGGGGCGGGTGAAGACTTTGGGATCGTCGAGGGTGGCTTCGTAGTTGATGGTGTTGGCGTCGACGGGTGTATAGCGTTCGACGACATGGAGAACATCGCTATGGAAGTTACCGGCCATGTCGAACCAGGTGGAGGGGTTCTGATTGGTGACGTCGACGACGAGGGTGTCGCCTTCCCAACGGCCGCGCGAATCGCCTTCGAAGAGGCGAATGGCTTGGGGAATGTGGGGCCGGCCATCGAGAGGGATGATGCGGTAGGAGTGGAAGGCCTCATATAGCAGCAGGACACTGCCGGGCGGCTGCAGGATCTGGAAGCCGAAGGGGGTGTACATCTGGCGGGGGACGCCGGAGAGATCGCAATGGGCCTGGGGGTCGGAGTACATGTGGTGCTCGATGTTTTCCTTCTTCTGTTGGGCGGCCCAGGGCTGGTAAGGGATTTTGCCATCGGGCGGATCGACGATGACGCCTTTGCCGGCGGGGACACCGAATTCGGCTTTGTCGTGAGTTTCCAGGTCGAAGGCGGTGAAGAAGTTTTTCGTTTCCCAATAGCCTTGCATGTTGGGCTTGCCATCGGGGAGGCGGGTAAAGGGGCCGGCTTTTTCTTGCTTGGGCTGGGTGCGGCGGCCCTGGGCGGTTATCTGCACGGGGAGCAGAATGGTGAGAGCGGCGATTGCGCCTGGCAGAAGCCCAGCGGCAGGGCGGAAGCCCTGACGCCACGTGGCGAATTTCATTTGCTTTGCTCCGATGCCTGTTCGCGGTAGACGTGGCACTCGTATTCGTAGAGCTGCGCGTTCGGTTCGGTATGGCGGTAGAGGGGCATGGCGATTTTCCAGGGGCGGGTGAAGACTTTCGGGTCTTCA
>DATBID010000585.1:0-13017 GCA_036557125.1 Bryobacteraceae bacterium | reverse complement strand
CGACGATCTGCAGATGAAGAACGGATATCGCGGTTTTCGCGCGTATGGGCGATCGAAGCTGTGCAATATTCTGTTCACGCGCGAACTGGCGCGGCGGCTGAAGGGATCGGGCGTGACGGCCAATAGCCTGCATCCCGGTTTTGTGAATACACGGTTTGGAGAAACGAGCAACCCGAGCTTCGGTTCGCGTACGATTCAGGTTTTGAAAAGATTCGCGCTCTCGCCGGAGAAAGGGGCGGAAACCCTGATCTATCTGGCTTCCTCGGATGAGGCGGCGGGGGTGAGTGGGGCTTACTTTTACAAGTGCCGGGCGATAGCGGCATCAAAGGAGGCGCAGGATGATAAGGCGGCTTTGCGGTTATGGGAGGAAACGGCGAAATTGGCGGGTTTGTAGGGGACGCGATTTCGCGCTGATAGCGGCGCTTGTGTGGGCGGGCGGGGGATTGCACGCGCAGTCCTCGCTGAACCCCTATCACGTCAACTACAACTGGGACAAGCTGCAGGGCCGAAAAATCGGAGTGGCCAGCGGCATCCGCATGGACCCGGACGGTCAGCACTTGTGGATTCTCGACCGGTGCGGGGCGAACGGATGCGCGGAATCCGATCTGGACCCGATCATCGAAGTGGATCTGGATGGAAAACTGGTGAAGAGTTTCGGCAAAGGGCTGATTGCGTTTCCACACGGGTTTTTCATCGATAAAGAGCGGGATATCTGGGTAACGGACGGCGCGCCGGCGGGAGACCCGCGAGGAGAAGCCGGCTTCAAAAAACACATGGGACACCAGGTGTTCAAGTTCAGCCCGGAGGGAAAAATACTAATGACCCTGGGGCAGGCCGGGATTTCGGGAGCGGATGAGACCCACTTCAATGGACCGACGGGAGTAGTGGTGGAGGACAATGGCGACATCTGGGTGACGGACGGGCACGGCGGCGCGCAGAGAGGGCCGAATAAGGAAAATATGTTCGGATCGCGCGGCGGAAACAACCGGCTGGTGCGGTTCAACAAGGATGGAAAGTTTCTGAGAGCTTGGGGAGGCGGCACCGGTTCGGAAGGGCACGGGCCGCTGCAGTTCAACGATCCGCACGGGATTGATCTTGACCCGAGCGATGGGCGGCTGTATATTGCCGACCGCGGCAACAACCGCGTGCAGGTGTTGGACAAGGAAGGGAACTTCATCACGCAGTGGACGCAGTTCGGCAAACCGAGCGCGATTGCGATCGATAATCGGGGCGATATTTATGTGGCTGACGGAATGTCGGACGCGCACTGGAACCCAGGTTGGGAGCGGGGAATTCGCATAGCGGATATTAAGACCGGCTGGGTGAAGGCGTTCATTCCGGATGAGGAAGTGACGCGAGGGGCGGGAACGGAGTTTCTGGGCGTGGACCTGAAGGGGAACATATACTCGGGCGCGAGCGGTCGGCCGGGGCTGGTAGTGCATGAGTTGTTCCGGCCATTGTATTAGAGCGAGGAGGCGATATGATTTTTCGATTTGCGGTATTCGCGGGGATGTTTGCTGGAGTGTTGGGGGCCCAGCAATCCGCGGTGGAGGCGCTACAGAAGGCGCAGGTCTTGGAGCGGCTGGCGGCGACGGCCGCGGCGAGCCATAAGGGCACCGCGCCGAGTTTTGTCTTGGATCCGGCCTGGCCGAAGCCGCTGCCGCATCACTGGATGATCGGCGATGTGGGCGGCATCTTTGTTGACCGGCAGGACCATATCTGGGTGTATCACCGGCCGCGGGCCCTCAGTTCGACCGATAGTGGAATGCAGAGTGTAGCGGGACGAGACGCAAAGGGCAATCCGATCAGCCCGCTTGGGTTTCCGCGACCTTACGGGCAGCTTTCCGGGTGCTGCACGCCCGCGCCTTCGGTGCTGGAGTTCGATAAGGCGGGAAATCTGGTGCAGGCTTGGGGCGGGCCGGGCGATCCGGGATTCTTGGAGAAGAGATGCCGCCAACAGGACGGGTGCGTTTGGCCCGCGCGGGAGCACGGCATTTTCGTGGACCAGAACGGTTTCGTGTATGTTGGCGGAAACGGACAGGCCCGCAATTTTCATGGGCAGTATCCGTGGGCGCCCAGCTTCGGAAACGATTCGCAGATTCTGAAGTTCAAACGCGATGGGACATTCGTGTTGCAGATCGGAACCGCGGGGGCGAAGGGACCGAACAGCAACGATACCAATGGCGGCGTGAACGGCACGCCGGAGCCGTATTGGCCGGCGGATATGACGGTGGATCCGAAAACCAACCGGATGTATATCGCGGACGGTTACGGCAACCGGCGCGTGCTGATTGTGGACGCGGCGACCGGGAAATACGTGGGCCATTTCGGGGCGTACGGACAGAATCCGGTGATGGGGGAAAACGGCGGAGGCGCGGATGTTGGCGAAGGCACCAGCTCGTGGCCAGCCGAATATAAACGCAGCGAGATGAAACCCAAGTTTTTCCGCAGCCCGGTGCACTGCGCCAAGCTGGCGAGCGACGGGCAACTCTACGTTTGCGACCGGAGCAACAATCGCGTGCAGATTTTCCGGGCGAGCGAAGTGGGGAAGCCGTGCGCAAATCCCGAGGGAGAGCCGGGGAAATGCGGATTCATCGGGGAGATCCATGTGGCTCCGCAGACCGCGGCGGGGACTTCAGGCACGGTGAACTTTTCGACCGATGCGAAGCAGAGCTGCATGTACATCGCCGACCTGACGAATGACACGATTTACATTGTCAACCGGCAGAACCTTCAAGAGATGGGCCGGTTCGGCAGCGGCGGACGGCAGGCAGGCGAACTGCATTGGCCTCACGTGGTGGCTGTGGATTCGGACGGGAACGTGTACACGGGCGAAGTGGATGGAGCCGGGAGGGTGCAGAAGTATCTGCGCTACGGCCCAGCGGGGTGCAGCGGAACGGGGAGTGCGGAGATTGGGAAGTACGAGGAGTAGGGGTTATTGGTTAACGATGTGAAGATAAGGAATTCTCGACCAGCCTAATATCTTCCGCTGAAAGCGGCTGAAAATCAGGTTCGTTGAAGGGTTGGAAGCCCGCGGGCCATCGGGTGACAGCTTTACACAGAAGACGAAACTGACGCGGCGCGGGAGCGCGATTTACTCGCTCTACAGTGATTCGTGGCTGGTAGCCCAAGTCGACTAGGCGCAGGATTTCAGAGCGTAGGTAACGCGGGCAGTATCCCACGATGTACAGGTCTTTGTCATACTGTTCAGCAGTCCGCAGGGCCACCGCTTCAGAATCCTTGGGATTCTGAAAATCCCGCATTGCCAATAACAGCTCGCCTGGGTTCAAGACCATTGCACGCTTAAGGCTATCCTCTGGTACATGATTTAAACCGTGCACCAGGAAATAAATTTCATATTCGCCCCTCTCGTTTCGATCTGGCGACGGGAACAACTCCAGGGTATCGGTGGCCTTTCGACCCCCACTACGCGCCAAAATCGTTACCGGATCACGCTCCGTTTCATCGACACCGAGCCAATCCAGATAGCTTCTGTACTCTGGGCGGCTGCGGGGCAATAAGCGATTTAAGAAAAGGGGAAATAGGTTCTCTGATAAGTAAATCGTGTACAAATTGGGGAAGGAAACCAGCGGCCTGAACCCGGCCTCAACCTGGGCCCTGAGCGCACCCCTGGTATAGGCAAAGATGTAAAGATCTCGGTCCGACTCAAGTCGGCCAATCGGAAACCATTGGCGCGATTCCTGATCTTGCCACGCAAGGAACAACGTACTCACCGCAAATTCCTCCCCGCTTCAATGAGTCTGTTCTGGTTGATGAGTATCAAACTCTGCGCGAATTCGATTCCCGTATCGGAGATGCGATCATGCGGCACATTGTTAACAATTATAGCGACTCCAAGTTCGGTCAAAGCATTGAGTCGCCCGAGCCAATCGCGTGCAGCGGACGGCCTGTACGCCGCCGCATCCAAGAACGCCTCGGTTGTTAACAGCGGCTTGGGGTCCGTTTCGTAGCGATAAAAAGCGGATCGTGCTTTGGCTGCGAATGCGGGCACACCGAAATTGCGGTCGGTCGTGCGGAGCCTCTGGGCTCGGTTCTCGTCCAGTAAATGGCACCCAAGGCTTGAGGCGTGGTCGAACGTGGGAGCAAGGTGCACCGTTCGATCCGGCAAGCAAACAACTCCCCAATTCTCGTGGTGCCGGTCAGTATTTCCGACGAGCGCATCCAGCATAAGATATCCGACAAAAACGTCGACCGAGTCCGAAATCATTGGTGTCCCGATCCACCCGAGCGGCAAGCGGGGGTTCAGGTTCTCCAAGGTGAAGAGCACCCGCTCCACAGTGTGAGCTTGAACGCGGAATTTGGAGATTTGCCCCACGGCGCAAGCGGGGTTGGCCTCGCTGAGCAATTCGTTTCCAAGTGTCAGGGCTGCCCCCGGCGGACAGAAATTAGGCGATACCACTCCTCGCACGCTGCCAGCGGGTAAGTCCCAGTCGGCCAGGCTATACTCGGCGTGAGGCACACCAAGTTGCCGGGCCAGTTCCGCCACAATCTTTTCAGCCCAGTCCTCGCCCGTGCCGTCGCGCGCCATCTTGAAGAGGAATCGCTGGTTGCCATACCAGAACTTGTCCTTGGTCCCCAATGTCTCGGTCACTTCGGGTGCGTCTGCGGGAACCCTCGTAATCTCAAACATCAACAGCATGATACGGGTTTTGATGGCCATGTCGCGGGCGGTGGTTTTGGGCGCGAGGGCCAGGTCGCTTCTAGCAGGATCGGCAATTCCGGCGTACGGTCAGCTTGTGGATCGATCCCAAGCAGCGCTGCGGGGTGCAGTGGAACGGGGAGCGCGGAGATTGGGAGATACGAGGAGTAGGGTTAAGTCCGCCCTACTCGCAAAGCAGGCTCTTCACAATCCGTAAGACAGTCTCCCCAGAAGCGTTGCTATCCTCTGCCGCGCGCCACCCTACGAACCCATCCGGGCGCACGAGTACTGCGCCGGAATCCGAAATGCCATAGGCCTCGGGAAATTCCTTCTCCTCAAGAATTTGGGCCTTCAAGGGCACTCCTGTCTTTGAGGCGGCTTCGGCCGCACTGTGACACCACGCCGCGCCTTTCGGTCCACCTAGCAAAGTGAAGCCGGGGCCGAATAAATCGAGGATAGATGTCGATGAGCCATTGTTCGCAACGAACATGTGGGGTGCGCGCGTGCCCGTGCGACCCCTGTTTTCCCGTACTGGTGCGCATACGCGTCCGTCGTCATCCTCTTCGGCGGCTATTGCCCGGGACCTATATCGATATCCGAGATCGACGTCCAGATCGTTGGCGATCGGCTCGATACCGTTTTGTTTCAAATAGGGCGCCCAGCGAGTCACATATCGGGAGTAAGCCTGCTCCACAGTGAAAGCTCCTACGGGACGCCGTTCGGCTTCATAAGTTGCGAGCAATTCGGCCGGCGCTAGACCTTTGAGGACCAGCGCCAGTTTCCAGGCGAGATTGTGCGCGTCCTGCACGCCCGCGTTACCGCCGAAACCTCCAGTCGGCGGCATGGAATGGGCGGCATCGCCGGCCAGAAAAACCCGGCCCTCCTGAAAACGCTCCGCCGTGTCCGCGGTTGCCTGCCATTTCATGATGTTCTCGATTTTCAGTGGCACATCTGCGCCGAGCGATGCGCGAAGCCACTCGCGGCAGCGCTCGTCAGATAGACCGGTCCATACGTCCGTGTTCGGCCGATCCGGAGTTCCGGTCGAGTTCACCGCCAGAAATCCCGAGTCAAACGGTTTCTCAATTCGAAAGAATCCCGTCAATGCGGAGTTGTAGACATAAATGACGCTCAGGTTGCGGCCGCGCAGCAAGGGGCCCACTGAGCCACGGAAGTAAATCGTCACGCTATTCGAGAGCAGCCCCCTGCCGGCCATGCGGATCTGTAGTGCGTCCCGCACCCGGCTATGGGTTCCGTCCGCCGCAATCATATATTGAGCGCGCACGGTAGATGTCGTGCCGCTATCACGATCCTGGATCACGGCAGTCACACCCGCAGCATCCTGCTCGAAGGACACCATGTCGGTTCCGAACAGCAGTTCTGCGCCCCATTGTTCCGCCCTTGCCTTGAGAAGAGGCTCCAGTAGATTCTGGGTGAGGAATACGCGCACGCTGGGGCTGACGTCGCGAATGCCCTCGTTCAGGTTGGGAACATACCACGCCAGTTCCTTGCCGGTCAGGCTTTCCACAGCCATTACGGCGCCATCTTGCACAAACTGCTCCTCGGATTTGTCAAGCGCAATCTGCTCGAGTCCTGCGGAGCGCAAGAGTTCCATCGTGCGCTGGTAGATCTGCGCGGCGCGCGGATGCACCGCCGTTCCGCGATGATGCTCCACCGTCAGCGAATGAATCCCGTGGTGCGCCAGGAAGAGAGAGGAGGATAAACCAACGAGGCTCCCTCCCACAATCAATACGGGGACTTCCCGATCAGCCATAGCGCGACTGATCGTATCTGCCGCGCCCGGCTGCTGTCAATGCGGTTGTACAATTAGCTGAACGATACGGAAGCAGGATCTCCGCGACCGAAGCCACCAATTCGCTGGAGCGCGCTCTGGCAGCGCTCGAAATGATTGCGCAGACTCCAGGAGGACTGCGGAATGCGGACATCAGCCGGCGGATGCGCATTCCCAAGAGCACGTGCAGTTATATTCTGTCCCGGCTGGAGCAAAAGGGATACCTCAGTAAGAACAAAGGCAGCGCGCGATACCGGATCGGGCTGACTCCGGTTGCCCTGGCACATGGCGCTCTGCGCGAAACAGGCGTCCGGACAATCGCCGAACCGGCACTCTACAAACTGGCCACCGCTACGGGATTATCGGCGGGCATCGGGATTCTGGAGCGGGGCTATGTGCTGATCATTGATCGTGTGGAGGGGTACGACTTTGTCCGCGACGTGGTTCAAAGCGCGGATGCGTTTTCTCCCTCAATGAACCGCCGTACCTCGCACTATCCCGTCCGCGAGGATCGCGACATCGGGCGCGAGTTGCCGGCCCATTCCACCGCGGTCGGCAAGGTGCTTATGGCTTGGCTGCCGCGCCCGGTCCTCCTCGAATTGTTGGAGCAGCGCGGATTGCCGCGCCAAACGCGCAAAACCGTCACATCCAAATCACGACTGTTCCAGGAATTGGAGTTGGTTCGAAAGCAGGGTTATGCAACGGCGCATGGCGAGCACTCTTCCGGCATCCGCTCCATCGCGACTCCTATCCGGAATGCATCCGGGTTCGTCAGCGCGGGTGTCTCACTGAATGGGCCCGTGGGGGAAGTTGCGTGGAACGATCCCGCCGAACTGGTGGAACTGGTGAAATCGGCCGCCCGGGAGATTTCGCGCCGCGCACGTTTCCAGATAGATCCATACAGTGCAATAGATTGAACACCGGCTTGAGGCGGCCCAGGCAATCCAGTAGACTCTCTGGATCGAGGTTTCTCATGAGAAAGTGGCTATCGATCATGCCCGGGATTTGGATGGCGGCCTTCTGCTGGTTTGGGGTCACGCCTGCTCAGGCCCATCATTCGTTCGGGGCGGAGTACGACGCGAACAAGCCTGTCACGATTACCGGAGTTGTTACCAAGATCGAGTGGATGAATCCCCACTTCCAGTTCTATATTGACGTGAAAGACAGTAAGGGAAAGGTGGCCAACTGGAAGCTGCAAGGGTATCCACCCAACGTGCTGTACCGGACCGGATGGAAACGCAACATTACCATGAAGCCCGGAGATACCGTAACGGTTTTCGGTTGGCGGGCTAGGGATGGCACGAACTGGGCACATGCCCGGGAAGTCACCTTCGCCGATGGCAAGAAGCTCTATTCCGGCCCGCCGCCGGGAACCGGTGATGGAGGCAATACTCCCGCGGTAGCCCAACAGTAAGTCAGGAGGGGATATGAAACGCCTTTTTCTCTGGAGTGGAGTCGCAGTACTTACCGCGATGCTGGCGGCGCCTGTGCCGGCTCAGAACGCCACCGCCCCTTCGCCCCCTACGCCTCGTACAGCCGAAGGCAAACCCGATCTGACCGGAGTATGGCAAGTGGGAAGCACGCGGCGCGGTCCCTGGCAGGATGGCCTCATCAGCAATGCCCCAGCGCCCGGCGGAGCTAGGCCGGAAGAAAAGAAAAATGTGACCCGCCCGCCAGCGCGCGAGCCGGCGCCTTACCAGCCCTGGGCCGCAAAGAAAGTGCTGGAGTCGTTCAATCGCCGCGCCATTGATGACCCTACTGCTATATGCCTTCCGCCTGGAGTTCCCCGAGTCAATTCGGTTGGACTCTTTCCAATGCAGATCGTGCAGACTCCGAACACGGTTGTGATGTTGTATGAGTACCTAAACGTGTTTCGGACAATCCCCATTGGCGCGAAGCATCCCGATGATCTCGAGCCGACCTTCATGGGCGATTCGGTTGGGCATTGGGAAGGGGATACGCTCGTAGTAGATGTCACCGGGTTCAATGACAAGACATGGCTCATCGGTGCCGGAACCTTTCACAGCGAGGCACTGCACGTAACTGAGCGCTGGACGCGGGTCGACAAAGACACCATGCACTACGAAGCAGTCATGGAAGACCCGAAGGTGCTTACAAAACCCTGGACATTTCGGACGACCATTATGCTGCGCGAAGGCACCCGTCTCCGGGAATACGAATGCGAGGAGAATAACGAGGATCGCGCGCGCTACCAGCAGCTTCTTAAGAACGAGTCACTCTTTCGGAGAAAGTAGCCTCCGCTGCCGCGCGCGCGGCGTCCTTAATTCGATGCGTGCAGCGACAACACCGAGCTAAGCGTCGGCCCGGAACTCCCCCGCGGCAGCAGACTCGGCCCGGACGGTATGAATACCTTGTTCACGTCAGCCGTGACGGGAAACACCAGTCCGAGAAAGCCCGACTGCATCTCGTCCCAATTCTGATCTCCCCATAAGATCAGCTTGGTAGGATCGGGGTTGAACTTGTTGTTGATCGAGTTGTCGTAGTGGGCAATGGCTAGAATGCGCGTCCCCTTGGGGACAGGCAGCGGTTTCGCAAGCTGATAGCCTATCTGCCAGTCGAAATTCCACTTCCCTTTAAAAACCGTTTCAGTTTCGCCGGTCGGGTAAATCAAGCGTAGCTCGTAATCCTTGCCGCGCAGATGCATGTGGGGCTGGATGTAGACGAGTTTGGCGTCATCAATGCCGACCGTGACTTCACTGACCACTTCCGCATTGTGATCGCCTGCGGGAATGGCCAAGTTGAAAGCCGCGGGAGTGCCGGGCGACATCCAGTACCGCAGCTTCGGCGGCTTCTTGGCAAACACGAGGCCGACCTTTGACCTGTCGGTCTGCTCGCTTCCAACAGCGGTGTAGTGCAGGTTGAAAACGATATCCGAACCTTTCGGGATGAACTTGGCTGAGCCACCGATGTCGAATGTCTGAGCGCCGAGACCGGGATTGTATTTCCCGAGAAGATCCGTGCCCTGCTTGGCTCCTCCCATCTCCTCCGAACCTTCCTCATACGCCTCGCCGGGAATCGCCTTGGCGAGCCAGGTGGAGGTGGGCGGGAGCACGATGGTTCTCATATGGTGTACGACCCTCGAATTGCCGGCGCGCATTTCCGCCGCCACAACCCACTTATCTTCCGGGAAATTCACTTTCACGCGGATGTTCTGGTAATTGACCGTGCCGGTGGCCTTCACGTGGAAATCCTTCGGCATCTCGATAATCATGTCGGGCTTAAGGTTCCATCCGTCAGGAAAATTGACAGGCGGAGGGGCGTCTGCCTTGTTGCCTTCGAGCGCGCCACCATCCGCCCAAGCTACCAGCGTATTGATCTCGTTGTCGCTGAGCCGGCGGTCATTGGCGAAATGGCCCACCTTTGGATCGGCAAACCATGGCGGCATTTGTTGCGTAACCACAGCTACTTTCATGGCTTTCGCCCACGGCCGCGCGTCCGTGTAGTTGAGCAGCGAAAACGGCGCAATCTCGCCCGGACGGTGGCAGGTCTGGCAGTTCTTCTGCAAAATCGGCAAAACGTCTTTGTAGAAGGAAACAGGCTTCGCAGTCGAAGCCGCGAGAACCGGAATCGCGGCGAACAGAGCCAAACAACTGGAACGACGCATCAGCTCAAAGGACATCGGCGTGCCTCCTGGCGGGGGCAAATGCACCCCGGCTTGACACAAAGTATACCGGGCAAGGCCCTAAAACTCAATGGATAGAACCATTTTTGACAGTGTTTTGATGAACCGAGGTTGACTCTGGCAGCAGATCCCTATAAACTCTATCGAGAATGGCCTATCTGGTCGGATTCATCATCGCCATGGCGGTAGGACTGACGGGAGTAGGGGCCGGATCGATCACCGCGCCGGTGCTGATCCTGTTTTTCGCCATTTCGCCCGCCTACGCGGTGGGTACGGCGCTGATTTTCGGTGCCGTGATCAAGATCATCGTGGCGCCGATGTATCTTTGGCGCAGGCAGGTGGATACGCGCATTCTGACGGTGCTCTGCATTGGTGGGATTCCCGGTGTGCTCGTGGGATCGTATTTGATTCGCGCGTTGGATGTCCGGCATTACGAAAAAACGCTGTTCGTGATTCTAGGACTTACCATAGCCACTATGGCCCTGTACAGCCTGTACCGGACTATGCACAAGGACAAGACCATGGTCCGTAGCGAACGGGTGCGTTGGCTTCCCTTCATTGGTTTCGGCATAGGCACAGAAGTCGGGTTCTCCTCGGCGGGCGCCGGCGCTCTGGGATCGCTCGCTCTGCTCAATCTCACCAAGCTTACGCCTGCGCGGGTGATAGGCACGGATATGCTGTTCGGCTTGGCCGTTTCCATCATAGGCGGCGGATTGAACCTGACGGCGGGACATTACACAGCGGACCTGCTGTGGAAGCTGATCGCGGGAGGAGTTGCCGGCGTGCTCGTGGGTGCGAACCTGTCCGCGGTTCTGCCGGCCCGTCCGTTGCGTGTGGCGCTTTCGGTGTGGCTTTCGTTCATTGGATTGCAGTTGGCTTGGCGGGGAGTTTTCTGATCGTGAGCGGATGCTTGGATACAGCGCCTAAAGCTGGCTAGTCAGGGGCGACTACGCTACGGCGATGTTATATACTTCTGATAACGAATTTCTTCGGAGGGCAGATGGCCTTGGCCGCCCGTGGGAAGCCGCACAAACCGGCACTGCTTTTCCTCTTCATCGGGACCGCGCTTGCCCAGTCCCCTGCCCCCAATCCTCAGTCGGTCATTAATAAATACTGCGTAGTCTGCCACAGCCAGAAACTGCGCACCGGTGGGCTTTCGCTCGAAAACGTTGACCCGGCGAAACCTGAAGTCAACGCGGAGATTTGGGAGAAGGTCATCGTAAAGCTTCGCGCCGGCTCCATGCCGCCTCCCGGCATGCCCCGGCCGGATGTAGCCACGTATCGAACCGTGGCTACCATGCTCGAAGACAAGCTGGAGCACGCTTGGGCGGCACACCCTAATCCGGGCAGAATCGCCGCTGTCGACCGCCTGAACCGCACGGAATACAACAATGCCATCCGCGACCTGTTCGCGCTGAATGTGGATGTGAAGTCGCTTCTTCCCGGCGATGACACAGCGGATGGCAGCTTCGATAACTTCGCCGATGTGCTTTCGATTTCCACGGCGCATCTGGAGCGCTACATGTCCGTCGCGCGGCAGGTGACGCGCTTGGCGGTCGGCATCCCGCCGAAGCAGCCGGGCATGGACCGCTTCGAAGTTCCTCGCGATGTCCTCCAAACCGACCGAATGGGCGAAGACCTCCCCTTCGGCTCGCGGGGCGGCATCGCGGTGCACTACAACTTTCCTGTAGATGGCCAGTACTTAATTAAGGTGCGCCTGCAGCGGCAGTATCAGGATTATCTGAAAGGCATGGGCTGGCCGCAAACGCTGGATATTCGTCTGGATGGCAAGCTGCTAAAGCGCTTTACGGTAGGAGGCGCTGGCAAAGGCCGTCCTGCCGCCGAGAGTTATGCGGGCGATGGAGAACCCGGATTCGCTGGAGATCCCGAGTGGGAAACCTACATGCAGCTTACCGGCGATTCGGGTCTGGAAGTGCGCATCCCGGTGAAGGCCGGGCCGCACGTGGTGGGCGCCGCGTTCGCGCGCGAGTTGTGGGAACCCGAGGGCCTGCCCCAACCGCAGCAGCTTGGGCGCGTATTTTCCAACGATCAGGTTTACATGAGCTACGCGAACGTCGATTCCATCCAGATCGGCGGACCGTATGAGCCGCGCCCCACTCCGCCCGATACTCCCAGCCGGCGCGCGATTTTCGTTTGCAAGCCGCAACCTTCCGAGGAGCGCGCCTGCGCTGCGACCATTCTTTCCCGCATGGCGCGGCTGGCTTACCGCCGCCCTGTTACCAAGGCGGATGTCGATACCTTGATGCAGTTCTTCGACAAAGGCGTGACGGAAGGCGACGCCTTCGATGACGGCATCCAGTTCGCGCTGGAGCGCATGCTGGTCGACCCCGACTTTTTGCTGCGCATCTATCGCGATCCAGGGGGGCGCGATCCCGCCAAACCAACGAGCGGCGCGTACCGGTTGACCGATCTGGAACTGGCCTCGCGCCTCTCCTTCTTCCTGTGGAGCAGCATCCCGGATGACCGGCTGCTCACACTGGCTGAGCGTGGCGAATTGAGCAAACCGGAAACTCTGGAAAAAGAAATTCGCCGCATGCTCACCGACTCGCGGGCCGTCGATTCGCTGGTTAACAATTTCACCGCGCAATGGCTGAACCTGCGGCGCGTGGATGAATCGGTGGTGGATCCCGACCGCTACCCGCAATACGATTTGAGTCTGCTTCAGGCGTTCGAAAAGGAAACCGAGCTGTTTGTGGCCGGTACGCTGCGCGAAGACCGCAGCGTTCACGATCTCCTGAACGCGGATTACACCTATCTGAACGAGCGGCTAGCGCGTGAATATGGGATTCCGGGTATCTACGGCAGCCAATTCCGCCGGGTGAAGTTGCCCGACCTGAACGAGCGGGGCGGCATCCTGGCACAAGGGTCGCTGCTGGTTACGACCTCCTATCCCGATCGCACTTC
>DATBID010000584.1:0-11588 GCA_036557125.1 Bryobacteraceae bacterium | reverse complement strand
ATTGCAGAGTCATGTTTTTTCACTGCTTCCTCTTAACTCTCCTGTTATAATCGGTGGTTTCAAAGCCGGTTCCCGACTATGCGCTTGAAGCCTTTTGCTCCAAACACCGGCGGTGCGGAACGGAAGATCTTTTTGCTGAAGCCGCGCGGCTTCTGCGCCGGCGTAGTCCGTGCGATCGACGTAGTGAAGATTGCGCTCGATCTGTACGGCCCGCCGGTGTACGTCCGCAAGGAAATCGTTCACAACAAGCACGTGGTTGACGAACTGCGCAATGCGGGTGCGGTGTTTGTCGAAGAACTGGATGAAGTGCCGGTTGGCGCCCGGGCGATTTTCAGCGCGCACGGCGTGGCGCCCTCGGTGCGGCGAGAGGCTAAAGAGCGGAGCCTCGCGGTGATTGACGCGACTTGTCCGCTGGTCACCAAAGTCCATCTGGAGGCCGTGCGATTTGCGCGGGATGGCTCCAGCATCGTGCTGATCGGCCACAAGGATCACGATGAAGTCATCGGCACGCTAGGCGAAGTACCGGATCGAAGCTACCTGGTGGAAACCGTGGAGGATGTCGACCGGCTGGAATTGCCCGATCCGACGCGTGTGCGCTATCTTACGCAGACGACGCTGAGTCTGGATGAAACGCGGGATATCATCAACCGGCTGAAAGAGCGGTTTCCGCAAATACAGGGCCCGCCGGCGCAGGACATCTGTTATGCGACGGAAAACCGGCAGATGGCTGTGAAGGCTATATCAGAGGTCATCGATCTGCTGCTGGTAGTAGGGTCACAAAACAGCTCCAACTCGAAGCGGCTGGTGGAGGTGGGCGCGAACTTCCGTGTGCGCTCGTACCTGGTGAACGATTGCGGTGATGTCGACTTCGCGTGGCTGGATGAAGTGCGCAATGTGGGCGTGACGGCGGGAGCCTCGGCGCCGGAACATCTGGTGCAGGAACTGATTGTGTTCCTGCGGGAGAGAGGGTTCCAAGAGATGGAGGAGATCGAAATGGTGGACGAGGACGTGCGCTTTTCGCTTCCTTCGGAATTAACCGTCTCAATCCGATGAGCGCGAAGGCAGCGAATAGGAAGCAACGATGAGCGCCACGCTGCAGGTCGCGAGTAGCCTGGAAGCGGCTGCGAGCCGGGCGATCGGGCGGACGGCGGGATGGGTGCTTTCGCTGCAGGCGGGCAATGGACACTGGTGCGGCGAACTCACTGCGGATAGCACGCTGGAATCGGATTACATCCTCTTTCAGCTTTGGCTCTATCCGCCGGAGAGTGGGGTATGGAACCCGCCCACGCGTTCGCTAATCGATAAGGCTGTCTCGTCTATTCTCGAAAGGCAGCTTCCGGATGGCGGCTTCAATATCTATGTTGCGGGGCCTTCGGAAATCAGCGCTTCGGTGAAGGCGTACACGGCGTTAAAGCTGGTGGGGCTCGATTCGGAGAACGCCCCGATGCGCCGGCTTCGGAATCGGATTCTGGAGCTGGGCGGCCTGCAAGCAGCGAACAGCTACACAAAAATCAATCTGAATTTGTTTGATCTTTATCCGCGGGAAGATTGCCCTACCATCCCGCCGGAGGTGGCGCTGCTGCCGTTCGATTTTCTATACCAGATGTCGTCGTGGACGCGGGCGATTGTGGTGTCGCTGGCGATTGTGCACTCGGCGAATCCACGGCGTCCGGTGCCGGCGGGATTTCATCTGAACGAGCTGTGGCGGTCCCCTCAGTCCCCGATCCCGGATTCCCAATCCCCAATCCCCGGCTTCGCTCCCCGTTTCTTTCTTGCCCTCGATCGCTTTTTGAAGTGGTGGGAGCGGCATGGTTTGCAATCGGTGCGCAGGAAGGCGATTGAGCGCGCAGCGGAATGGATGACCGAGCGCATGCATCATTCCGACGGCCTGGGCGCGATTTATCCACCAATGATGTATTCGGTAATGGCGTTGGATGTGCTTGGCTACGCCCCCAACGATCCTTTGCGAGTGGAAGCGCTACGGCAGTTCAACGCGCTAATGGTGGATGACGGCAAGCGGTTTTTCTTCCAGCCGTGCTTTCCGCCGGTTTGGGATACTGCCATTGCCGCTTTTGCTTTGTCGCACGCAGGCGCGGAGGAGGCGGCTCTGCGGCGCGCGGCCGATTGGCTGTTGAGCAAGGAAGTGCGGCGCAAGGGCGACTGGGCGGTGAAGCGGCCGCACACGGAGCCTTCGGGCTGGGCATTTGAATATGCCAACGAGTTTTACGCGGATATCGACGACACCGCTATGGCGATGCTGACGCTGAGCCGGATTCAAGGGAGTGACCCGGTTGCGCAGAAGGCATGCCACCGGCGGGCGATTGACTGGCTGCTGGCAATGCAATCGAAGGATGGCGGTTGGGCGGCATTTGATGCAGATAATGACTGGCAGTTCCTGAACGGCGTGCCATTCGCGGATCATAATGCGATGCTAGATCCTGCCTGCGCCGATATTACGGGTCGCACGCTTGAGGCGCTGTGCGCGCACCGCTTGCCGCGGGAGCACAGCGCGATCCGCCGCGGCGTGGAGTGGCTGGTGAGAAACCAGGAGCAGGATGGGAGCTGGTACGGCCGCTGGGGCGTGGCGTACATTTATGGGACATGCTTCGCGCTGCGCGGCCTGGCGGCGGCGGGAGAGAGCGACCGCGAGGCCCACATTCTGCGCGCGGGCGAATGGCTGCGCTCGATTCAGAATGCGGATGGCGGCTGGGGCGAAAGCTGCGCCAGTTATGATAACGGCGCGTTCACACCAGGCCCGAGCACGCCTTCGCAAACGGCCTGGGCGATTTTGGGCTTGCTGGCCGGTGGCGATACCGAGAGCCGCAGCGTGATCGCAGGCATTGAATATTTGCTGCGCACCCAGCGCCCGGATGGCGCCTGGGATGAGGAATTGGCTACCGGAACCGGTTTTCCGAAGGTCTTTTATTTGAACTATCACTTGTACAAGGACTATTTCCCGTTGCTGGCCCTTGCTTCATTCAATAAACGCATCCTTTGTGAAGCGGGGCTAAATTCGAGCGCCTGAACTATGAGATTTCCCATCGCGATGACCGCCGGCATGGCCGGATACATCTTAAAGAACAAAATGCGGCCGCGGCCGGAGTGGCAGAAGACTGCCGCTCCCAAGCCCGACGCCGCGAACCCTTTTCATATCCTGCCGCCCCAAGCTGGAGGAAAGTCGGGCGAAAAGCGGCAGCCGCACCCGATGATCAACAAGCGGTTTCCGATTGTTCTGATGCTGGAACCTCTACATGCCTGCAACCTGACCTGCACGGGCTGCGGCCGCATCCGCGAATACGAATCCACGATCACTGAGCGCGTGCCGGTGGAGGAGTGCCTGGCGGCGGTGGATGAGTGCGGCGCGCCGATGGTTTCCATCTGCGGTGGAGAACCGCTGATGTATCCGCAGATCGGGGAATTGGTCACCGGCATTCTCGCGCGCAACCGCTACATCTTCCTTTGTACGAATGGGATGTTTGTCCGTAAACGGCTGCGGGAATTCCAGCCGGATAAGCGGTTCTACTTCAACGTGCACCTGGATGGCATGGAGAAGACGCACGATCTATGTGTGGAAAAAGAGGGTGTGTTCCGCGAAGCGATTGAAGGCATCCGGGCAGCGAAAGCCGCGGGCTTCCAGGTCTGCACGAATACCACGATTTACAAAGAGACCGACATGCGCGAGATCGAAGAACTGTTCGAATATTTGAAGCAGTTCGATGTGGATGGCCACCAGATCGCGCCCGCGTATGGCTATACGGCGGTGAATGACCGCGAGATTTTCCTGACGCGCGACGACATTCACGAGAAATTCAAGGGCATTGACCGCATCGCGAAGAAGTATCCGGTGCGGGAGACGCCGTTATATATGGATTTCCTGAAGGGCGAAAAAGATCTTCCTTGCACCGCATGGGGCAACCCGACCTATAACACGAAAGGCTGGAAAGGCCCTTGCTATCTGATTACCGATGGGCATTACAAGACGTTCGAGGAACTGATGACGGCGACGCCCTGGGAGAGCTACGGTAAGGGCAACGATCCGCGCTGCGAGCATTGCATGGTGCACTGCGGGTTTGAGCCTTCGGCGGCGCTGAGCATCAATGCCGGCGTGGCGGACAACCTAAAAATGCTTGCATGGATGCTGCGGTAAGACCGGGGCCGCAAGACCGCTCCCTCACGGTCGCGGCTCCGACGCTATGAAACCCGCATTGGTCACTGGCGCATCTGGCTTTCTTGGCTGGCACGTCGCTCGTGTACTTATCGAGCGGGGCTATTCCGTGCGGGCGTTAGTTAGGCCGGGCAGTCGTGTGGCCGAACTGCCGGTGGAAACAGTTACGGGAGACCTGCGGGACGTGGGTTCGCTCGAAGCAGCGGTCGTCGGCTGCCGAATTGTATTTCACGTGGCGGCGGATTACCGGCTGTGGGCGCGGCGGCCGGAGGAGATGTACCGCTCGAACGTGGAGGGGACGCGGAATCTGCTGGAAGCTGCGCGGCGCGCAAACGTAGAGCGCGTTGTGTATACAAGCACCGTGGGATGTATCGGTATTCCGCACGATGGGCTGGGCGATGAGGATACACCGGTGTCGCTGGGCGATATGGCGGGCGATTACAAGCGCTCGAAATTCGTGGCGGAGCAGGCGGCGCTGGAGTTCGCGCGCGGCGGTTTTCCGGTGGTGATTGTGAACCCCACGGCGCCGGTGGGCGATCACGATGTGAAGCCCACTCCAACCGGGCAAATCGTGGCGGATTTCCTGGAGGGGCGGATGCCGGCGTTTATCGATACCGGGCTGAACATCGTGGACGTCCGCGATGTGGCTTTGGGGCACCTTCAGGCTTTGGAGCGCGGCCGCGCTGGGGAGCGCTATATTTTAGGATCTGAAAATCTTAGTTTGGCGCAAATTCTCGGAATTCTGGCGCGGATTACGGGCCGCAAGCCGCCCGCCATGAAGCTGCCCTACGCGGTGGCATACTGTGCCGGGATATGCAGCACGGCATGGGCGGAGGTAACGGGTGCGCCGCCGCGCGTGCCGATCGACGCCGTTCGCATGGCACGGAAAAAGATGTGGGTGCGGCATGCGAAAGCCCAGCGGGAACTGGGGTTCGAACCGGGGCTGGCGGAGGGCGCTTTGCGGAAGGCCGTCGAGTGGTTTACGGCCCGGCGTCCGCCAATGGCGCGTGTTCCCGCGGCCTGATGAAACTTTTGTTCGTAGCTTCGGCTCCTATGGAATATAGCGGCATGCTCAAACGGATGAAGATGCGGTTTTCGGGTTGGCAGGCGAAAGCGCCTGCCCAACGAGTTCTTTGGGCGCGTTCGGGACAAATGAACGGGCACGAAGTCCTGTTCATCGCGAGCGGGTCTGGCTCGCATCGTGCGGCTGCGGCCGTGGATGCGGCTGCCGCGGTATTTCAGCCCAATGCGATCGTCAGCACGGGCTTCTGCGGAGCGGTAGATCCGGAGCTTGAAATCGGACAGGTAGTGATAGGCACTTCGGTTACGGCCGCGGATCGCAGTTATGCGGCGCGGCAATTCTCCGGCCGGCCCGCTTGCGCTCGGGGCGTTGTAGCTACGGTGGATCATGTAGTGCAAACGGCGGCAGAGAAGAAGAAATTGCGCGAGCAAGGCGCGATGATCGTGGAAATGGAGGCGGGCGGCGTGGCTTTCCGTGCGGAAGCGCTGGGGCTTCCGTTGTATTGCGCGCGGGCAGTGACCGATCTGGCGAGCGAAGATATGGCGAACGATTTTAATGCGGCTCTGCGTGACGACGGGCAGTTCGCTACAATGCGTATTTTCAGACATGCTTTAGGCCGGCCGGCGATTCGATTTCCGGAGCTACTCCGGTTGCGGGGAAATTGTATTCAGGCCGCTAATACCCTGGGAGATTTTTTTGCTCACTGCGAATTCTGAGCCGCTAGTGCGGCAACAGGACGATTCGACTATCCCGGCGAAGATGCAGGCCGCAGTGTATCGCGGCAAAGGCAGGGTCGATGTGGAGGAGGTGCCCACGCCCGCGATTGGGCCAGGAGAAATTCTGGTGCGGGTCGAGGCCTCCGGCATATGCCATACCGATCTGAAGAAGATCGAACATGACCTGTTGGCTCCTCCCCGGATTTATGGACATGAAACGGCCGGCGTGGTTGTGGCCATAGGCGAAGGCGTTACGAAATTCGGTGTGGGCGATCGCGTTGTGCCGTTCCACCACATTCCTTGCTCGAATTGTTTTTACTGCGATCGAAAGCTGTACGCGCAGTGTCCGGTATATAAGAAGATCGGGGTCACAGCGGGGTTCGAGCCTGCCGGCGGGGGCTTCGCGCAATATGTCCGCGTGATGGATTGGATTGTGGAGCACGGCGTGGAGTGCATTCCGGATGATGTTTCTTTCGAACGCGCCACGCTTGTCGAGCCTCTCAATACGTGCCTCAAAGCCGTGGTGCAGTGCGATCCGCAGCCAGAGGACTTCGTGCTGGTGTTGGGGCAGGGACCGATCGGCCTGATGTTCACGATGCTGTGCCATCGGACCGGCGCGAGCGTCGGAGTTACGGATAAGATCGAGGAGCGGCTGCCGCTCGCCACGCGCTGTGGCGCGGAGTTTGCCTGGAATCCGCACACCGTGGATGTGCCCGCGCAAGTAAGAAAATTGACCGAGCAGCGTGGCGCAGATCTGGTGATCGTGGCGGCCAGCGTACCCGGAATTGTGCAGCAAGCTATAGATTCTTCCCGTCCAGGAGCGCGAATTCTCCTTTTCGCCCAAACTTCCTCAACCGAACGTATTGAGGCGAACGGCGCGGAGATTTGCGCGCAGGAAAGGACGTTATTCGGCTGCTATAGTGCATCGGTGGATCTGCAAAGAAAATCGGCGGATCTGGTGTTTTCGGATGCACTACCGTTGGAGGAATTGATTTCGCATCGTTTGCCTTTGGTTAAAATCCGTTCAGGTTTTGAATTAGCATTGCATCCTGGACCTAAATCGTTGAAAATAATCGTTCAGCCACAGAGGTGGGTATAGTGAATAGCCAGATGATGGCTGCCGTGCTTTATGGCAAGGAGCACTTGCAGGTGGAGCCGGTGGCCGTTCCCAAAATAGGAATCGACGACATTCTGGTGCGCGTAAAGGTCGCGTTGACCTGCGGAACGGATGTGAAGGTATTCCGGCGCGGCTATCACGCCCGCATGATTGTGCCGCCTGCGGTATTCGGCCATGAACTGGCCGGCGATGTGGTGGCCGTCGGCGAGAATGTAAAAGGTTTTCGCATCGGGCAGCGCGTGGTAGCGGCGAATTCAGCGCCCTGCAACGATTGTTTCTTCTGTCATCGCGGCCTGGAGAATTTATGCGAAGACCTTCTATTCAATAATGGCGCATACGCCGAATACATCCGCATTCCCGGCCGGATCGTCGAGCGCAACACCTACGTAATCCCCGGACACGTGACCTATCATGACGCTGCGCTGGTGGAGCCGCTGGCCTGCGTGTTGCGTGGCTTTGAAGAGACCGCGCCCAAGACGGGGGAAACCATTGGAATCATCGGCCTGGGGCCGATTGGGCTGATGTTCGTGAAGATCGCCAAACTCTACGGCTGCCGTGTGATCGCAGTGGGACGGCGAAAAAAGCAAATGAATCGGGCGGCTTCGCTCGGGGCCGATGAACTGATTGAGGCGCCGGCCGATTCGAATCCCGTGCCGGCGATTCGCCAGCTTACGTCAGGCCGTGGCGTAGATGTGGCGATTGAAGCTGTCGGCAGACCGCAAACGTGGCATTGGGCCGTGGATATGGTACGCCGCGGCGGGATCGTGAATTTCTTCGGCGGATGCCCGAACGATAGCAAGGTCAGCCTGGATACGGCGCTGTTGCACTATTCGGAAATCACCTGCAAAGCCACCTTCCACCATACGCCTGCTTATATTCGCAAGGCGCTGGACCTGATCTGCGCGGGCCACATCACGGCTTCGTTCTTTGTGAACCGGGAGGAGCCGCTTTCCAACCTGCTGGAAGTGATGCGCCACCTGATGAGCCATAACGGCCACCTGAAGACGGCAATTTTGCCGTAGGAATTTCACGTGGGCGAAGCCGCGCTGTTGGCTCCGGCCGAATTCGTTCGCAGTGCGGAGGCGCTGAAACGTGCCTACACGGCCGAGGAAGCTCGCGCGTATACTCGCTGGCTGGCTACGCATCACTATGAAAATTTCCACGTAGTGAGTTTTCTGCTGCCGAAGCGGCTGCACCAGGATTTCTACAATGTCTACGCCTATTGCCGGTGGGCGGACGATCTGGGTGACGAGATCGGCGACCGGGCGGAAAGCTTGCGCCTGCTGGAGTGGTGGCACGGCGAACTCGATGCGATGTACGCAGGCCGCGCGGCGCACCCCGTGTTTGTCGCGCTTGAAGCTACTGTGCGGCAGTATGGCATCCCGCGGGAACCGTTCGCGAATTTAATTGAGGCGTTCGTGCAGGACCAGACGGTCACGCGCTACCGCACCTGGGAGGACCTGTTCGGATATTGCCGGAACTCGGCGAACCCCGTGGGGCGGCTGGTGCTGTATCTCTGCGGGTACAGCGACCCGGAACGGCAGCGGCTTTCAGATGCGACCTGCACGGCGTTGCAGCTTGCCAATTTTTGGCAGGACGTTACCGTGGACTTAGTGAAGGACCGGGTTTACATTCCGCTCGAGATCATGGAGCGGCATGGTTATCCGGTAGAGGATTTATTCGCCCAGCACGATTTGCCGGCATTTCGCAACGTGATGCGGGAGATTGTTGCCAAGGCGCGACAGTTATTCGAAGAGGGCCTCCCGCTTGCGCGCATAGTGGACCGGAGACTGGCGTTCGATCTCGACCTGTTCAGCCGCGGCGGGATACGCATTCTGGACAAGATCGAAGAGCAAGACTACGACGTACTGCGGACGCGGCCGGTGATTTCGAAGGCGGAGCGAGTGTGGCTGCTTATGAAATCGATCGCACGGGTGACGCGATTGCGGGCCGCATGAAAGCCGGAATCGAAGTCGAGATCGAGCGGTCTTATCAGTATTGCCGGCGTGTGGCGCGGACACGGGCCAAGAATTTTTATTATTCGTTCCTGTTGCTTTCGGCGCAGCAACGCAGCGGGATGTGCGCCATCTACGCCTTCATGCGCTACTGCGACGACTTGAGCGACGAACCGGGCGCGACGCGGGCGGCTATTGATCGCTGGCGGGAGGAGTTGGAAGAAGCGCTCGAAGGCCGCTTCAGCGGGCACCCTGTGTGGCCGGCCTTTTACCACACAGTGCGGCAATTCGGGATTCCGCACGAGTATTTTCGCGAGATGATCGAGGGAGTCGCTTCCGACCTGGAACCGCGGCATATCGCAACTTTCAACGAACTCTACCACTACTGCTATCAGGTCGCTTCCGTGGTTGGGTTGACGATTGTTCACATTTTCGGGTTCGATACAAGAGCGGCGCTGCCACTGGCAGAGAAATGCGGAGTAGCGTTTCAGCTTACGAACATTTTGCGCGACGTCAAAGAAGACGCCGACCTGGGCCGGGTCTATCTCCCTTTGGAAGACCTGGAGCGCTTCGGTGTGAGCCGGAAAGATCTCAGCGCGGGGAATCTAAGTGACCCGTTCCTGAGCCTGATGCGATTCGAAGCGGCACGGGCGCGATCGTATTACGAAGAATCCATGCCGCTGCTGGACCTGGTGCATCCGCGAAGCCGGCCTTCTTTGTGGGCGTTGATTGCCATCTATTCCCGTCTGCTCGAACGCATCGAAGCTGTGAACTACGACGTGTTCACGCGGCGAGTGCGGCTCTCGGCGCTCGAAAAGTTGTGGATTCTCGCGCGGGCGGTAGTTACACCGCAGAAACACAGAGACGAGGAGAAGCCAAATCAAAGTCAAAACCTCAAGGCGCAGAGGTAGCGAGATAGCACCGGCGGGATTGCTATGATGATGCTGTGACGATCGATGAACGGCTGGAGGCGTTGACCCAATCTCTCGAGCTGATGGCTGCCATGCAGAGGGATAACGAAACCCAGATCGCTGACCTTACGCAAAGCATGAAGGAAGCGTCGGAGAGTGCGAAGCAAGCATCGGAAAGCGCGAAACAAGCTTCGGAGAGCGCGAAACAGGCTTCGGAGAGTGTAAAACAGATGTCGGAAGCCATCCTGGTCACTTCGGTCCGGCAGAACATCCAGGAAAATGAAATCGAGGAACACAAAAAGCGGCTGGATGAGATGCAGCAATTTCGTTACCGCACCGAACAAAATCTGGCGGAAATCACCGGAAAGCTCAACGCGCTAATCGATATCGTCGATGGGATTGTCCGCGACCGCAAACGAAACGGACAGCCATAAAAACCGTAAATGCCTTCAGCCCGCCAGATTACCTGGGCTAAAATTCGCGTCGTCTTCGTCACGGTGGCGGCGCTGTCCATCCTCTCTGTGCTCGCGTTTCTGCTCACGGGCGGCACGCTATTTCAGCCAAAAAGTACCCTCTACCTCTATATCCCCGATGCTTCAGGTCTGGCCTCGGGATCGCTTGTGCGGGTGGGTGGCATCGACGTGGGGAAGGTCGACTCGGTCGTGCTGTCGGGCTTGAATCAACCGGATAGGGTAGTGAAGCTTACCTTGCAGATCCAAGCGCAATACTTGCGGTCTATCCCCGAAGGTTCGTACGCGCAGATTGAAACCGCGACGGCCATAGGCGACAAATTCATCAACATCACTCGCGGGACGGGCGCCACACCCACGCCGCCAAATGCCACCCTTCCTTTTCGGGCGCAGCCGGAATTGCTGCAGACGATCGACCTCGAGCAATTCACCAAGCAGCTTCAGGCGGTCAACACACTGCTTGATGAAATCGAACAGGGCAAGAACCCCACGGGCCAGTTGCTGCTGACCGACGACCTCTGGAACAGTGTGCGAGGCCAAATTGCCGGTTTCGCGCGGGATATAGACAATCTTCGCAAGCCGGGCAACCCGATTGGCAAATTGCTCTATTCGGATGAGGATTATCGCCGCATTCACGACCGTGTGCTGGATTTCGATCGCACGCTGGCGGCTTTTGAATCGGGGCAGAGTTCGGTCGGGCAAAAGCTAGCGACGGACGCCTTATACACTCAGTTGTTGACGAATTTGAAGGGGCTGAGAGGATCTCTCCAGCACCTCGGGAGCACGCCTTTGATTCAATCGGACGGGACGTACGCGCAGTGGAACCGCGCGCTTGAGTCACTGATCAAAACTGTGGATCAGATCGAAGTCAACCCGCTCCTGAGCACTTCGGAAACGTACGACAACCTCACCGGCTTTGCCGCACAATTAACGGACCAAGTTAGGGACTTTCGTCAGGACCCTCAGAAATATTTGTGGGTCAAGATATTCTAGGTGCGCCGGTGGCAACGCCGCCGGCGCAACCAAAAAGCTGGACCCAAATCAGAGCACTTTTACCTTGGAAACGTCAATGGTGTCGCCGCTTAACTTGCCGCTGAGCGTTACCTTCTTGCCGGCATCGGCAACAACCTTCGTCTGGTCCGAAATCTTGTAAACCTTGCCTTCATCCGTGACCAGGACCGCCGGGGACCCAGCTTTGAGGCACTTGTTCGCGCAATCTACATCGCCTCGCAT
>DATBID010000583.1:0-13411 GCA_036557125.1 Bryobacteraceae bacterium | reverse complement strand
AAGTTCGCCGCGGAAGGCTTTGGCGAGGACGGCTTGGGTGAGGCGGTCGGCGCGTTTGGTTGCGGCTTGGACGCGGCGTTCGATTTTATCGGCGAGGTTGAAGAGGAGTTGGACGCGACGGACGATTTCGCGCTGCTCCTTGATAGGGGGCAAGGCCACTGGCATTTCACGGATGTTGTCCAGGTTCAGCCCGGGTTTGCCTGCCCCGTATGCGTCGGCTATCAGCTTTTTTCGGCCATGGGCTGGAGATACTGTCCATAAGTAGAGGTACGGTGATAGCTCTGAGCTGGCAGGACGTGTCAGGGCCACGTGCTGACTTACGTAGGCTTCTCTTAGTTCGGTATCCACGAGAGCCGATTTTGTGACGTTCGCTCCGGTGATCGTGATCAGAAGGTCGTACTTCTTGACGCGAGTTCGTCTTCCTTCAGCGTTATCGGGCGGCTGTACATGGGCGACGTTGTTCAGATCCAGTTTGTCGGTGTTGATGTTCTCGGCGCGAATAAAGAGCGGCCCGGAGTCCGCATAATACTTAGCCCAGCCGCGCGAGCCACTCGTAACTTGTACTGTCAGGGCATCCATACTGCACATGGTCCAGTCTTCAGGCTGGTCGGACGGTAAAGAGGTATCGGCCTCGCGGGCTTCGTTTTCGGGCCGGAGCTTCTTCCGGTGAGCGAGGATGCGCTGAAGAAGTTCCGTGCTAGACTCGGCGCCGCGGTTCGTTTCCCGCCAATCTTCCGTGAGGCGGCCGGAGCAGGCGGCGGCCAGGACGGATTGGCGGAAGGCTTGCAGGATTTTCGGGACTTTGGCGAGGTGTCCGCGCGAGGCATTGACGTGCTTCAGGAGTTCGTCGATCTTGGCGACGATGCGAGCCTGCTCTGCGAGGGGTGGTAGGGGTATTGGGAGCTCGGCAATCGAGTTCGACGAGAGATGTCGAACCGTTTGCGACGAGGTGTTTTCGTTTATTGCTTCAAGATACGCTGGCAACGCGAGTTCTAGAAGGGTGGCGTTATAAAGCTTGGTCGTAGGGGTGATCTTGCAGACTCGCTGGTTCAGTAACGCAGTCGGTCCTCTCCATCGCGACGACTTGAAGTCGCCATCCATGCCGACGACGAGATCTCCGGGCTTCACAATGTACTGTTTTTCGTACGGGCCGTTGTAAAAGCATTCGGTGTGAGCCTTCCCGACGTCTCTGATACGCAGAAGGGGCATGCCTGAGGATTCCGTAAATTGGGACGATTTAAAGGCGTAGCCGTTGAGGATATCCGCGATCATTCGAATGGGAACGCGGTGCCAGGACGGGTGGGTAGACAGCCTCTGATCAGTGGATGCCGAGATGATTTCCGCAACTGGCAACGTGAGGCTCATGCTTTCCCTGCAATCTTCTTGGGTCGGTCCACCTCAGCGCCGTTCCCGTTCTCTAACGCCGTCAGCACGGCGTTCAGTTCCTCCACCGCTGCCTCCAGTTCAGCGATGGCATCGGTGGCCAATTCATCCGGTTCGGGGAGGTCATCCAGGTCGTCGAGGGATTCGTCTTTGAGCCACTTGAGGCCGTCGATTTTGTAATCGCGTTTCTTTACTTCATCGATGGAGAACAGGCGCCAGCGATCCTCTTTGGAATCGGAAGGCTTTCGTTTGGCGCGGCCGTGCGGATCGGGGCCGAAACATTTTTCGAATTCCTTGAAGTGATCCGGCGTGAGCGGACGATCTTTTTTGGTGATGCGGGGGACGTTGGTGCGGGCGTCGTATACCCAGACTGTTTCCGTCGGAAGGCCTTTGGTGAAGAAGACGACGTAGGTTTTGGTGCCGGGGCTGTAGGGAGAAAAGGTGCCGTTGGGAAGGCGGAGGAAAGCCGCGGCCTTGATGTCAATATCAAGGGAGGTCCATTCTGTTTCATCGATCATTCCGATGAGCTTCTTCAGGTTGACCGGATTGTTGAACCGGGAGACGGCTTTGGCGAAGATGGCTCCGAGCAGATCCTTTTGGCGGCCGAGTGCCAGAAGCACGCGAACGTATTGGTCTGTTAGAGTGAGTCCGGCTTTGACGACCAGAGCGGGCCAGGAGCAATCGATCCCGATCTCTTTGCCTTTGTCATCGAGGTAGGTTATGCCACTGAGATCGATGGCGCGCTCGTCGGCCATTTTCAGGAACAGAAGATAGGTGAGCTGCTCGATGTAGTCGCCATAATCGATACCATCGTGGCGGAGGGTGTGGCAGAAGCCCCAGAGAGTTTGAACGACGTCACTCATTGCGCGATCGCCTCATTGAATTGTTGAAGAAGGCCAGGAAGCAGGCCGGCGAAGACTTTTTCGGCGCGGCCCAGGCCGCCTGCGCGCTCGAATATCGGGAAAATATCAAAGTCCTCTTCGTTTACCGCAAGGTTCTCGACCAGGTGGGCGCGGATACGGTCCAGCCACTGCTTCTGGTCATCGGTAAACTGCTTGCCGTTGGTGACGCGGTCGAAGGCGGCATCGACGCGCTCTTCGGCGCTGAGGAGCGGGCTTTGGCTATCGGCGGCGTGCTTGACCATGGAGATGATATCGGCGAGGGCCTTATCGTAACGCAGCTTGTGGGCGGCCTGAAGGTTTTTGATGGTGAAGCGCTGAGGCGCTTCGGCGAGTTTCTTCTGTAGCTCCGAAAGGGCGTCGGTGCTCCATTTTTTGGGGCGCGCGAGGAGGATGCCGATGGCTTCGATGTGGGAGGGGTTGTCTTTGACGAATTGGGCAAAGGCGGCGAGGTAGTCGGCGGGCTTATATTCGGCGCCGTCGGCTCCACGTACTTTCCATTGCGAACTGACTTCGTCCTTGGCTTCTTCGGCGATGAGGAAGGTGCGCTTCTTGCGCGGGTAGTGGACGAGGAGGTCCTGGAAGTTCTTGTCGCGGAGAAGCTTCATGGTATCGGTGAAGGCGCTCTTTAGGGCGCCAGGGAGGGCCGCGGCAAACTTTCCGACATCTCCATCGGGAAGGTAAGCGGCGAACTGTTCCCGGGCTTCGTCGGACATCTCTTTATCGATCCGCTGGAGGCGCTTGAGGAGGCAGCGAGTGTTGTATTCGCGGTCGCGGTTCTGCCAGATATCCTCGATGACCTCGGCGATGGTGCGGGCCTCTTTCGGCGGCGGTTCGGAGGTGATGGCCGTTGCCTTCTTGAAGTATTCGAGGAGGGTGCCATCGAAGCAATCGAACACGACGAAGTGGGATTTGTCCGGGTAGTGCTCGCCTTTGCGGGTGCCCCGTCCGATCATTTGCTCGAAGAGAATTCGGGATTTGACGGGCCGGAGGAACACGATGTATTCGAGATCGGGAATATCGACGCCGGTGGAGAGCATGTCCACGGTGACCACGATGCCCGGTTCGGGGCGGTTGCGGAACTCGCGGATGCGCTGGAGGGGCCGGTCGACGGTTGGGCTGCCGGTGATCTTCTGGACGAAGCTGTCGCCGCGACCGAATACATCCCGCGCGATGTCTACAAGCTGATCGGCGTGCGAGGTGTGCTGGAGATCATTCACAGCGAAGATGAGCGTTTTCGGAAAGCGGTTGTATTGGGCCTCGTGATCCAGCGCGTATCTTTTGATCTCTTCGAGGATTCTGCGGTTGGAATCGGGAGACGTGACCTTTTGCTCGATGTCGGTAGTGTCATATTGGCGTTCATCTTCCAGGTGATCGAGCTGCTTGGAGCCGCTTTCCGGGTCCACGAGGCTGACTTGCTCTCCTTCTTTTAGAAACAGCCCCTGCATGCGAACATTCGATCTGATGGTGACCACGTCATAATCGACGAGGTAGCCTTCGCGCACTGCCCGTTCGTATTCGTAGCGGTAGACGACATCCTTGAAGTAGGAAGTGGTATGGGCGGCGGGGGTGGCGGTCAGGCCGAGTTTGATGGCATCGAAATGATCCATGGTCTGACGCCAGACCGCGGTTTCTTTGGAGGTATAGCCGCGGTGGCATTCGTCGGCAACGATCAGATCGAAAGCGTGGATGGGAATCGGCTCTTTTTCCGCGTCTCCATCGATTTCCTCGCCTCCGAGTTCGGGGATCAGGTCGCGCCCGAAGAGATTGATGGTCATGCGTTGGATGGTTGAGACGTAGACGAATGCATGGCCCGGCTTGGGATTCGTCAGGTAGCCCGTCGGAAGGACCTTGGGGTCGAATTTGGCGTTGCTTCCTTTGTCATCGCTTTCGAGATCGTCGCGGTGGAACTGCTGGTGGTAGACCTCATAAATCTGGTTGAACTTAAGGCCAGGTTCCGCTTCGAATGAGGCGAATGCTTTTACAGCCTGGGCGGCGAGCGCGCGCCGGTCGACGAGGAAGAGCACGCGTTTGGCGACGCCCGACTTGATGAGGCGGTAGATTTCGTTGACGAGCGTGAAGGTCTTGCCAGTTCCGGTTGCCATGGCGACAAGCATGTGGCGCTTTCGCTCTGCTATTGCCTTTTCGATGCCGGCGCTGGCTTCCTGCTGGTAGGGCCGGATTTTCGGGTGATCGTTTGGAGCGGCGAGGAGTTTGGCAAGGTCCTCTTCGGTGTTGCGCGAGAGCGCCTCCAGGAGCGCTTCGGGCGTATGGAAACCGGAGATTTGGCGGGACCGGGTCAGCTCATGGCGAATATCATGATGCCAGATCACCTCGCCGTTGGTGGAATACAGGAACGGCACGCGGAAGCCGCGGTAATGAAAGGAATTGTCCGGCAGGCCCTTCGCGTAGCGTTCGGCTTGAAGCAGAACGTTCTGCGGGCCGAGCGTCAGCTTTTTGGCTTCGACCACACCGACGATGTGGCCGTTGAGGGACAGGGCGTAATCGGCTGGGCCGTTGTTCGTGGGGTACTCTTCAATCGCGCAGCGATTGTAGGAGATGAGGGGCTTGGCGGCATCGAACTTGTGCTGGAGAACGATTTGCCAGCCGGAATCGGTCAGACGTTTGTCGATCAGCTTTTTGCGGGTAACGTGTTCTGAGACGGCGAAAGACAGCTTTTCGGACTTCGACACGGATTAACTGTGACCCTGTAACACCCGATTGTACATTGGCATACGATTTCAGGGGAATACCCCCCGGGCTCTTAAGGTTTAGAACGTGAGTCATATTAGCCTGCCCCGGTGAAAGTCTAGATGAGACAACCCAGCGAGTCGACGAGGCCGTTGTTCGACTCGATCGCTGGCGCGACCAGGCGATGCGCCGGACGCAGTGAGGAGGGCGGGGACGAGGCGCGAGTAGCACAATGGAAAAGAGCGGCAACATGAACAAAGGCCGGATGGAAGCCTTTAGCGATGGGGTTCTCGCCGTCATCATCACCATTATGGTGCTGGAGATGAAATCGCCGGCGGGAACGGGCCTTGCGGCTTTAACATCAGTGATTCCCGTCTTCCTGAGTTATGTGCTGAGCTTTATCTACATCGGGATTTACTGGAACAATCATCACCACCTGCTGCATGCGACACAGCGTGTCAACGGCGCTACTTTGTGGGCCAATCTGCACTTGCTGTTCTGGTTATCCCTGATTCCCTTCACGACGGCATGGATGGGAGAGAATCACTTTGCCGCGTGGCCCGTCGCGATATACGGCATAGTTCTGCTGCTGGCAGCAGTCGCTTATTTTGTCCTCTCAAAAACCCTCGTCAGGCTGCATGGCGGAGGATCCACTTTGGCTACGTCCATTGGAAGCGATAGGAAAGGCAAAATTTCCATTGCTATTTATGCGGCGGCGATTCCGCTGGCATTCGTGCAAGGGTGGATCGCGGGAGCCTGCTACGCGGCGGTTGCCATTATGTGGTTAGTTCCCGACCGCCGCATCGAGCGGAAGCTGGCGGACTGAGCGGACACCGGCAGCTTTTGGGTGAAGCAATACGTTAGATGAAGCAGCCGAGCGAGTCCCCGAAGCCTTGTTCGACGTGGCCGTCGGGCCAGACGACGATGGGGACGAGAGAGCCGTAGGCGCGGGCTTCATCGAGGGTGGCTTGGCTGGTTTCGACGCGGCGCTCGTCGTAGACGAGGCCGTCAGCGTCCCATTTCTTGAGGAGCTTGACGCAGGCATCGCAGCCGCGGATGGTGTAGACGACGGGGCGGGCAGGGAAGGAAAGCGCTTCGGAGAGCAACTGGCGGATCTCCTGGACGGCGTCGCGGCGCCATTGGTCGGAGAAGGGCTGGATGCGCGCGATGACTTCCTGGAGGAATTCCTGGCGCTGGGGGTCCTGGAGGTTGCCGAAGGTGGCGGACTCGGGAAGGTTCAACTTGAGCTTCGCCTCTTTCTTGGCAACTTCGAGGCCTGCGTGCGCCGAGGCGGAGCGCTCGGTGAAGTGGGTGATGTACTTCATCTGTTCGGTGTAGAAGACGAAGACGGGAATGGCGCGGGATTTGCCCCCATTGGAGACGAATTCGTCCATAATGTCCGGGTTTTCGTCACGGAGGAAGATGCGGAGCTCCATGCCCGCGGCTTCGGCGATGCGGACGGCAGTGGGCAGCTCGCGGTAGACATCGCCGCACCAGGCTTCGGCGATCGCCAGGAGTTTGCGGGGACCGTTGGAGAGCGCGGCGGCGCGGCGGAAGAAATCCAGATCGTCCGCGGTGAGGACGGGGTGGTGGTAGTTCTGCTCGAACTTCTCGCGGTTGACCTGGGCACCAGCCAGGAACTCGGCGTAGGTGAGGCCCTGGGCGAAGCGAGCGGGTGTAACGGTAGTTTCGGCGATGGGCATATCGGTTGTCTCCGAGGTAACTTAGGATTTTATCGCCTGAGCTGCCCCCTTGCGCGGGGGTTTGAGATTTAGTAATAATACGAGGCAGATCAGCGAAGTTGGTATGCATTCACACCGACAGGAGAGGTTCCGTGCGACGCGCCTTGGTCAACGCGCTAGCTCAGTGCGCTGATACGAATTGCCGCTTCCGAACCCGCCGCTTTCTGGCGGGGCTTTCCCGCGATGAACTTCAATTTTTAGCCGATTTTCAGGCGGCTTCGATTCTGGAATCGGAGAGCCTGAGGTGGTGTTTGGCGGCGCGGCTGGCGGACCGGTTGGTCGAGCTGCAGAGATCGGCGGTGGAAGATCAGGCTCACAAGATGCTGCTGCTGCGGGAGTTTCTGAAGCTAAGCGGACATGCGCTGATGGCGATGCGGGCGGGGGCGAATTAGGAGCAAGGAGCCAGGAGCCAGGAGGGACCGCTTCCTGCGGTCGCGGCTCAGAAGGGGCTTCGCGGCTAAGCACCCCAAACGCCTAGCAGGCGCCGGACTAAGACTATTTGGCCTAGGTGATACGAGTTGTGGTCTGCGATCAGGAGCGCTTCGCGAATGAGGGTTTGGCCATCGCCCCACGGGAATTTGTGATAGAGGTCGTGGGCGGGATCGCGGATTAGGGCGATGAAATCGGCGAGGTCTTTGCGGAAGGCGCGGACGGATTTGTCCCAATCGGAATCGTGAGCGGGGATGGGATTCTTCGGCCAATAGCCTTCGGGCCACGCGGGAGATTTCCAATCGGCGGAGAGGCTGAAGCGGAGAATATCTTCCTGAGCGAGGCGGATGTGTTCGAGCAGTTCCCAGGCGGAGTGGGGTGAGGCTTCCGGACGCACGCCGATTTTTTCCTTAGGAAATTTGGCTACGGCTTCATCGAATTTGGTGTGGGCGTGGCCGCCTTCGAGCAGCCAGATGAGATGATGGCGGACTTCGGTATCGCTCATTTGACCTCGGCTTCAATTGCTTCCAATTCCTTGCCGGCTTCGGCCCATTTGCCTTGCGCGGATAGGTCGCGGTAACGGCGGAGATGATCGCGCACGCGGGCGATGCGCGGATCGGCTTGGGGCTGAGGACTGACGGCACCGGCGGCGGAGACCGCCGGCGCTACCGGAGCTGGCGCGGTTGCCTGGCGTACGAGTTCCTGCGCGCCACTTGAAAGCTGGGAGAGGGCCTGTTCGTAGGTATCGGCGTAGATGAGGCGATTGCCCACGGCCAGGACGACTTTCTTCAATTGGGGCATGCGGGCTTCGGTGGCCTGAATGTAGATGGGGTCGACGTAGAGGAAGGTATCGCCAACGGGAAGGACGAGGGTCTGACCGCGAAGGACCTGAGAGCCTTGCTGATTCCAGAGGCTGAGGTCTTTGGAGATGACCTGATCCTGATTGATGCGGGCATTGATCTGCATAGGGCCGAAGATCAACTCCTGCTTGGAAAGCTGGAGGACGACGATCTGGCCGAGTTTATCGCCATCGCAGCGGGCGACCATGAGGCCGATCAGGTTGTCTTTGTTGCGCGGCGTGAAGGGTGTCAGGAGGAGAAACTCGGGCTTGGTTTCGCCGGGGAGAGTAGCGACAACGTAGGTGGGGCTGACGCTGTCTGTGCCTTCTGCCTGGCCCGAAGTGTGGCGAGCGAGATCCCAGAGGTCTTCCTTGTTGTAGAAGGATTGCGGGTCGAGCATGTGGTAGGTGCGATAGATTTCGGCCTGAATGCTGAACAGGGTTTCGGGATAGCGGGTGTGGGCGCGGAGGTCGGCAGGCATGGCGGAAGCGGGTTGGAAGAGATTGGGGAAGAGTTTTTCATAGGCGGCGATGATGGGGTCATCGGGGGCGAAGACGTAGAGGTGGGTTTCGCCATCGTAGGCGTCGACTGTGGCTTTGACCGCGTTGCGGATGTAGTTGAGGCGGCCCATTTCGGGAACGTCGACGGCGCGCGAATAGGGGTGGGCGTCGGAAGTGGTGTAGCCATCGACGATCCAGACGAGGTGGCCGGAATCGGTGACGACGAGATAGGGGTCGCTATCCCACTGCAGGAAAGCGGCGAGATTTTTGAGCCGGTCGGAGACGCGGCGGTAGATCATCATGCGGCTGTTGGTGGTGAGGTAATCGGTGAGCAGGATGTTGGGCTGGCCTTCGCGGATGGCAGCGGCGAGGCGCATGGGGAACGAGGAAATGGGGAAGCCGCCTTTGCCGCTGTAGTGGGTGGGAACGTTGGTTTCGCCGGCGGGGTAATCGAATTCGGCCTGCGCGGTATCGACGAAGACGGGTTCGTGGGAGACCTCGCCGTAATAGAGCTGCGGGCGGGTGATTTTGAGGCTCTTGGTTTTGACATTGAGAGGAGCGTTATCGACGAGGAGGACGGGCAGGCCATCGGGAGTGATTTGGCTGGCGAGCGCGAGGACGAGGCCGTAGCCGTGAGTGTAGATAAAGGCGGGATTGATCCAGTTGGCGCGGGCGGCGGGGAGCTGGCTGAGATCGAGCTCGCGGGGGGAGAGAAGGACTTGGCGGTATTGGCCATCGATGGTGTAGCGATCGACGTCGGCGCCCTGGAAGACGTAGTAAGGACGGAGGGCCTGGATTTGGGTGACGGTGTCATGGAAGGCGCGCCAATCCCAGAGGCGGACGTTATCGAGGAGGGGGCGATTGCCGGCAACGTCGATCGGGGCATCGGGCTGGGCTTTGAATTCGACTTCACGGACGTTCTGCTCGAGGCCGTAGGCGGCGCGGGTAGCGTGGATATGGGTATCGATGTAGGGCCGCTCGAGGGAGATTTCGTTGGGGCCGACGTAGAGAGCGCTGACGGCGCGGGGGACGATGAAAGCGACGACTAAGGCGAGGGCCATGGAGCCGGCGAGCATCCAGCGGCCGATCCAGACGAGAGCGGCGGCGGCGAGGCAGGCGAAGATGAGGAGCCACTGCAAGGGAATGCCGATGTTTCGGTCGACGTAGTCGATGCCCACGAGGAAGGTGCCGTGGTTGTTGTAGACCATTTCATAGCGGGCGAGGAAGAAGCGGAGGGCGAAGGCGACGAGGAGTGCGACGGCGGCGCCGCGCAGGAATCTAGATTCAAGGCCGCCTTCGAGCCGGAGGACGGAGGGGTCGAATTCCTGGGTCTGGCGGAGTTGCGGGAGGCGATAGCGCAACTGCCAGCCGCGGGCGGCGATCCAGTAGACCAGGATGCAAAAGATCACGAGGGCGAGCACGTAGCTGCGGAGGGAAAGATAGAAGGGGAGGTCGAACAGATAGAAGGAGAGGGGCTTGCCGAAGATGGCGTCGTGCCAGGCGGTAGCAGCGGGGGGCAGGCCACGCGAGCCGGCGTAGCGGACGACGGTCCAGGTATCGATGGAAGAGGCGGCGATCAGGTATCCGAGTAGGAGGAGGAGCAGGGCGGAGATGCGGGCGTAAATGGGATGCTCACTGAGGCCGGAACCGGCGAATTTGAGGGCGCGGGCGTGGGCGATCCAGAGCACGGCGAACGCGAGCAGGGTCGCGGCGATGATCGGGGCGACGCTGTAGGTGAGCAGGCTCAGCCAGGTATCGATCTGGCCCATTTCTTTCCACCATTGGTAGTCGATGGTGTAAGAGGCGATGGAGCGGGCGCCCAGCAGCAAAATCAGCAGAAGGACGATCAGGGTGATGCGGGTAGCCGGGGACCTGCGGGACCAGGCGGTTTTCCGGCGACCGCTTTCAATGCGATAGCGGTCCATGCGTCAACTGTAACACTTGCGGGTGTGAGGCCAAGGGGAGCAGGAAGCGAGGAGCAAGTAGCCAGGAGGCAGGAGAAAAACGGGGTGGTGCCCGGGGCGGGACTCGAACCCGCACTCCCGTTGCCGGGAAAAGGATTTTAAGTCCTTTGTGTCTACCAGTTCCACCACCCGGGCACGTTGATTTATTGTACCGTTGTCTCAATCGGAAACTACTGAGGCCCTGTGATATAGTTCTACGGACGTGATGATCGAGGATCCGAAACGCGCGGGAATCATTTCGATGGCGGCGGCGCTGCTGGCTCCAAGCTGATGAGTGCTCCCGCAAGTCCTGGCAGGACTTGGAGTATCCCTGGTAAGCGCGGGATGCCAGCTCTGGCTCGAGCGGCTCGAGCCCGTCTTTTTTGCAGTGGCCATAGCGTCGCTCGCGTACCAGATTTGGCTTGTGTGGACTCGTCCGCGCGCACGGCGAAAGACTGGTGTCCGGACGGTGCTCGCGGCGAGTCTTTTGCTGAACGTAGTTGTGGTGGGTGGCTGGATTGCGCTGCTGATCCGCTATAGGTAAGGCGATATGAAATGGGGACGAGTGAGCGCGCGGCTGTCTTTGATGCTCGTCCTGGGCGCGTCGGCTCCGGCTCAGGTGGAAAAGATTGCCATGCGCACCACGGGGATTTCCTGCGGCGTTTGCGCCGGTCTTTCGGAAATCTATTTCCGCCGTCTGCCGGGCGTCGACCACGTAAAGATCAGCTTGCGGACAGAAGCAATCATGCTCACCTACAAGCCCGGGGCGGCGTTCGACCCGGAAGCAATCCGCAAGATTCTAGAGCCGCTCAAGGTTGGTGTGATCCAGTTTCAGATCGGCGCTCGCGGCCAAGTTCAGGAGAGCGGAGGCAAGCGCTTTTTTGTCGCTACGCCTTACAAATTCGCTCTACTCGATGCAATCGATTCTCCTTCGATGCCTTTGAATACCCAGGTGCGGGTTGAGGGAATCTTATTCGATCACGCCAGTCCGATGGGACTGAAAGTGTTGAGCATTGACACGCGGCAGGCACATGAATAGCATGTAACGGAGTTGGGAGGCGTTTATGGCAAGCGGGCGCAGCAAGCAAGTTGTGATTGCGGGAATAGGAATCGCAGTTTTCCTTCTAGGTTCGTCGGCGGTTGACCGGCTGTGGAACCGCCTCAACGGATCGGCACGGCTGGTTTCCATCGAAGAGGTCCCTGAATCCGCGGAATGCGTGCGGCCAGTGAGTGCGGAGGCACCGCTGTCTGTGAGTTCGACGCATAATCTTTTTTCCGATTTTGGCGAACCCTCCGTAGAGGCTCAGAACGCTGGTCCGACCGTCAATTTCGATCGTCCTCCTGTCAGGATTCTTCGCGATACCGCTCCCATCTACAGTTCCGTGGCAGTCGATGACAAGCGGAACGAGGTTTTTCTCCAAGACAATAATTTGTGGAGTATCCGGGTTTTCAGCCGGCTCGATAATGCGAAGCCGGGCACGCCGCCCACAGAAGCAAGACGCGTCATCATGGGCAACAATACTGACGTGCAGTTTAACAGTTGCGTCTATATCGATCCCATCAACGGCGATGTCTACTCGGTGGAAAACGATATCGGGGATGTGATTGTCACGTTCGAACACGATGCCACAGGCGACGCCAAACCGATCCGGAAGCTGCGCGTAACGCACCGCGCCTACGCGATGGCGATGGACGAGGCAAACCAGGAATTTTTTGTATCCGTGCAGCATCCGCCGCAGGTGGCGGTTTATCGCCGGGGCGCGGAAGGAAACGAGCAGCCGAAGCGGCTGTTGATCGGCGATAAGACGGAATTGTCGGACTCTCACGGGATGGCGATCGATACCAGGCGCAAGCTGCTATTCGTGGACAATTGGGGGAACATCGCCGATGACGCCGTGCCGGGTTCGGGGAGGTTCGGACCGCCCACGATCACGGTTTACCGGCTCGACGCCAACGGCAACGAAGTGCCGCTGCGCGTCATTCAAGGCCCGAAGACAGGGCTCGATTGGCCCGGCGCGATGTCGGTTGACATCGATACCGGCGATTTGTTCGTCGCCAACGACATGGGGCAGGATCTGATCGTGTTCCACAGCGCCGATCAGGGCGATGTCGCTCCTGCGCGAACCATCAAGGGACCGAAAACCGGAATAAGTTATCCGGTCGGAGTATTTGCCGATACGAAGAACAAGGAAGTGTGGGCCACGAACATCGGGAACTCCACGGCGACAGTTTACCCGATCGCAGCGAATGGAGACGTGGCGCCGCTTCGCACGATTCGCAGCGCGGAGGAAGGCAAGCAGTCTTTGCGTTTTGGCAAAACCCAAGCTTTGGCCTATGACGCGATTCGGGAACAGATCCTGGTTCCGAATTGAGTGGACCATCCGCAGATAGCGGCTTTCGCCAGGTTGGCGGGAGAGAATTCACCACCGGTAAGAGCACTGGAAGGCCAGAAAACACTGATCAGCAGGACGATGCACGGGTTTGCGTTCGACAATATTCACAATGAGATCGTAGTGACTAGCCCGTTGGCGCAAGCTGTCCTGACTTTCAACGGCGATGCCCGCGGAGAGGAGCCGCCCATCCGGGTGATTCAAGGACCGCACACGCAGATCGACGGCCCGCCCAATCTGGGCAACGATCGAGTGAGCATCGATCCCGTAAATAACGAAATCTACGTGCCCGCAGTTCCTTCGTCGGTCCTCGTCTTTGACCGAATGGCGAAGGGAGATGTAGCTCCGAAACGAGTATTGCATGGTCCCGATACGGGATTTCAGGAACCGGGGATCCGCGGCATGGCCACGGTGGCCATAGATCCCGTTCACAATGTGCTGGTGGTAAACCACCGCAACTCGCTGCTGATTTTCGATCGCACAGCGAGCGGGAACGCCAAGCCTTTGCGGGTAATCACGGGACCGAAGAGCGAAGTTGCCAGTATCAGTTCCTTCCAGATTTACGCTCCCAAAGGCTGGATTGTCTCGGCTATGC
>DATBID010000582.1:0-8129 GCA_036557125.1 Bryobacteraceae bacterium | reverse complement strand
CAATTCCCTCAATGCCCGCGGCAAATAACGCAGAATATCCAGCGCGACAAAACACTTTTCGCCCAGCTCCCGTGCCCCGATTTCTCCTGCAAGCCCTCCCAGGTAAACCGCCGCCGCCACCGCTTCGCGCGGCTGTTTGGGAAACTGCGCCAGCAAGCCGGCAATCAGCCCCGTGAGGACGTCGCCAGTGCCGCCGGTGCCGAGCGCGGGCGTCCCGGTTGGATTGATCCACACTGCTCCATCCGGAAAGCCGATCGTCGAGCGCTGCCCCTTCAGCACCAGCACCACTTCGTTCTCCATGGCGAACTGGCGCGCCGCGGCCACCCGGTCTTTCTGTACCTCTGCGATGTTTTTCCCGGTGAGGCGCGACATCTCTCCCGGATGGGGCGTCAGCACCCGCAGTTTGCCTTCGCCGCGAATGCCGGGATGGAGCGCATCGGCATCGATCACGATCGGCTGCTCCAGTTCCGAAACCGCGCGCAGCACCAGCGCTTCCACATCCGGGTGGCGTCCCATGCCCGGCCCCATGGCAATTACCGTCATGCCGCGCGTGAGCTGATCGAGAGCCACATCGCGGGCGATCGTTCCCGCATCGTTTTCGGCGAGGGGCTCCGTCATCATCTCAGGCGCATGGGCGGCAATCACCGGAATCGTGCTGGCGGTTGAAGCTACCGTCACCAGCCCGGCGCCGGCGCGCAAGCTCGCCATGCCGCTCATGGCCGGAGCCCCGGTTTTCCCCCGCGAACCGCCAATCACCAGCACGTGGCCGAACGTTCCCTTGTGGCCCGATGGCGGGCGTGGCGCGAGCAGCGGGCGGAACATCGCGGGCTCGATCACCGAAACAAAAATCGAATCGTCCGTTTCAAACAGTTCCGGCGGGCTGCCGATCGGCGCTACTATCAGCTCGCCCACATGATCGCAATTCGGTGGCAGCACCTGCCCCAGTTTCGGCGCGGTAAACGTAACTGTGTAGTCCGCGCGGGCGAACTCTCCCACCGGCTCGCCGGAATCGCTGGGCATGCCGGACGGAATATCGATGGCCACCACCTTGGCCAGCGGGAATCTGCTGTTGATCTCCCGGATCGCTTCGAGCGAGCGCCCTGTCGCCGGACCGCTGATGCCTGTGCCGAGCAACCCGTCGATCACCAGTGTGGCATTGCGCGCCCGCGCCGGAATCTCGTTTTCCACTGTCGCGCCGCACGCGCGCAGCATGCGGTAATTCGCCGCCGCATCGCCTTTCAGGTCCTCCGGCGCGCCGAACAGCACGATATCGAGCGAGGCCGGATGGATGCGCGTAGCCAACTGGCGCGCCACTACCATCCCATCCCCGCCATTGTTGCCTTTCCCGCACAGCACCGCGATCCGCTGCGCTCTGAGCGGCGCAAAACGCTTCTTCAGAAATTCCACCACGCGATGGCCGGCATTTTCCATCAACACGATTCCTGGTATGCCGTTTTCGATCGTGCGCCGGTCCACCTCGCGCATCTGCGCGGCGGTCAGGACCTTCATACTCGGCGGGCTTTCATACTCTGCGAGCTACCAGCATGGTCATATCGTCCTGCAGTTCGGTCGATCCGGTCCACTGAACCACCGCTTCCATCGCGCGGGCGATCATTTCGTCCGAATCCTCTCCCGCGTGCCGCAGTACGAGATCGCGCAGGCGCTCCTCTCCGAACATTTCCCCGTAAACGTTTTCCGGCTCGACCATGCCATCCGTATACGCGACCAGTATATCCCCCGGTTCGAGCGCGATCTTCTGCTCTTCGTATCTGGCCGAAGGAAAAGCCCCTACCACTGTGCCCGTCGGTTCGAGCTGGTCGACGCACTGTTTGCGCACCAGCATTGGCGGTAAGTGGCCGGCGTTCGTATAGGTGACCACGTGTTCCACATCGTCGTACAGCGCGAAGTAGAATGTCGCGTATTTTTCGGGCGCGGTATTGGCATAAAGCTGGCGGTTCAAAGCCCCCACCAGCGACGCAGCCGAAAAGTAGTTCGGCCGATTGCCATCAGTGGCAGCAAGCTGCGTCCGCATGTTCGATTGAATCGCGGCCATCAGCAGCGCCGCCGAAATTCCCTTGCCCGCCACATCTCCAATCGCAAAAGCCACCGCCCGCTCCGAAATCGAAAGGAAATCGTAATAATCGCCCGATACCGAGCGCGCCGGCTGGCAAACTCCCGCGAGCTTAAGCCCCCGCAGCGAAGGCGCCGCCTTGGGAAATAACTGCGCCTGCACTTCCCGCGCGATCGCCAGCTCCGATTGCAGCCTCTCGTTCTCCTTCGCCACTGCGATCAAGCGGCCCAGGTTGTCCGTCATGGTGTTGAATGACGCTCCCAACTCCGCCAACTGGTCATTGCCGCGCACCGGGATGCGGTAGGAGAAATCGCCTTCTTTGACGTGCTGCGTGCCTGCGTACAACTCATGCACGGCGCCCGTAATTGTGCGGCTGAGCCGGACACCAAAGAACAGCGAAGCCAGCTCCACCAGCAAAAAGAGAATTCCCACAGCCACGAACAAAGTCATGGCGGCTTCGGCCCACTGCCCTTTTTGTCCGAAGATGGTGCCGAGCACGGCGGAGGGGCGCGTATCCACTAGCAGAAGAGCGGTAAAGGGCGAGTGCGGCGAATCCCAGGACTCTAGCTGCTCCGGATAGGCAAAGGGGATTTCCAAATCCAGCGCATTACGCTTGGGAGGCGGGGATTGTCTGCCACCCAAAGTGAACGGCGCCAGGTCCACGTCGCCGAGGCCGGGAACGAGGTTGGTAAGAAGATCGTGGCTGAGCGGCGCCATCAGCGTGATCTCCCCGTCCTTGGAGCGATCGTGGACCCACGCATACACCTGCTTGTTCTTGACTACCAGCCCGTTGGCCTCCTGCCACTCATCCGGCGGCGGCTTTAAATGGGAGTCCGCTGGATACCGGGTTTCCGTTTTTCCCTCGAGCAGCAGATCGAAGTGCGGGAAACGCGTCTCGATCAGCGGAGCCATGCGAGACAGGAACAGCCGCGCGTCAACGCCTTGCATCCGCAAGCCCGCCACCGACGCGTTGAGAAACGTGATGCGGCGCGAGAGTTCGCTATCCACCATGTAGACTGCCATCTGCCCGACAACCGCGTAGGCCGCGATGCCCGCCAGCGTCAAAATCAAAACGATCGGAACCACGGCAATCAGCAGGTACGCCGCAATCAGCCGGTTGCGCAGCCGCCAGATGGCTTTACGCAGCGAGCGCCGCAGCAGCCGGATAAGCGCTACTACACCGACAACGAACCCCGCCACCGCTACCAGCGCCGCTAGGTCCGGTGCCGAGCCGGTGGCATACAGGATTCCGTAAATCGCCACCAGGGCAAGGAACACGATTTCGGTCACGCCCAAATAGCGCCGCCATTTCGCCACTCCTTTCCCCAGCACTTCTGCCCCCAGCATTTCCGGCATAGCTACAGGCTAACGTACCAGGGCAGATCAAATATGGCCGAGGGATTCGTCCATCTGAGCAGAGGTCGACGGCCTTCCCCTGTGCACTTTCGGCGTGTCATGCCGTCAGCAGGATGGGAGCGCCTTTCGTAATCACCAGCGTATGTTCGTAGTGCGCCGAAAGCGCGCCATCTGTAGTCCGAATCGTCCACCCGTCGGCATCGAGCGCGCCCTGGCCACATCCCGCGGCGACGATCGGCTCGATCGTGATCACCAACCCTTCCGTGAGTCGCGTCCGGTGGCGAGCGTCGTAGTAGTTGGGGATGCTGGGCGGCTCGTGAATCGCCCGGCCGACGCCGTGGCCGCAAAGCTCGCGGATCACCTGAAAGCCTCGCTGCCGTGTTTCGCTTTCCACCGCCCGCCCGATTTCGGAAACGCGAATGCCCGCAGTGGCCGCGCCAGCCCCGCGGCGAAAGGCGCTCTCCACGCATCGCATCAGCGCCAATGCCGTGTCCCGCGCTGGTCCCACGCTTACGGTCACCGCGGCATCCGCATAGTAACCATCCTTTTCAGCCACCAGGTCCAATTTCACCAGATCGCTTTCCCGCAGTTCGCGTTGCCCTGGAATGCCGTGAATCGCTTCGTCATTCACGCTGATGCACAATGCACCCGGGAAGCCGTATGTCTTTGGCGGAGCAGCCTCGGCCCCGTGCTGCGCAAGCACGCGCGCGCCGATTCGCTCCAATTCGCCCGTCGAGATTCCCGGGCGCACCGCCGCGGCAGTTTGGTCCAGCGCCAGCCGGACGATCCGGCCGATTGCCCGCAGCTTCTCAAATTCTGTGTGGGAACGAATCGACATAGCTCCTTAACGCTGCACCCAATATTGACGGCGCGTATTGACGGCGCGCCTGCACGATCTAGCTCTGGTAGAAAAAGCCAGCATACAAGTGTGCTCTCAGTCTATCGCTGCTCCTACTCTGCGGCGTGAGGCTCGGGCAAAGTGAGCGGGAACACCTTCATCAGCCGCTTTCGACGCAAATTGCACCACTCGCGTTTCCGGGATGATGCCGGCTCACCTTCCACCTGACCTTGTGGCCTTCCAGATGCACCTGATCAGACGCGGATGATTAGCCCAGACCACGGCGGCCCTTCCGGCACTACCCTCACCATCGACGCTGCGGGCGCGGCTCCGCCAAATCTAAGGAAGTGCCAACTGATCGAAGTCCTGGTCTTCCTTTTTCTGATCGTGCCCTCCCTGGTGCTGTCTTTCCTGTCGCCACAGCAGTTAAAGGCCGGGTTTAATTTGGTTGCCTGGGGCACCATTTTCCGCGATCTCTCCCTGGTGTGTCTGCTCGCCTATCTGCTATGGCGCAATGGCGAACCCATGACTCGTCTCGGCTGGCAGGCGCGCGATATCTCAAAAGAAGTCGCCATCGGACTGTTGCTATTTTTTCCGCTGCTTGCCGGCACCAGTTTCCTGGAGCAATACCTGCGAACCATCGGATTCTCAGGCCAGCCAAAATCGCTCGGCGGTTTTCTCACTCCGCAAAGCGCGCCTCAATTTGCGCTGGCATTCCTGTTGGTGTTGGTGGTGGCGGTTACCGAAGAGACCATCTTCCGCGGCTATCTCATTCTGCGTTTCGAGTTCTTGACGCGCAGCCGTATTGCCGCAGCCCTGCTATCTTCCGCCATCTTTTCAGTAGGTCATGGCTACGAAGGCACTGCCGGAGTAGCGACGGTAGGTGTCCTCGGTCTGGCATTCGCCGCGGTCTATCTTTGGAGACGCAGTCTGGTAGCGCCGATTGTCATGCATTTCATGCAGGACTTTATTGCGATCGTCGCCATCCCTCTGGCCGCTCACCACCACTGACTGCGGGCGAAAACCAACCGTACCTTTGCTCACTACCGCGTGCCTGGTTAGGTAACGAAGTGAACCGGTTTTGCCCGTGCCTCGGCGGTTGCAGGCTGCGGACACGCCAGAATGGGTTTATGCCGACCAAACAGCCCTTCCTCACTGACGTCCAGGATCTTCGTTCCCGAGCGCGCGCCAGCATTGACAAAGGCGCGGTAACTCCCGCCTACCAAGGCGATGTTAACCAGACCATCGACATCCTGCAGACAGTGCTGGCCACAGAGATCGTCTGTGTGTTGCGCTACACCATGAACGCCATCGCGGCCACGGGAATTTCCAGCGACAGCGTACGCGACGAATTCGATCAGCACGCCAAAGAGGAACAGGAACATATGCGGAGGGTGGCCGAACGCATCAATCAGCTTGGCGGAACGCCCAACTTCAATCCGGAAGGGCTGGCCACACGCTCAGCTTCGCAATACGCCGAAGGCGCCAACCTGGTTGAGATGATCAAGGAAAACCTGATCGCCGAGCGTATCGCCTGCGAACACTACCGCGAGTTGATCCGCTACTTCGGCGAGAAGGACCCCACCACGCGCGTGATGATGGAAGGCATCCTTAGCAAGGAGGAAGAGCACGCCAACGACATGCACGACTTGCTGGTGTCACACGAGGGCAAACCGATGTTGCCCGCCCGGACTGCGGGCGGATAGCCCCGCTTGGAGCAATGTTACGATTTCAGCAGCGTAGCGTACACCGCCTGCTCGAAATCGTGCAACATTCCCACCGCTTGCGCGTCCACAAACGGGAAGAACTGCATCATAATCACGGCGCAAACGTTCCGCCGCGGGTCTATCCAATAAAACGTATTCTCCACGCCCGCCCAGGCCAGACTTCCTGCCGAGCGTCCCCCTTCGTATGCGGTCGGATTCATGAGGAAGCCGAACGTGTATTTGTCGGCTGCGCCCGGATGCATGTCCACATCCGCGGAAACGGTGGGGTCCATGCTCTTCATCTTGTGGACATTCACCGAGCCGATCTGATTGGCGCTCATCATCGCGATCGTCTTCGGCTGCAGGATCTGCTTCCCATCGGCGCTTTTTCCCTTGCGCAGAATCATCTGCGTGAAGCGGATGTAGTCCGGCGCGGTCGAAAACAGGCCGCCTCCGCCGTTGTATTCTTTGGGCGCAACGGGCGTGGTAACCGGCTCTTCTTTGAGCGCGCCATCGCTTTGGCGCCGGTAGCTGCTCGCCAGCCGGTCGAGCTTCGCTTCCGGAAAGATGAACGTCGTGTCCTTCATGCCGAGCGGCTCCAGAATATTGCGCTGGAAATACTGTTCGAGCGTGAGTCCGCTGACCTTCTCCACGATCTTGCCCGTCCAATCGATGCCGGTGCCGTACTGCCACTGTGTCCCGGGCTCGAACATAAGCGGCGTAAGCGGCGCAACCGCGCCCGCCGGCTGAGAATTGCCGGTAGCCTTATCGTAGCGGGTAAGGTCTCCGTCCCATACGGCATAAACGAAGCCGGAGGTGTGTGTCATCAGGTGGTGCAACGCGACTTGGCGTTTGGCCGGGCGGAGAATTGGCTTGCCCGCGCTATCGAAGCCATGCAGCACCTGCAGGTTGCCCAACTCCGGGAGATACTGCGAGGCCGGCCCCGTGAGGCTCAGCTTTCCCTGTTCCACAAGCTGCATGGCGGCTGTGGTGGTAACCGCCTTGGTCATGGAGGCGATTCGGAAGATAGCGTCGGGCTGGATTGCGGAGCCCTCCGCGGTCCGCTTCCCAAAAGCGCCCGTATAGAGGACATGATCCGCGGTCGCGACCGTGGCCGTCACGGCAGGGATCATACGCTGCTGAATACCGCCCGACAGCGTGTCGTCGAGGCTGGTCGCGCCGAACAGCCGCAGAGGTTTCGCCGCAGCGGCCATAAGTAAGCCGCCGAGTTGTCTCCGAGTAAGAGTGGACATAAAGAATGGGATACCACATTCGAGCCGCGACCACGGAGCGGTCCGCCGCGCTAGCCCGTTCTGGTACTACAATCAAGTCTTATGTTTTGGCGGCTGTGCCTCGCTTCGTCGATTTGTCACGCAGTTCTGTTTGCCCAACTGGCCAATTCCGTGATGGTAAATGCCTCGCAGCCGGGCCCACAGCCGGATTCCGTAGTTTTCTCCGTGGCAGTTACATCGGGATACGACCAGACCCTCCAAAACATTGTCAATGCGGTGTCCAGCCTTGGGATCACGGCCGCAAACCTCACTGGCCTAGACGTGCCGAATACCGTTCTGGACCCCTTTGGTCCCCTGCCGCGCTCCGGCCCGACGCGGGAGGAGTGGGCGTTTCAACTGACCGTCCCATTTACGCAGATGAAAACGACGTCCGTGGCACTCGCGGCGCTTCAGAAATCGTTCGCGCAATCGACGTCTGGCCTGTTGCTGAGCTGGTCGGTGACAGGCACCCAGACTTCGACGGCGGCATGTAATCTCTCGAGCCTCGCGGCCCAGGCCATCTCCCAGGCGCAGCAGATCGCCGTGGCCTCGTCGGTGAAGCTCGGCGCAATCAACAGCCTCTCTATCTCAACATCTGGATGCGCTCTGACCGCCAGCTATGCCCTCAGCACCGCTCAGCCCGGGCGGCGCATACTTCTAGCCACGGCTTCGCAGCCGATCACCAGCGCCGCGCCGGACCAGGCGACCGTTGCACTCTATGTCACTTCGCCTCTGGCAGCGACATTGAGCAGCGTTACCGCGGCACTAATGAAAGCGGGCATCAGCGGAATGTTCCTCACCGAAGCGACTTCGCAGCCATCGTTTTTAGGGCAGGCGCTCTCTTGGATGTTTAGCGAAACGGTGCCGATCACGAAGCTGGCCCAGAC
>DATBID010000581.1:0-3367 GCA_036557125.1 Bryobacteraceae bacterium | reverse complement strand
GACGAGCACGCCGCCGTGGGGCGGAAACAGGGCGTGCACCAAATGATTGCGGCCGCGGTCCAGGATGTCGAGAGCGTTGTCGATTTGCGGGTAGCTCCACTCGGGGTTGAGGGTTTTCAAGTTGACCTCGGCTCCCTCCCGCGAGAACATCCGGTTGGGATCGAGCTCGCCGGAGTCGATGCGCACATTGCGGGTTTGATTTTCGATCAGAAACGCAACGCCTGTGTGCGTCCCCATGAAATTCTCCAGCACCTGGCGCGCGGTTTCCTCGTCGCCATGGATGTGGAGGTAATGCCGGCGGGATTTTCCTTTGCGGATAATGCGGAACCGTGCGCCATTGAGCCTGATCTCCTTCCGGCGGTGGAAAAACGGAAACCAGCCGAAGGCCAGAAATTCCCGCCGCGAAAGGTTCCCGGCTCCGCCGGGCGGCGTCACTGCGCCTCCTCTTCGAGCCGCTTTTTGTGTTTGGGTTTTTTGCGGCTGGCCTTGGGCGGAATCGCCTGCGCGGCCGGAATGGGGCCAAGCCGCTCCCGGGCTATGGCCTTCACTTCGCGTCCTAGTTCAAACTCCCTTTTCTTTTTCCGCGCCAATCATCCTCCGCACCGCCGCAGCCAGCATCTCGGGCCCGAAAGGCTTGTGGAGGAAAGCGACGCGCCCCGGAGCGGCGGCTTCCAGTGTCCGCATATCCACAGGATAACCGCTCGCCGCCAGCACGCGCAGGCCGGGGTGGGCGCGAAGCATATCGCAGGCCAGCGTTTCCATCGGGATTCCCTCCATGGTCGCGTCCAAAACCGCGGCGGCGTAGTCCTGAATGCCTTCCGGAACCAGAGCCGAAGCATGCTCCGTTCGGTCTAGCGTAGTGACCGCGTAACCGAGGCGCTGCAGATAGAGGCTCATCATTCTTAACAAGGGAGGTTCGTCATCGACAATCAGGATACGGATTGGGGCTTTCGCGGCTGGACCCGGGGTTTCCATCGTAAGATCGCCCTATGAAATTCTTTACCGAGTACCTGACTTTCAACACCCGAAACCACCGCGACTATATCAACATTACGCCCCAGGTGGAAGGCGTTTTAAAGAAAAGCGGCATTCAGGAAGGGATGATTCTGGTTTCGGCCATGCACATCACCGCAGGCGTATGGGTCAATGATGCCGAGGAAGGGTTGATCGCGGACATCGATGAGTGGCTGGAAAAGCTCGCGCCCTTTCGCAACGATTACCGGCACCACCGCACCGGCGAAACCAATGGCGATTCGCATTTGAAAAGCCTGCTCGTGCACCATGAAGTGGTCGTGCCCGTCACCAAAGGCAAACTGGATTTCGGACCCTGGCAGCAGATTTACTATGCCGAGTTCGATGGACAGAGATCGAAACGGGTGATTATCAAAGCCATGGGCGAGTGAGGCGGAACAGGGGCTTCCGCGTCAACCTCTTGCCCGCGCTACTCAGCGGCCTTCTTCGCTCCGCCCTTTTCTTCCGCGCGCGCGCCCGCCAGAATTCCCGCTAAACCATAATTTCCTTCCTGGCAGGCGTATTCGTAAATGGCTTCCCGTGAATGGCGCAGCGGGATCACCGCGGTCCACGGTTTGGTCCAAGCGCCCGGATCGTCGATGGTGATCTCCCACTTCAGGCCATTTTGACCCGTGCGCGTGAATTTCTCGACGACGTGGAGTTTGTCGGTAGAAACATTCATGAAGGCGCCGGGCTTATAGTTGGTCGTGTCGATCACGAGGGTATCGCCTTCCCAATGGCCGCGCGAATCGCCCATCCAGGTTTGAACGCTGGCCGGCAGGTGCGGCTTGCCATCGAGGGGAACCAGGCGGGTATCGTGTATGGTTTCCATGACAATAGCCACTTCGTGCGCGGATTGGACGATTTGGAAATAGCTGTTGTACCCCGCGCCCAACCGCGGCGAGCCGAAGGTGATGCAGCGCTCGCTCAAGGAGCGATCCTCAGGGCCGTCGATACGGTCGCGATTGGCGGCGATGGAAGCCTGCTTCTGGCGCGCGGCGGCAGTCACTTCGGGCAGGCGGCCATCGGCCGGAACGGTGATTAACGACGTCCGGTTGTCCCAATCCCGCTCTACCGTCCAGACGGAACTGTAATCACCGGTCTGTCCGTCGGTGCTCTTAAAACCCGATTTGCCTCCGTTCACATTGGCAAGTACGTTCACAAAAACCTGATCGCCGAAGGCGGCATCCGATTGGCCATCGAAAAGCTCACCCGCTTTCTTCTTCAACGCGGCGACTTCCTGGTCCGTCAGATAGGCCCGGCCCGCCAATTCCTTGGGCCGTTCGAGCGGTGTGGCGTTATTGTTCGCCCACACACCTTGCAAATCCGGCTGGCCATCGACAGTCCGCGACAGCTTCCAGGTGTCGCCGCCGCTCTTGGCCGGTTTTGCGGTGACTGACTGAGCTACAGCTTGCCCCGCTACCAGCGATAGGAAAGCTCCTACCGCAGTGACGAAAGTGAGATTTCGAAAACCCAGCGTGTTCTGCATTGGGCCCTCCAGTGTGGTAACAGTATATGCGCCGGGAAGGCCGATGGATAGGGGGGAAGGGGGAGAATCGGGTCTCGAGCGGTAGGGGCCTTCAGTTCAGCGATCTGTCCTGGCTGTTCCGATCGAAAACGATCTGGCCTTCCACGCTCACTTCGCGTATGCATTCCGGGCCGGCGAGCGTGAATAGCGCGGCCAGAATCTGCTCGGGATTTTCCGCGCACGCCAGCCGGGACCGGAGTACGCCGCGCGCGCCCGGATCGAGAACCACGAAATCCGCCGATTTCCCGGATGAAAAATCGCCGGTCTCGTGTTCGAGCGCGAGGGCCTCCGCGCCTGCGCGCGTGGCCAGGTACAGCATGGTATGGGGGCCCAAGATCATGGGTTCGGGGGCGAGACGCTGCATCTGGTAAGCCGCCAGCGCCTCTTTCATCATGCTGAAGCCGGTTCCGCCGCCGACGTCAGTGCCCAGCGAGCAGCGAACCTCGCCCGCGATATGACGCGACATGGGGAAAATGCCGCTGCCCAAAGCCGCGTTACTGGAAGGGCAATGGGCGATAGAGGCGTGATGGCGGCTCAAACGACGGATTTCCGCATCGGTCGTATATATGTTATGCGCCAAAACAGAACGGCGGCTGACGAGCTCGTAACTCTCATAAACGGCGAGGTAATCATGGGCCCAGGGAAACAGGCGGCAGATTTCGGCGACTTCGGCAGTAGTTTCGTTGATATGTGTGGTGAAGCGCGCTTCGGGATGGGACCGAAGCAGGGCCGCACAGCTTTCCAGCATGGACTCGGATGCGGACAGCGCAAAGCGCGGCATCACGGCATAGCTCAGTCGGCAGCGGCCGTGGAAGCGCTGGAAGAGCG
>DATBID010000580.1:0-3126 GCA_036557125.1 Bryobacteraceae bacterium | reverse complement strand
AACGCTTGAGCTCGTGGTCGATGATGCCCTTTAGCAGCAAGGGGGCGTAATCGAACGAAAGCATGTACGCGGTACCGACGTGATCGCCGGCATGCACATTCACCACGATGAGGTCGAGAACGCGGAGGACGTGCGTAGCATCGGCAATCGGCGGCGAGAAGGGCACGCGCAGCCATTCGGTGCGCACGTCGTCGATTCGCATAATCAGCGCGCCGTGTATCCCTGGGCTTCGACGGCCGGACCTGTGACTTCGCGAGATTCGTTGCCGATGTAAACGCGCGCGCCGCCTGACACGATGAAATACATTTGTACAAACGTCACGTGCGCATTCAGCGGCGTGGCGCGGCCTGGTTCAATGGTTTCCAGCATTGCCTCGAAGCTAGACGTCTTATTTTTCGGAATCAGCATGGTGCAGAGGTTCCCCAGATACCAGAAATTTCACCGTCGTTCCAAGATTTACATGTCACGCTGATCGTTAATCCGGCTAAGCTGATATCGCGCGGCCGCGCCGATGAAACCGCTTCATGATCTCTATGCTGCGTTAACGGAGCGCCAGGAGTCAAGGCATAATGTTGCAGATGTAGCAGATGTAGCAGCGATGATTTCGTCAGTCGGGTCGGATAATGCCTTTTTGTTGATCCACTTCTCTCAACTTCCGAAATAAGCTAAGTTGCTGGTCACCCGCCTTCGCTTCGTTTTGCTGTCGAAATATTTTTGCCAAAACATAGCGCAATCTGTTACGGGATATCGTCTTCCATGGCTGGCCGAAAGACTGGATCGATGCGCCTCGAAAATTCGAAAACCTGGGAGTTACAGACGAGAACGGCTATCGATTTCGAAAGTTGTGCTACGAGATCGTGCCGGGGTTTCAATCGACGGCCGCGTCCAGATTCCCGGCCCATGTGTCGGTAGCCATAACTACGACCAGTCCTGTCGATTTTGCCGGAATGTTCCAATTGGTTCCGTTTCTCATGTTGCCCTTCGTTCGTCTTCCGCGCTGTTGCTATCAAGAAATGCTCTCGTTTGTGCGAAGATACGCGGCGATTTCGGCGTACTGCTTCGGCCTGGAGCCCGCGCGCTGCAAGTACTCTACTTTATCGGCGGCACTTTCCCGCACGAAATACTCCGCCCACTGGAGCGGCGTGGCCTTGTAGGAGCCGTCCTTGGCATCGCGGCTGGCTCCTGCCTCTACAAGCTTCTGCACCGCGGTTAGCGATCCGGAGCAAACGGCATTGTGCAGCGCAGTGGCGTTGGGGTTGAGTCCCGCATTCGGTGTGTTGGGATCGGCGCCGAGTGCCATGGCAGCATCGATCGCGTCCAGCCTGCCGTTATAGGCCGCCGCCGCCAGTGCCTTCTGTTTCTCTTCCGCGCCGGCTTCCCTCGCGAGGCGCATGATGTCCGTGCTACGCCCGAGACATACTGCTGCCGTAAGAGTGAGCCCGGCATTTTCCACGCTGGCTCCCGCCCTGATCAGCGCCTCGGCGATGGGCAGCGTGTACTCATTTGGCGTCCATTCCGATTGTTGCTCCAGGCAAAGGAAAGCAACTCCCAGCGCGGTCAAGCCGCCGTGGCGCTTTGCCTCGAGTGGCGCGCCGCGCTCGATCAGCAGCTTGGCCGTGGCCAGTCGGCCATGCGCAGTCGCGACGTGGAGCGCCGTTTCGCCGGCAACCCACGCGGGCTCTTTGCGCGGCAGCCCAGGGTCAAAGCCTAGATCCAGCATCAGCCCTATTGCGGCTGCATTGCCCGCACCCGCGAAATCGGCAAGCATGCCGGGATTCTGGGACTGCATGCGCGTCACTAACGAGGGGTCTTTAACGGCCAGCTTACGGGCCTTGGCCTCGTTCGCCTGCGCACAAGCTGCAAGAAACGCATCATCGTCTTCGAGCTCGGTGCTAACACCGCGTGCGTCGAACAGTTCGAGCACGTCCGCGCGGCCCTGGCGCGCAGCTTCGGCCACCGCCGTCGTCGCATTCTTGTTCGGAAGCAAAGGGTCCGCGCCGTGATCGAGAAGCCACTCGAAGTAGTGGATGGGCGTGCCTTGGCGGAGCGCCCAGTGCAGCGGACGGCCACCCCACAGAAGCCAATTGGCGTCCGCACCGTGCTCCAGGAGCCAGTGCACACCTTCATCGTCATGCCAGTTGAACTTGCGGGCGAGCATGAGACCGATGGTGTCCTGGGTCAGCTTGCCGCTCTCAACCAGGACATGGATGGTGCTGTTATCCAGCGTTTCCGGCGAATGGTAGGCGACCTCGCCGTCATTGGGATCCGCGCCGCGTTCGACCAGCAGCTTGGTCAGCTCAGGGTGATGAGCCACCCCCGCGGCGCCGTAGAGCGCGCACTCCCATTCGGGCCTGGGCTGGTGGTTCTCGTCGAAGAAGCCGGTGTTGGGGTCGGCACCCGCATCGAGCAGCGCCGCAGCGGCCCTGAGAAAGCCGTCGGTGCGAGCCGGCTCGAGCCGCAGAAACTTCGAGAAGCAGAGATACGTCAGCGCGTCCCACCTGCGTGGACCGCCCTTGATGGTTGCGTTTTCCGGATCTTGGGCGAGGAAGCACGCCACTGCTTTATCGTCTCCGAGCAGCGCGGCGGTATAGATATCGCTGCTCGCGACATTAGGATGCGCGGCGAGGATTTCCCGAGCGCGATCGAGCGAGCCGTGCCACACCGACACATTGATGAACTCGGCTCTAGGGTCTTGGGGAGCGGTTTCATCTACCGGCATGCAGCACCCCTATCTGGCGGGCGCCAGCGCACCGAGCGAACGCGCGGGGCCAACGCGGCGTGCTTCAATCTTCTGGTCTTCTTTGGACCAGGTCTTACCGCCGTCCATGGAGCGGTCAGCGGTCCAGGAGAAGCGATCGGGTTGGATGTTGTAGTAGCGAATCCGCAGGATCGAGGTCTTTCCGGTGGCGACGCCGAACTTCTGCTCGATGTGGACTTCGTCGCCAACCCGCTGCGCGGTTCCCACGTCCTGCAACCCACCGCCTTCCACCATGCCGACCAGTTCCCAGCGATCGAGCCCGGCGTTATAGGAACGCAATGTTGAGGTGACGTACCAGGTTTCATGGTTATCGCCGACGATGCGGAATTCATCGAGAATTTGGCCGGTGACGAGACGCACGGCCGTCC
>DATBID010000579.1:0-4462 GCA_036557125.1 Bryobacteraceae bacterium | reverse complement strand
ACAGTATCACATCTCTCCCGAAGAGGCGATCGCAGCTGTCAACCAGGCCACGGTAGTGATGCCCTCCGGTAATATGTGGACGGGCAAGATCGAGCGCATCGCCCGCACCAATGCCGCGCTCGGCGGCAACCTCGCCGAGTTGCTCAATACGCCGCTCCGTCCAGCTTCAGGCGTCTCGGTCTATCTGCGCGACATCGGCACAATCGAAAACGGTACCGATATCATTTCCGCATACGCGCACGTGGATGGGAAGCGTACGGTCTACATCCCGGTGACCAAGCGCGCCGACGCCTCCACTGTCGCGGTGATTAATGCTGTCAAAGCCGCAATCCCGGACTTCAAGAAAGCGGTGCCACCGGATGTGGATGTCCGCCTGGAATTCGATCAATCGCCCTACGTCACCAACTCGCTGCGCGGCCTGATTACCGAGGGACTGCTCGGCGCGGCCTTGACGGGCCTGATGGTGCTGCTGTTCCTGCGCGACTGGCGCGGCGCCGTGATCGTCGTCCTGAATATTCCCTTCGCGCTGCTGAGCGCCGTCATCGCCCTGTGGATTACCGGTCAGACGATCAACATCATGACGCTCGGCGGCCTGGCGCTGGCGGTGGGCGTCCTGGTGGATGAAGCGACAGTGGAAATCGAGAACATCCACACCCGCATGCGCCCCGGCGTTTCCAAGGCACGTGCGGTGGTGGAAGCTTGCAGCCGCACGGCTATGGCGCGCCTGCTCTCCATGGTCTGCATTCTGGCGGTCTTCGTGCCGTCGTTCTTCATGGTCGGCGTGGGCCGCCAGCTTTTTGTGCCGCTGGCCTTGGCGGTGGGCTTCTCGATGATTGCATCGTACCTGCTATCGAGCACGCTCGTCCCGGTCTTTTCCACATGGTTTGGCGCCGTGGGCTCTCACACCGGCAAGTCGCGCCTGCGGGCTTTTTACGAAAGCTACCTGCGCGGCGTGCTGAAACTCCGCTGGCCCCTTGTCTTCGTCTATCTTGCCTCCTCGCTCGCGCTGGTCTACGTACTCTTGCCGCGCCTCGGCACCGAATTGTTCCCCGACGTGAACGCCCCACTGATGCGGATGCGCCTGCGCGCGTCGGTCGGCACCCGCATCGAGGAGACCGAGCGAATTGTGCTGCACGCTCTGGACATCGTCAAACGCGAAGCCGGCCCGGGGAATGTCGAACTTACCAGCGACTTCATCGGCTTGATCCCTTCCAGCTATCCGGTCGATCTGATTCATCTGTTCACCAGCGGCCCGCAGGAGGCTATTATCCAGGTCGCATTGAAACCGGCGGGCGGCCCCGCAGAGGCTCTGCGCGAGAAGCTGCGCGCAAGCTTCCGCCGCGAATTACCTGGCACGCAGATATCGTTCGAAGCAGGCGATATCGTTACCCAAGTGATGAGCTTCGGTTCGCCCACGCCCATTGAAGTCGCCGTTCAAGGCGTCAGCTTGCAGGATGACTACGCCTATGCCGATCGCGTGCGCGAGTGTGTTGCCAAGCTGCCGTTCCTGCGCGACTTGCAATTCGCCCAGGAGAAAAGCTATCCGACTCTCGACATCGATATCGACCGCGACCGCGCCGGCCAGTTTGGTCTAACCATGGCCGACGTGGTGCATTCGGTCGTGCCCGGTACCTCTTCCTCCCGCTTCACCGACCCCAACTACTGGCGCGATCCCGTTTCCGGTAACGCGTTTCAGATTCAGGTGGAGCTGCCGCAGAACCGCATCCAGAGTGAGGAGGAAGTGGCTGAGATGCCGGTTATGAAGGACGGGCGGCAAGATACCGAACTGACAAATATCGCGAGCCTGAAATTCGGCACGATGCCGGGCTTGATTGAGCGCTACAACGGCCAGCATGTGGTCAGCCTTACGGCCAACATTCACGGAATGGCGCTGGGTGAGGCCGGGCGGCGCATCGAACAAGCGGTGGCTCAGGCCGGAACGCCGCCGCGCGGAGTGAGTGTGCGGCTGCGCGGCGAGATTCCGCCGCTGGAACAAACCATCTCCGGATTGCGCACCGGTTTGCTGCTCGCCGTGGTTGCGATTTTTCTGCTGCTCGCGGCCAACTTCCAATCCGTACGGTTGGCAATGGCCATAGTGCTCACGGTCCCCGCCGTGTTGTGCGGCGTGTTGCTGATGCTGCTCGCCACTGGCACCACGCTCAACGTGCAATCGTTCATGGGCGCCATCATGGCGATCGGCATTGCCGTGGCCAACTCGATTCTGCTGGTGACCTTCGCCGAGCGCGCCCGGCAAGAAGGGCTTTCCGTGCTCGAAGCTACGCGCGAAGGAGCTGCCAGTCGGTTGCGCGCCATCCTCATGACCGCCGCCGCCATGGTTTTTGGCATGCTGCCCATGGCCATTGGTTTTGCCGAAGGCGGCGCGCAGGCCGCCCCGCTAGGCCGTGCCGTCATCGGCGGCTTGATCCTGGCGACCTTTGCCACACTGACGATTCTGCCCTCGATCTACGCGGTGCTCCAGGGCCGAGCAGCGCTTACTTCGCCTTCGTTGAATCCGGACGATCCCGCAAGCCGATATTATGACCAGAACTAACGCACTTTTCGCCCTTTCTCTGCTGGCCCTCGCCGCGCCCGGCTACGCCCTCGATCTCGCGCCCGTAGTTTCCCGCCCTGTTTCCGAAACCGTAACGCTGCCCGGCGAATTCGCTCCATATCTCAACGTCTCGCTGCACGCCAAGGTGGCCGGCTACGTCGACCGCGTCCTGGTCGATCGCGGCAGCGAAGTCAAGCAGGGCGATTTGCTGGCGGTGCTCACAGCGCCCGAGATGGCCGCACAAATCGCCGAAGCGGACTCCAAGGGGGAAGCCGCCGAAGCGGAGCGGTTGCAGGCCGAAGCCCAACTGGCTGCAGCGCAGGCCGCTTACGACCGCATGAAGAAGGCCTCGGAAACTCCCGGCGCCCTCGCGGAAAACGAATTGATTCAGACGGAAAAGCAGGTGGATGCGGCCAAGGCCCTGGTATCGGCCCGCCAGCAAGCAACGCGTGCGGCTCAGGAAAGCGTGGCTGCTCTCAAAGATCTCCAATCGTACTTGCAGATCACCGCGCCTTTCGATGGCGTGGTCACCGACCGCCTGGTGCATCCGGGTGCGCTGGTCGGCCCTCCTACCGATCCCGTGCTGCTCGTCATGCAGCAGGTCTCGCGCTTACGGCTCGTGGTGGCGGTTCCCGAAGAAGACACCAGCGGCATCGCCCGCGAGGCGCGCGCAGAGTTCACTGTTCCCGCCTGGTCCGACCGCACCTTTTCCGGCACTGTCGCTCGCATCTCGCATGCGCTCGATGCCACGACCCGCACGATGCCGGTCGAATTGGACGTACAAAATCGTGATGGCGCCCTCGCTCCGGGGATGTATCCTTCGGTCAAATGGCCCGTGCGCCGCTCGCGCCCTGGCTTGTTTGTCCCCAAAACCAGCGTGGTCACCACCACCGAACGCACCTTTGTCATCCGCGACCGGCAGGGCCGTGCGCAATGGGTCGATGTCCGCAAGGGCACGGCTCAGTCCGATCTCGTCGAAGTCTTTGGCGAGCTGCGCGCCGGCGACATGATCGTTCGCCGCGCCACCGACGAGATTCGCGAAGGTGCGCTGCTGGCGCGACAATAGGCTTCCCTTTAGCCGCGCATTCGGCGAGCACAATCAACCGGGAGGAGCATCCGGAGAAGAGGAACGAAGGGATGAAGACCGCGAGATTCGCTTGGCTGGGGACGCTCCTCTTTGGTGTGGCTAGCACCTGGGCGGGACCTCCGTTTCAAACGGACGATCCAGAACCTATCGACTATCGGCATTACGAGTTTTACACCTTCGCCAACTCGGATGGAACCAAGGTGGAAACCGACACGGAGGGGCCGGCGTTTGAGTTCAACTGGGGAGCACTGCCGAATGTTCACCTGCACATTATCGTGCCGGCGGCGAGCGCTTTGCCAGCGAACAATCCGGCCTGTGCGCCTCTGAGCATCGGGCCGCGCGCCTTCGGAATCGGCGATATCGAAACCGGCATCAAATACCGCTTCGTCCAGGAAACGAAGCACCGGCCCCAGATCGGTACCTTCACTATGATCGAGCTCCCCACCGGTGCCTACAACCGCGGACTGGGCGTGGGCAAGGTCTGGTTTAAGCTACCCATCTGGATCCAGAAGAGCTTCGGCCCGTGGACCACCTACGGCGGCGGCGGGGAGACCGTAATCGGCGGGCATGCCGAAGGGTATCAGAATTTTCCGTTTGCGGGCTGGTTGGTACAGAGGGATCTGAACAAGAAATGGACGCTGGGGACGGAAATTTTCTATCACGGGACTGAAGGGAACGCCGCCCCACAGTATCGATCGGCCACCATGGTCGATTTCGGCGGCTACTACAAATTCCATGGCGACGAGGGCTTCCAACTGCTGTTCTGCTATGGCCACACGGCGATAGGTCTGGCCGAGAATTACGCTTACCTGGGGCTATATTGG
>DATBID010000578.1:0-26516 GCA_036557125.1 Bryobacteraceae bacterium | reverse complement strand
TTACCACAACGAATTTGCGTTAAGAGCGGTCGGAGGCGTCTTGATAGCTTCATTTTGCTAGGCAGATGACGACACGCCGTAAGTTACAAATGACAATCCGGCAAGGAGAACCCAGCCGCGCGTGGCACGGTCTGGATTATCAACGGAAAGCGGAACTGCAAAGAAAAAGGGGCCGGATTCCTCCAGCCCCTTTGCCGTCTTGTTTGCCCTGACGCGAAGGAATTACTTTGGTGTCACATGGATCAGAGCGCCGGGATTAGCGTCTTCCAGCATCCACAGGGAGCCATCAGGGCCTTCCTCCACATCGCGGATGCGGTGGCCCACATTCCAGCGCTCGGCGGATTTGGCGCCGCCATGGCCATCGAAGATGATGCGGTTGAGCGACGTGGTCCCCAGGCCGCTAACAAAGCCGTTGCCGTTCCATTGCGGAAACATCTGAGTTCCGTGGTAGAACATCAGATTGCCCGGCGCGATCACCGGCACCCAGTAGAGGACCGGCTTCGTGAGGTCGGGCCGAGTTTCGGGCTTGGGAATGGGCACGCCGTTATAGTTATTGCCATAGGAGACGAGCGGCCAGCCGTAATTCTTGCCCTTCTCGATCAGGTTCAGCTCATCGCCGCCGCGCGGGCCGTGCTCCACCTCCCACAATTCGCCGGTCGGCGAAAACGCCATGCCGTAGGGCGTGCGGTGGCCGCTGCTCCAGGTTTCCGCCGGTGTTAGGTTTTCGGCGGGAAAGTTATAGATGCTTACCACCTTTGCAGTCTTGGCGGCCTCGGTGTCACTCGGCGGATCGATGAGGGGAACGCTGGAAGCGCCGGTTTTGCCGGCGAAGGGATTACCGGGGGCCGGTTTGCCATCCAGCGTCAGCCGCAAGATCTTGCCTTCGGGCTGGTTTGGATCCTGAGCGGGGGTGAATCGTTGGCGGTCGCCAACGGTGAGGAACAGATACTGGCCGTCGGGCGAGAAGGCGATTTGCCCGCCTGCCTGGCCGCCTTTGCCTGTGGGTAGCTGACGCCACAACACCTCGAAGTTTTGCAGCCTGGCGTTGATACCGGGACCGCCACGACCCCCCTGGGCAATTACCAACTTGCCTCGCGCCAGCGCCAGGCCCCCGCCGTAGTTGCCCGGCTCAACATAAGTGAGATAGACGCTTTGGTCAGTGGCGTAATGGGGCGAGAGAAAGACGCCCAGCATGCCATCCTGGCCCTGCCAATAGACCGGGGGCGTATTGGCAACGGGGGCGATCTTCTCGCCCTGCTGGGACACCAGCCAAATAGGCCCGACCTTTTCGGTTACCAGCATGCGGCCATCGGGCAGGAAGGTCAGCCGCCAGGGCAGTTCAAAGGTGGCCACCGTGGTCATGGTGAAGGGAACGCTGGCTTCAGGCTTCTGTTCGCCTATATTGACCTGGGCCCAAGCCCCTGCCGTCGTCAGAGTGAAAAGCAACGCCGCTTTTGCCAATTTCATCTTCATTCTCCTTGCTTCTCAAGCGCCCGGCTTCAAGCGATTCGGAGCGCTGTTGTTTAGCCTACACTACCATGTGAAGCATACACTACGCATCCAGGAACCGTTCTCGGGGGCCGATAAATCGCCGCTCTGGCCCCGGCGAAAACCGCATCCTGTTGACACTAATCCTTAGGGTAATGCATCCGGCAGTAGGTTAGTGTACATCGGCAGCCCGCAGGCGCACCAGTCCGATTCTGTCACCGAAAACGCGGCCGCACCCGGGATTGTCCTGGCACTGGTTACGGCTACCGCATTTCCTTCCTACGGCGTAAGGGTCAAGGAGACGTTCGCGGAACTCGAGTTAACAGATGCCGTTATTCTGGCAGTCTGACTCTGTGTTACCGCACCGGAAAAAGCCGGGAAGACGGCAATATCGACGCCTGCCGGAATGGTAGCCACTGGTGGAACCCACAGAAGCGAGGTATTCGTGGACAGTGTAACGGTTATTCCCCCGGCCGTGGCGACGGGAGCAGTCAATCTTACCGTGCAAAAAGTGATCGAATACGACTCTAATCCCGGCTGATAGCAGGAAACAGAAGTGATGCCAACCCCTTCCGCCGCCACAAGGTTGATAGCTGCGGTCTGAGACACGCCGTTGAGTGTGGCCTTGAGAGTAGCAGTCTGGTTAGTCGTAATCGTTCCCGCTTTCGCAGTGAACGTGGTTGAAGTCGATCCGGCCGGCACTGTTACGGAGGCGGCGGGCACGGGCAGAAGCCCGCTGCTGCTGGAGATCCCTACGGCCGTGCCCGTTGATACCGCGCTGCTCAGAGCGACAGTGCAGGTGGTAGAGGAACCGGAAGCGAGGCTTAGGGGACGACACGCAAAGGATTGCAGCAGTGCTCGCGTCACAAGATTGACAGTGGCGGTCTGTGACGCGCCGTTCAGGGTCGCCTTCAGGGTTGCGCTTTGGTTAGTGGTGATTTTTCCGGCCGTCGCGATGAACTTGGTGAAAGAAGACCCTGCGGAAACCGTCACCGAAGCGGTGGGCACGGGCAGAAGCCCACTGTTGCTGGAGAGCGCTACGGTGGTAGCCGTTGGCGCAAAGCCGCTCAGTCCTACGGTGCAAGTTGTAACTTGCCCTGAGCTCAAGCTTGCCGGGTTGCATGTCAGCGAGCTCAACGACACAGGGGCGACCAGTTTAATGGTCGCCGTCTTCGAGACGGATCCTAGGGTAGCCTTCAACGTGGCGCTGCTGCCGACCGAACCGATGACGCCCGCCGTGGCCTCGAATGAGGCAGAGGTCGAATTGGTGTGGACCTTGATCGACGGGTGTGGCAGGGGCAGCAGCGCGCTATTGCTCGAAATCGATACGTCAGTGCCTCCGGGAGGGGCGGGACTGCCCAGGGTGACGGTACACGTCGTAACTCTCCCGGAGAGCAGGCTGGTGGGGCTACATGTCAAAAAACTTAAAGAACCTAGCGGAGCCGCCACCAAGCTAAGAGTGGTTGTCTGGGGAACTCCGGCAGGCACTACCGCCGAAGCTTGACCGGAGGGCACGCTTTCCCCGCCGGAACTGCTTATTGCCGTCATCACGTAATGGTAAGTCTGACCATTCTGTACGTTGTAGTCCGTGTAAGCAGTTACCAGCCCCAGAGTTGCCAATGGGCTGTATGGGCCGCCGTCGCTGACACCACGATAGACCCGATAATTGGTGATGCCGGCGGAACCACTGGCACTCCATCTGAGGAGCACCGCATTCAGAGCGGTAGCCGTAAGCGTCACAGTCTGATCACCTGGTATGGTCCCAGCGTTGACGGCGAAGCTCGCTGAGGTAGAACCCTGCGGGACCGTAACAGAACTAGCAGGCAACGGCAAAAGTGTGTTGCCGCTGGAAAGCAATACTTCTTTCCCTCCGGAAGGCGCGATTCCAGTTAATAGAACAGTGCAGGTGGCAGTCAAGTTTGAGGTTAAGCTGGTGGGCGTACAGGAGAGCTGCGAAACAGATACGACCTGCCCGATCACAGTCTGAGCGGAAAGTGACATGACGGTCAGGGTAGAAAACTGTGTAATGCTGCGCGCAATGCGTTTCTGCATATGGTACGTCCTTTAACGATTACTCATGAAATGAGTAAAATTTTAACGTTCCGCGCAGGTTCTTGAAACAGAAACTGAGACAAGCTGAGGTGAAACTGTTAGCATTATCACTGTAACCATGCCTGATATCAAGGCACACTCAACTCGAGAGGCGGCGTGTGTTCCGGCCGAAGCTGCTATTCTTTACCTATGGGTTGTGGCAACGGCGGCTTGACCGGCATCAACAACGCGATTCCCGCGGGTGCGCACAAGGTGTTCTGCGTAAAGTTCCAGCGCGAGATGGAGGGTCTGGATGAAGTTCCGTTCGAGGGCCACCCTCTAGGGCAGAAGATCTATGAAAATGTTTCAAAAGAGGCCTGGAAGATGTGGGTTGAGCACATGAAGATGCTCATGAACGAATACCGGCTCAACCTCGGCACCAAGGAAGCCCAGGAATTTCTGATTCAGCAAATGGACAACTACTTTTTCGGCGAAGGCGCTGCTTTGCCTCCCGATTTTGTCCCCCCCAAAACCAAAGCTTGATTAACCGCTCGGAGGAAAGGTCTCAAGCGCCGTCGCGATCCTGAAATTCAATTTTCGATGGGCCTCGCGAATAGCTGATTCGACTATTTCCGCTGTTTCGCCGCGCGCAAATAGGAAGCCAACATAGGTCGTGCCCTCAGGCAGTGGGAGCAACATCTGGCCCGGTTTGGCAGTGATGATCACGTCCTCAATGCCCTCTACGCGCAGCGCCTCTTCCGCCCCCTCGGCCGACTCAAAAACGCCCGCCTTTGGGACGGGAATCATCATCACTCCAGCGGCAGGGCCGGCAAGCGGAGCTCCGCTCACATCTTCGCCCAAGGAGTGCCGCAGAATCAGCTCTTCGAGCGGCGCCACCTCTTTGACGTTTAGCCCGAACTTAAGGGCCTTGGCGCAGAGTCCGCCAATTGGGCGGGCTGCCACTTCCAGAATCCAGGCGCCCTGGCAGTTATATCGCAGTTCCGCGTGAACGGGCCCGTGCCACAGGCCCAGTGCAAGGATCGATTGTTCCGTTGTTTCGAGCAACTCGCGCTGCACTGCGGCTGTCTCCCGCGACGGTGTTACATAAATGGTCTCCTCGAAATAGGGGCCTTCGAGCGGGTCCGGTTTATCAAAGATCGCAAGGGGCTGGAAACAGCCTCGTGTGACGAGTCCTTCTACGGCGAACTCACGCCCTTCTATATAACTTTCCACTTGCAACTGGCGTTCACCCATTTTACGGATGCGGTGGAAGGCTTCTACGAACTCAGTCCGGTTGTTTGCCCGGATCACCCCCCGGCTTGCCGAAAGCCGCAGGGGCTTCAATACACATGGGTACGGTGCGCGGTTGGCGGCGCCCTCGGGGTCCACATCAGTGGCAGCACAAAAGAATGAAGGGACCCGCAGGCCGGCGACTCGATTCAGCGTGCGAGCCAGATGCTTGTCGCTCGCCGCGCGAGCCGCCGCCAATGGATGAAACGGAATTCCGAGCATCTCCGCCGCCGCCGCGGCCAGCACTGCCGGACGATCCCCCACCGCCGCGACGCCGTCGAATGCGAGGCCGCGCAGTGACTCCACGGATTCTTCTATCCGGTCGAACTTAACCGGAAGAGCGGCGTCTCCCCACGGGTCGTCGAGCACGTGGCAGCGGTCGGTAGCCAGCGTGACCGAAACACCGAGTTTTCGCCCGGCTTCGGCGAACACGCGAATCTGGTATCCGGTAGTAGCGGCAAAGAGGAGAAGGCGTCGCACTGATTCCATCTTAAAGCTGCGACCAACACGCCACCCCCCGCCTGCTTCGGGTACTCCCGCCGGTAATCCGAGTAGGATTCGTCGTCGGTCGAGTTGTGTGACCAGAAGTGCAGTATGCTGGCCTTTACTTTTGTTACGAAATGAGTGGGCTCCCAGATGTTGCTATCGACTGGGGCCTCATCCAGCTCGAACGCCGTTCCGGGTTCCACGTGGGCGATGAAGAGGCCGAAAGAGACAGGACGGAACACGCTGGCTTCCACCCTCACCCATTGGTATTCTTTGGTATCGATCCACAATGTACCCTTCATGCCGGATAGCACTTTGGTGTCGCGGCTATTGGGAACGTATCCGGGCTTCGGATAAGCATTCACCCGGTAACATTCGCGGCCATTGACTGTCTCGACCCCACCCATTCGAAAATCGAAAGCAGCGATCATCTCGGCCATCAGTTCGTGGTCTTGCGTCCGTCCGCGTTCGTATTTGGCGATCCTCTGGCGGCGCGCTCCAGGACTCTCCGCATTCCGCTTCGCAGTGACGCGTTGGAGTTCGGCCTGTTCCCGCTTTTGAGCGGCCGAGCTTAGAGGCTCTCCATCGATCGCTATTGTTTCGTTATAAGGGGAACCATCGATCATCAGAACGCGATATGTTCGGTCCGTCCGCTGGCCGTTCTTCGTGATGATTTCGTGCTCGGTAAAACTGAACTCCGGAGCCGCTTTCCAGTTCACCTGGTTGTTGGCAACGGACCGGCTCACAACTTCCTCGACACTGGGGGTTGCGGCGCTCCAAGCCGGGAGCAAAGCCGTTAGAACCAGTGTTATAAGTAGCACGCAGCTCCTCATACGTAACCTTCACGCAATCGGGTTACCAAAGTCGCGCGTGGCATGGCCAGTCTGGCCCGGTCTGCGCGGTTCGCCACGTATATAACCGCCTTATCCCGTGGAAATGGTGGCTGGTAAAGAGTGACACTAGGGAGAGGACGTGATCTCTTTGGGATGCCCGTTTTCCTCCTGGGTGCGCGAGGCAGTCCCGCTAGATCCATCTTCCACTACCACATGCACTCGCGGCAGGCCGACGATATCGTAGGTGCCGGAAGCGATGCCTATTCCGGCTTCTTCCAGCCCCGCGATAATATCTCTACTGATGGCGTCTTTTAATGCGCGTACTCCATATTCATGGGTTACGAAACGCAGGGACATCTCGATCCAATTGTCGGTGAGGCGGTAATAGACCGTGGGTCCGATCTCCGATCTGCGCACGAAATAGGCTCGCTCCAACTCGCGAATAGCCGGCTCGCTTAACTGATTCAATTGCACCGTATGAGCGCGCGCCGCTGCCAGGAGAATCTCTTCAGCCCGCTTGCGGTCTGCATTGTAAGGGATTGGGATTGCCATCTCTTCCCAGATATAAGGGAATTCGCGGGAGTAGTTATAAACCGGAGTGTCGAAGATGGTCGCGTTAGTAATGGTCACAATGCGCCCGGTGTACTGCCGCCCCCGCACCCACATCGCCGGATCCGCGCTTTGCACAGAGGGTGGCTCACCCATTTCCATCACTGTGGTTTGCATGAATCCGAGATCGATGACATCCCCGCGAACGCCCCCAATCACGATACGATCCCCAACATTGAACGTCTTTCCACGCAGAATGACAAAATAGCCGGCAAACGCGGTAATGACGCGCTGTAGCGCGAAGGCCACCCCCGCCGTCACTAAGCCGAAAAAGCTGGTCAGCCGCGCTGCGTTATCGAACCAGATGGATAACAAGCCAATGACCAGAATGATTGTCGCGGCTAGATGAATTCCCTGCCGGGACCAGAAGGTAATCCGTATCGACCTGCGGCCCCGGAACGCTTTCGCGGCGATACGCGACAGCATCCAGTTTAGGAGATACAGCCCACCAATCAGTATCACTGAAAAAAGAAGCTTTTTCCCGGTTTGCGAACTAACCCCCAGCAGCCGCACACCGAAAATCTGGATTTGCGCCCCCGCAAAAACTATTAGGTGGTGCACAGTGGTATCCACTGTGCGTAATGCAGTTTTCGGGCCGAGGTGGGGGTTTTCCCACGCCATCCAGCCGACATATTAAGCTGAAAGTAGAGAAGCTCGAAACCGCACGGTAAGCCCGGACCGCGTATTGTCCTTCCCGGAATTCCTGTTCCGAACTGGAGCTACAGCGATGTCTATATACGCATCCCCGCCACCCATCATTCCACGCAACGAAGAGATGGAGCGCTATATCAACCTGAAGCTCGCCGCGCTCGGCCAACCCACCAGCCCGAACGGCTCCTCTCCCCATTTTCTGGAACTCGCCCGGCCGCTTCTGCGCAACTACCAGCAAAAAACCCGCCTCTTGGGAGATTTCCTGTGTCCGCCCGACGCCCGCATTCAGGCTTTTCTTGACGCCTATCTGGCGGACGTGTGCCCGGGCGGCGTGTCGCGACTTCCGGCCGACGCCCTTGTACTCGATCGGGAGGGAATGGCGCGAGTTATGTCTCTGCCTGTCGATTCCGACTTCTTCGGCTCACCGTACCTGCGTTCGTACCGCGTCACGCAGGGCGTGCTCCATAATCCAACCAGCGACCGGCGCACCACACAGGGCGTATTTCATATTTGCGAGGGCGGTTTCCCCGTGCCGGCGGATAAAGCCGTTGTCCCCAAACGCGCCTTTGCGGCTTTGTGGAACGCGGCGCTCGATCCTCCCGCGGGTCTGCTCAGATTGCCCTTTACCGCGGGCCAGGAACGCGAGGCCCATTGCTTCGTTTCCCTGTTGATCCGGCCGCTCGTCTATCCGGCCGCCGGTTCCGATCCGGAAAAGACCATGGAGATCCGTTTCTTCGCTCCCGCCAGCCTGGTCAGCAATCTGGATTTCGTCGAAACCATCTTCGGCAACGCCGGCGACCCTTACCTTCCCGAAAACGACGCCGCTCTGGATGCCCTCCGCTGGACTGGCCATACCGGCTGCGTCGTGCTCGCCCCGCACCTGGTGGGCATCCCAAAAGCGGCATTGGGCCTTCCGCAGATCAGCCAGGCAACCGAGCGCCAGCGCCGCGATGGTATGTGCTGGTCCCGTGAGGACGAACCCTACAACGGGGGCCATGCGTTTAAAGCCACCTGCCGCGATCAGCGCGGCGTAATGGTGACGATCATCGCCGATAACTACTACGGCTATTGCAAGAAGGAGGTCAAAACTCAAATCAGCTTCTCCGCCAATCTGAGTGGTCTCTGTGAGGAAGAGCATGCGGGCGGAGCGTTGGCATTCGCCACTTACGTCCTCGGCCAGGACTTTTACGCCGATCGCATCACCAGTTTGAAGCCCGCCTGCTTCGGCGATGCCATGCGCCTGCTCGGGCCTTTGGTGGAACTCCAACCCGAAGGCTATGCCGTCGACCGGACCTACCCAAACGTTTACTACGTTCCCGAAAACGCGGCTTTCCACTCGAAGGAAGGATTCGTCAGGTGGCGTAATGGCGAGCGCGAAGGCCGTTTGATTCTCCGCGCTGGAGCCATCTATGTCCTCCCCTCCGGGGCCCGCGTCCGCCTCGAAAAGCAGATCGCCGGCACAGCCTGGCGTCTCATTGGCACGCGCCCGCGCGGAACCTTTTGCCACAAACCGTGCACCGTGTCCGGCGGCGGCAAATCCGAAATCTCCAAATCCATCGCAAACGCCGTGTTGAAAGGGCCGGTATTTGTCAAAGAGTTCTACCGTGATTTCGATCAAGTCGCCGAAATCCTCGAAAAGGATTTCTCCCGCATTTATCGCAACCGTCCTCCCGACGAACGCACCCGCCGCCCGATCCTCGGCCCGGCCCGCTCCTTGGGATCCGTGATCCAGTTGCTCACGCCCTCCCCCGATTACACCGACGAGCACAACCGCTGGGTGCGCCAACTCTCTCAGACTATCCGGCAGCTCGTTTTCACCGTGAAGCGATATTACCGCCCGGAATGGGGCGATCGATGGCGGGAGCATTTCACGGTCGATCGCATCAATGGCTATCTCGGCCACGAGCTGAAATTCGACAACCAAAACCTGGTTTCCAACTACCTGCGTGTCGGCTACGACCGCGAAGGCGCGTGGCGAATTTTCAAGCTCCGCCCCGATTTTGCTCCCGCCGACAAGGTGCAGATGGAGGACGATATCACCGCTTCCCGCGTGCTGCCGCGCGAAAGCTTGACCGGCCTCGGCTCCGCATATCCGAATCCCAGCGTGAAGCTTGTGGCCAACTGCGAGCGCAGGCTCTTCCAACGGCCGGACGACGCTATCCATCCCGGTGTCGATAAGCAAGCCGAGCGCGATATCGCCGCTTCCGGAAACTTTCTCTCCAATTTCGAGCCGCTCAGTCTGGCCGACGCCCGCGCTCTGGTCGACCAAGTTGTGGAGTTCGATAAATTCTCCGTGCCAATGAAAGAGCGGCTCGAGCGCTTTGTGGAACATCCTGAGACCGGGTACGTTGTCTCCTCGGCGCATCCGCGGCTGGTGAATGGCGCCCGTTCCACCAATCCTCGGTATCTCCAACACCGTCCCGACCTGGCGAAACCACGCGACCTTTATCTGGCCCAAATCGCGGCGCGCCTCGAGCGCGAAATTTCGCATGAAGAGCCCGTATATCTGCCCGTCAACGCGGTGCTCGCCGGGAGACGCAACAACCCGCCCGATCCGAAAGCGGGCCTCCCGCCGCTCGCCGTTTACAATCCGATCCACTACCAAGAGTTGCCGGAGCTGTTCATGGACTTCATTTGCAGTCTGAGCGGCAAATCGCCCTCCACCACAGGGTTCGGAACGGAAGGCGCGCTCACCAAGGGGCCGTTCAACGCGCTCTGGCCGGTGGTGGATCTGAATAACGCTCTGGTCTCATTCATCCTTACCGGTTACGCAGGTTTTACGACTTCAGCCGGCTATGTCGGTCCCTATTACCGGGTCGATCACGATATCAGCCTGCTCGTTCCCGAAATCTGGTGCCGCATGCGCGTTCACGAGCGCGAGCCGGCATTTTTGATCGAGCACGGCTATCTGGAAAAGGTGCCGAACTTCTTCCATAACGGCCGCACGGTGGAGGCTAGCCGCTTGGGATATCGGATCACCTCGCTGTTTGTGGATCACTTTCTTGGCCGCTTGTTTGAAACACCGGACATGGTATTCCCGGAGGAGCTGTTGCGCCCGGAAAAGCAAAATCCCGACCAATTCGCCGCCGGTGTGGAAGCGATCGTAGAAGCCCAGACCCGTGTGGCACGCCAGTATTTCGAGGATGGCAGCGTGGGGGCGGCATGCCCTGCCTTGAAGGCTCTGCTGCACATCATGGTCCACGGCTCCTACGAGGGCAAATGCGTCGAAGATCCCGAAATCCGCGCGCTCTTCTCGCGTGATTCCATGCTTGCGAGCGATTGGTATCGCGAGCGGCTCATCACTTGTCAGAATCGCGAAGTAGCGCTTTGGCGGCGCCATGTCGCGGCGCTCGAGCAGTTTCAGCGCTCCGGCGATCCAGCGCCCGAATTCGATGCCGAGGCGCGCTTATTCGAGGCGCGCGGGCAACTCGCGCGCCGCAGCGCGCCGGCGTACCTCGAGGAACTCAAGGGAACCATCGGCGCGGACCCGTTCTATTGTCAGGTCGAGGGCCAAATCACGCCACGCTAGGACCGCTCCCTGACGGTCGCGGCTCCGATCGGAGCGACGAGCGTCAGCGAGTGGTGCATGGCAGCGAATGAGCTAGGCGGTCACGGGACTGGTCGCCGCGGGATAATAAGCCGGTTCACTGCCCGGCCGCCACTTGATATTGCAGCCCAGGCTCGGCCGCTGGTTCGAATTCACTTCGCGGCCCGCGAGCAGGGCGTCAATCGCCGCGCGCAAATCCGCTCCGGTCACCGGATTCAAGTTGCTCGGGCGGCTGTCATCGAGTTGCCCGCGATAAGCCAAACGGCGATCGCGTCCGAAGACGTAAAAGTCGGGCGTGCAAGCGGCGGCGTAGCTTTTGGCGACTTCCTGAGCCTCGTCGTAACAAACCGGGAACGCAAGGTTCCACTCAGCCACCATACGGCTGAGGCCCTCCGGGGAATCGTCGGACGAGACCGCGGGGTCATTGGAGCTGATCGCTACTATGCCGACACTCTTCGCCGCATAATCTCGGCCCAGCCGCGCCAGTTCCTGCTTGATATGTTTCACGAACGGGCAATGATGGCAAATGAACATCACCAGGAGAACGTCTTTATCCCGGAAAGTATCGAGCGAAATCGTTTTACCGGAAACCACATCCGGAAGAGCAAAATCGGGTGCTTGAGTGCCAAGCTCAAGCATGGTAGACGGAGTTGCTGCCATCGTTTATTCGTTCCTCCTGATGTATTAGATCACAGCGATGCGCAACCGGCACTCAAACCCGGCGCGCCACCACCAGCGTTATGTCGTCGCCCTGCGGCGCGCCCATGGTGAACTTGCCCAGCGCTTCCATTACCGCATTCATGATCGCGCTAGCAGATTTGCCGCGGTGGCTGCGCAAAACCTCAACCAGACGTTCTTCGCCGAACTCCTCTTCGGAGATGTTGTTCGCCTCCGTCACACCATCGCTGTAAATCACCAACACATCGCCCGGATCGAGCCGCGTGCGCTCCTGCTTGTAAGGCGCGAACGGCACAATGCCGAGCACCGGGCCGCCTCCGTTGAGCGATTCCACCTCCCCCGATGCGCGCACCACGAACGGCGGATTGTGCCCCGCGTTGGCGAACGCCAGTTCGCCGGCGGCGGGATCGGCTACGCCGTAGAAGAACGTGATGAAGCGGTTTGAAGGGCAGTTCGCGCAAGTGATCTTGTTCAATCGGGTGACCAGCGGTTCGGGCGATTCTTGATCTTCGGCCAGCACGCGCAAACGGGCATCGAACGCCATCACCATCAGCGCCGCGGACATGCCTTTGCCGGAAACATCGCCGAGCGCCAGGCCAACGCGCCCGCTCGGATACCTGACGAAGCCGTAGTAATCTCCGCCCACGGTGCGGCACGGCAGGTTGAACCCGGCCAGATCGAGTCCTGGCACCTGAGGAGCCTCTTCCGGCAGAATGCCGCGCTGAATCTCGGCCGCCTGCGCGAGATCGCGTTTCAGGATGCGCTCGGCCTGCTCGACCTCCGCCAGGCGCGCGTTCTCGATGCGCACCGCGGCGATATTCGCCATTACCGCGAGCAGGCTGAGATCTTCTTCTTTGAATTCGCGGAAGACGTGCGGTGAATCTACATAGATCAACCCGATGATACGGTCCTTGGCCTGCAGCGGAGCCGCCATCATGGTATGGACTCTCTGTTCCACAATGCTCATTCGGCCTTTGAAAGCTTCGTCGCGCCCAGTATCGCCCACCAGCACCGACATTTTCTGATGGATCACCTGGTCGCGCGCTTTGGTCGAGATGCGGAAGCCTTCGCCTTTGTGGGCCTTGGCTACGAGTTCGCCGTTTTCGAGAATCATTACCACGCCGCGCTGGGCGTTGACGGCTTTAATGGCCAGTTCCAGGATCACCTGGAACAGTTCATTCAACGGAAGATTCTCGGAGAGTTGGTGGCCGGCTTCAATCAGGGCCTGCAGCGGCGCGGACGCTTTGGCGCCGCCGCGCTCGAACAGCATGGTCTGTTTCGAAAGAGCGCCTTCCAGAGTGACGGCCATGGAACTGGTCGTCCCACTTCCCTTCTCGCCCTCGAAAACAACCACCTTCGGCTGCGCCGCCTCAGGCGCTTCGGGCGCGTAAACGATCGTGAGATGGCCCGCTGTAATGCGATCGCCGGGTTTCAGCACCAGGCGCGCTTTCAGCGGGATGTTGTTCACGAACGTGCCGTTCTTGCTTCCAAGATCCTGGATCGTCCACTCGTCATCGCCCTGCGACTCGATAGCGAAGTGCTGCCGGGAAAGGCCTGTGTCTTCGGGAAAGGGGAGATCCACTCCGCTCGAACGGCCCACCGTCAGGCGCGAGCCGTTCAGCGGCATCGGACGGACCCTGCCATCGGGAGCATGGATGAGGAGTTCGCGGCTCAAAGGGGTTTCCTGTGTACGGTCGTCCACATTATACGAACGCGGTCCAAGCGACACCAGACTATCGCAAGTCCCATAGGACTACTAGCTTCGAAACATAGGTACCAGAACTAACGTCATCCGCCCTATGGATTCGAATCCAATCCATTTGCACAAATTTACCGCCTCTTCAAGCAGCCTTTACATCGACCCCTTAGAGTTGGAATTGAGAGGGTAAGACCACTCAATATGAAAAAGCAAATGATTAACTTTCTAGGAGCCGGGGCGCTCGCCGCTGGTATGGCGTTTGCCCAAACGCCAAGCGCGGCCACAGCGCCGGAGCCCGGCGCATCGTCCGCAGTCACGGAAGGGGCGCATCGCCAGATGATGCAAAAACGCCTCGACCGGCTGACACGTGAATTGAACCTGACACCTGCACAGCAATCGCAAGCCAAGACCATCTTCGGTCAGGCGAGCGAGCAAGCTAAACCGGTGCGGTCGCAACTGAGGGCGAATACCTCAGCGCTGCGAGCCGCAGTGAAGGCCAATAACACGGCCGAGATTAACCAGCTTTCCGCTACGACAGGGAACTTGATCGGAAAGATGGTTGCTATCCGCAGCGAAGCCAACGCCAGCTTCTATAAGACGCTCACTCCGGAACAGCAGACCAAGTTCAGCCAACTTGAGCAGCAGGCGCGCGCACGGTGGCACAACCGAGTGGAGAATCACGCGCATCCTAATGGCTAATCGTTGGCATGGAGGGGACGGGGAGCAGGCGAAAGCGCCTGCCCCGTTCCGTCATCGAACTTTAGAGAGGCTAGAGAACCAGACATTCGCATCTCTTTAGTGCCGTTTGTCAATACGATCAGAAGGCGCCCATCATCCTGCATGGCGCCCCTTCCCACATAGATTTCATCATCGGTACGTAAGGAGAGGTCGACGAGACGAATGTGCGCCAGCAACTGCGGGCCGACTCCTGAAGTATGCAACGTTCCTTCAACGCCAACTTTACTTCCCTGCCACTCAAGCCCCTGAATTTTGGCCGAAAGTTCATAGGAGGGGACACGCGCGCCGAGCGTTCCCACAAGAGTACCTTCGACCGCCGCATGATCGAGAGATGCATCGAAAGCCGCGATATTAACGCGGGCGGCATCCCACGCAAGGCGGGCTCGGAGCTTCTCCAGATGGATTCCTCCGGCTTCGAAGTCGCCGATTTGGATTGTGCCTTCTACTTGCCGCTCGCGGAGCCATTCGGGAGTGGCGCCCCGGCCAAGAGCGCGTGCCAAGAGACTGGATCCCGGGCGTAAGGTGGGCAGCAACTCTGCTTCGAGATCCGCGGCGGTCAGAGTTTCCGCCCGCAAGCGGATGCGGTGAGGGCGCCGGGCGCCGGGTTCGTACCGATAATCGCCGGTAAACGAAATCGAGCCGGTGCGGCCCATGAGGCGCTCGAGCGCAACGCGATCCCCATCGATGCCTACGCGCGCGGAACGAATTTCCAGAGGATGGGCGAAGCCCGGTATGCTGGCTTGGGCGTCGCTCAATTCCAGGTTGCCGGTCCAGGAACTCGCGTTTTCCGGATTAGCCCGCTCGCGGTGATAACGTAATTGTCCACGCCACCAGCCGGCGCTGAGCTGCTCCAGCCCCGGCACGCCGGTTAATCCGGCTTGAGTCCGCAGCGTGGTTACTTTCATGCTTTCCGAAGAGATGGAAAGATCGAGCGAATTGTCGTCCATCGAATAGATGGCTTCCACTTGGGCGAGTTCGTCGCCGGCGGTGCGCACCATCGAAGGCGCCAGCCAAAGCTTCCCGCGGCCCGCCATGATGTGCACCTGATCGAGCCGCAAAGGCTCTGAATCCGGCATGGCGAGGGCAGTATCGTGCAGGACCAACTCACCCTGCAGACCTCCGGGATTCGAGTACCCGATTGCCCCGTCGATACTGCCATCGATCCGCAACTTGGCCGGGAGCTGCACGCCCATATCGGCGGCGAGTTGCAGCACGGGCCGGATCGGAAAGCGATTCCAGGTGAACGTGGCTGCCCAGCGGGGGCGGGAAAGATAGTCGCTCGCCCGGAAGCGCAGCGTCAGCGGCACAACCGACGATGTAGATTGCAACTCAAACTGCTGCGCGACCAGATCCAGACGACCCTGAATGTCCATCGGCCAGCCTTGCCCTTTGGGGGGCAGCAGGTCCCAGCGGTGCACGTCTTCAATCACCAGCCGTCCCAGGATTCCGATGCCATTAAGCGGACCCGCCAGGCGCAGGCGCGAGGTAACGAGCCCATGCACGCCCGATGGCGCGCTCATGAGCACCGCCAGCTCGCTCAGTTGGGCGCGGTCCAGGCGCAGATCCAGATCGACCCGCTCCGGCTCGATGTACCATTTGCCGCTCAGCGCAAACGACCCTAAACCGAGCGCAGGTTCATCCGTGCGGGCCGCGTCCGCTTCACCCGAAACTTTCCAGCCCCCGCGGCGCGTGCCGGGCGGCGAAATATCCAGATCCGCGTTCATGAGATAGAACACTGACTTGGTATCGCCGAACTTGAAGTTGATGCGACCGCTGCGCACCTGGATGGCGGGCGCCGCGCTCATTACCGAGCGATTGACGAACGAGCTGAAGTTCCATCTATCTCCGCTCTTAGCCAGATTCAGCGTGGCGTCTTCGAGCCGGATCGACGCCACCACGAAGCGGCCGAACAGCAGAGGCCACAACGCGGGCCGCACCACTACACTATCCATGTAAGCGGCCGGTTCAAAGCCGATCGCGGGGTCTTCCTGAACCACGACGTCTTCGGCCGAGAAGCCGGGCCCGCGCCACAGGCTGAAACGCACGCGGCCGCGAATTTCCACTTTGCGGCCCAGAGCCCGGCCTAAAGAGGCGCGCAAGCGCTGGCCATAGGAATCCGCGCTGATGTGCGGAGCGATCAGCGAGCCTGCCAGGTATAATCCCGCAGCGGCGGCCAAAACCCGGAAGACCGCTCGTGGACTGATACTCATGCGCGCGTCACCAGTTCCCGGTAAGCCTGCGGATCGTCAATGTCAGCGACAAGGCCGGGGTCTTCGAGATCGAGAAATTCCGCTTCGCCGAAGTGGCGCTGCACGACGTCGCGTGCCGGGCCGTCTGCCGGAAGCGCCAAAAATTCTGGGATGAGCGCTCGAGAGAACCATATCGGGTGCCCTCGTTTGCCCTGGTATCGCGGGATGCGAAGCATAGGATGGGGCAGGGCGAGCAGCCGCTCGACAGTAGCTGCAGAAACCGCCGGATGATCCACCAAGGTCAGCAGCACGCCTTCACTCTCCGGCGCGAGCGCCCGCAAGCCGCATTGCAGAGAAGTGGTCATGCCGCGCTCCCAATCCGGGTTCAGGACAAACGTTGCGGGCCGGCGCGCGGCTTCCCGAATCCGCTCCGCTTTTGCGCCGAGGACCACGATTACTTGAGAACAGTAGGCCCCAAACAGAGCGATCAGAGTATCGAGGAAGCTTTCCTCGCGGTAACGCAACAACGCTTTTGGAAATCCCATGCGCCGGGACTCGCCCGCCGACAGAATCAGGCCGGCGGCGCTCACTTGGCCAGAACTGCCCGTAAAGATTCGTCCGCAAACACTGACAGGGAAAGAGCCCGCCAGTTGGATTGTGCTCTGCGCCGCACCGCGATCATCTCGGCCGCAACCGAAATGGCGATTTCTTCCGGCGAGATCGCTCCGATGTCCAGCCCCATGGGCGCGTGAATCCGTTCGAAGGCATCCTGCGGGATACCCTCTTTCCGCAACTCACGGATGACGTTGATCACTTTGCGCTTGCTGCCGATCATAGCGAGATAGCGCGCGGGGGTGGCCAACGCTAGCTTCAGCACACGCATATCATCGCGATGGCCGCGCGTCACGATAATGATATAGCTGGTTTCGTTGATCGGCAGGCGGGGGAAGATGTCTTCGTATTCCTCGGCGTGGACTTCCAGGGCCTCCGGAAACCGCTCACGGTTGGCGAAGCTCTCCCGGTTGTCCACCACCACCGTGCCGAAGCCGGCCAGGTTGGCCACCTTTGAAAGACTTTTGGATATGTGCCCCGCGCCGAAGATAAACGCCCGGGGAAGCGGCAGCACGGGTTCGACGAACACATCCAATTGTCCGCCACAGATAAGGCCGTTGTCGTAGGCCGCATCCTGCCCGAGGTTAAAGCTCAAATGCTTGGGCTTCTCATTGTCGAGCACGTCGCGGGCGGCGTTCCACACTTCGGCTTCGACGCATCCGCCGCCGATCGTGCCAATCATCGACCCATCCTCCCGCACGAGCAGTTTGGCGCTCTCATAGCTGGGAATCGACCCACGCACGTCCACTATGGTCGCGAGCGCGCACTTCTGCCCGAGGTTGCGAAGGCGCACCAATTCTTCGTAGACGTCCACTTGTGGAATTATAGCGCCGGACGGGGGCGGGGGCTGGGGGGCTTGCTGGAGGGAACGATGACGAACAAAGCCAATTTTGGAGCGGCGGGTCCCAGGACGGGCGCGGGGCAACGTTCGGGGGCACAGGGCCGACGCTGGGGAGATTGTGAAATTGAACGAACAAAGCCAATTTTGGGGCGACCGGTCCCAGGGAACCGAGAAGGCAAAACCCGGGGCATAGGGCCGACGCTGGAGGATTGTGAAACTGAACGAACAAAGCCAATTTTGGGGCGGCGGGTCCCGAAATGGTTGAGGACCAAGCGTGGGCACACATGACCGATTTACGGTGGTTGGGTACTGACAAGTCACATCTTCCATGGACGATTGTCTCAGCCGAGGTCCTGGACCAGGAGACAACTGGGAAGGCAAGACTGACAAACGTTTTCTGAACAGGTAGTTAGCGGGAACCAGAAAAAGGGAAAAAGGGCGTGATCGGAAATTGCCGGCCGGGCGCTGGCCGCCTCCCGCGCCGCAAAGCGGATCCTTCGCGATTTACAGATCAAGGGTCTTCCGTAATGCGGCGAAATCGAAAGCCGCACGGCCCTGCTGCCGTGAGCGCTCCTCCGCATTTTCCATGAATCGGAGGAGGCCTTCGAGTTGGCGGCGCCCCACTTCGGATCGAGCGGCCTCGCGAGGTGTCCGCCCACCCAGCGCGGGCAGCGGTTCGTCTACCCAGCGGGTATAGTGCTCGGTCTTGACCTTCAGAATAACCTCGCGCTCCACTTCGGGCGGTATCGATGCATCGGCGGCCTTTGTCCGGGGCTTTTCGGCGAGCGACTCGCGCTTGAGCGCTTCGAGCAACTGAAACGTATCGCCGAGGTGCTGGATGACGCCATATCCATGCTTCTCAACCAATTGCCGCCCGATTGCCAGCCGTTTTCTCGAGTTGCACTCCAGCCGAAGCTTGCCATCGCGGATCTCGATGCGGCCGTATGAACGGCGGGGCCCTTCGACGACGCCCTGTTCCAGCCATGCGAAAGCGCGGACGGCAGGGTCGTTGCTTTGGTCCGCCTCAAACGGCGTAGCCGCTTCCAGGCGAGCGATCAGCGACGCCTCATCTTCAATCCTGTACAGGGCGGAGCAGAATTCCAGTTCATCGCCTTCGGCATTCACAACGCGTAAATCGGCCAGCCTTTGTGCCGCCATCTCTTGGACTACGCGATGCCACCGGTGGCTGTTGGAGCGTACGAAGGCAGCGGGCGTTTGACCCGCGTCCTTACTTTCCTGTTCGATCTTCCCGATCAACTGGGCCAGCGCGGAGCGCGGCGCCGTTATGCCGTTACCGACGAAATACCACTTCTCCTTGAACTGGTGAACGCGGCTCAATACGCAGTCCCAACGGACCAAGGATCGCGATGAGCTGACGTCGTATAGAAAGAAGCGTTTGTCTTCAAAGAGGTTCTTCAGTTCGACGCCTTTGCCTTTCTCGACACGCTGGACCTCCCAGATGCCGAACTGCGCTTTGCGCCATGATTCGAGTTTTTCGCGCTCGGCTGCAGTCAGCTTGCCGGCACGTTTGCGCAGATACTCTTCGACCACCGTACGGCCGGTTGCCTGGGGCCGGAAATCGTGGATATACCATTCGATAAAGCCACCCCGCGAATCGTCTTGGTTGTTCGAGTTCTGTTCTTCGGGTGGCCGTCCGAAATACAGCATGTGAGCTTCGGCGTACTCGGCTGGATCGCTCCGTTCGACTGCACGAATGAGTTCGCGCTGCAGCCTCGCGTCTAAAGGTTCGGCGGTGGTTTTGGGCTCGCTTGCGCGAGCACTCCGCTCCTCCTGCTCATCGCTTGCCAGGTGGCACTTTTTGTATTTCTTGCCGCTGCCGCACCAGCAGGGTTCGTTACGGCCCGGTTTTGGAGGAGCGACCACGGGCGTGATCTCCTCAAATTCCTCCTCGTCCAGTTCCTCCTCGCCGGAGAGGTCTTCCTCATCCTCCATCAGAATGCGGTCGCAGCAGATTTCCTCAATGGTTACCCCGCCGATCTCCTCATGAACCAATCGGGGGACAAAGCTCTCATCGAGAACATCCCGGACCCACTTACGGGCTGCTTCCGGCAGCAGGGGTTGAAATTCCTGGAATGCCTGCCCGGCCTGCTGGTCGAGCCCAAGTTCCTCAAGAGCGTGGATCACTGTGGTAAGCAGGTAGGGAGCATCTTCTTTCCCGGCGAGGTCATGGAAGCCTCCCAGCAATTCGATAAGGACGGCTTCCATTTCGGGGGTTTCGGGCAGCAGATGGATCTGTTCGGCGAGGGCGCAGCGCAGCGTGAGGCGCGCGCCGGCGGCTGCGTTCCGGAACTGAGCCAGCGCCTCCGTGGAAAACCGTTGTCCCAGCCGCCAAATGGCCCAGTTCGCGTGCAGGAAAATGGGGCGCTCCCCAGAATCGGCGAGGTCCAGCAAGTCATCGAGAATCTCCGGCCCAGCCATCTCGCCCAGTAGAGCGATCAACAAACCAAGAGCATCGGGCAGTAAAACGGATTCATCTCGGGCCCATTCGCGGAGGGCAGCACGCCAAACGGGAATGCAGCGTTCGGAGTGCGTCAGGATGTCGCGGACGAGACCGGTATCCATGACTCCCGAGGATTCGTGCTGGAGATCGTTCAGGAGCTCATAAGGCAGCAGGCGATCGCGGATTTCGGGGGGAACGCCTTTTGCCTCGCCGGCTGCGATGGCCAACGCTTCAAAGGTTGCCGGGTCTCGGAAATCGAAATCGGTATTTGGCAGCTTATCGCGGAAAAACGCGCCGACCTGGTCCGGGATCTCGCGGCTCAATGCGAGCTTCCAAAGGCCAAGGACCATCAGCCGTTCGGAGAGCGGATCGCCGGGTAGCTTTATCCGGCGGACGTCCGGCAAGGACATATGCGGCTTATAGTCGCATGGCATTCTTTCGAGCGCTTTCCAATAGAGAGATTCCGCCTCGTCGAGGTTACCCGCGGTGGATCTTGCGTTAGCCAGCAGAAGGTAGCCGCCGCCGTAATCGGGATCGGCTTCGATAAGCTGGGCGCCGGCGTCCATTTCGGTGATCTCGCCGGACTGGCACTGGCGCGCTATTTCCGCGCGCCGGCGGATCACGGATTCGGAAGGGAAAAGCATGGGTACTTTTCAGGGTAGCGCGGAGGTATCGGGCGGAGATGTAGCATACCGAGAGGGGCTGGGGAACGATGCAGCCTTTCGCCCGGCTGGCAGGCGAAAGCGCAACTCCGCCTCGGGGAGAGCGCTTGGGTCCGTTGCCGCCCGGTTCCAATTTCGGCTGATGCGGGCTGAGGACTGCTTCCGGGTTGGCGACGGTCCGCTCAGAGCGGGTGTGACATCCATTCCGCGGTCAGGGCGTTATACCTCAGATCGGGATGATTGTGACGTCTCGCCGGGGATACCTATAGGCTTGAACCCCGGGGCAGCTTTACAATGGCCGGCTCACCCGCATCGTCTTTTGGACTTGAACCGAGCGATGCCCATTCACTCAGCGATGCCGGGGCACACCGAGAAATCGCGTGCAAAGTAATAACACTTCGCTGACCTGCGAGCACACGCATTTGCTCTCGCGACTTGGGACTCAGGAATGATACAGTCGTGGCTCTCAAAGTGAAGACCCACTTCAGGCGTCAGCGGCACCGCGAGCAACCTCCCAGGGGAATCGGGGACCAGAAATTCACCAACGTGCGCCCTCACGATTCCCCAACGCCGTCCCCATAGCTGGTGGGAGCACTCGTCGATGCCCCTAAGAATCTGGAAGCCTGCGAGAAACCTTCCAGGCAGCTTATTGCCTGAGCTTAGAATAAAGGTGGCTCCGACTGACTCGATTTTGTCGCGCTGCTCATTAGTCAGGGGCTCGCCGCGAACGCCGTGGACGGTTCTGTCTAGCTCAGGCGCATTCCTAAGCTTTGCCCTCCAATACCACAATGCCCAAAATTTGGTGACCGTTTCCGACTGCTCCGCGTTCAGTGCAACAACTCTACCTGCTAAAATTTCGCCAGCCAAGGCCTGGAACTGATTCTCGATATCGAGCATGTACCCGGATTCAGCACGATAATCCCAGACACAGGAAGCGCAGAAGACGTCTTCGTCCGCGGCGGCCTTAAACTGCTTATTCGTAGCAAGGTGCCTTACTGATACCAAGCCCTTGAAATCGGCGAACCGTTTGACGCTGGCCCGCGGGAAGGCATGTTGGCAGTTGGTCAGCTGTTCAGGATTTCCTGCAACCCGCAGTCGCTTTCTTGGCCTGCTCAAACTCCCTCACTTACGTTCCGCATGGGCGAATTGGGGTGCGCGGTCCTTCCATCTTACACCGCAGAGTGGAAACAGGGCGCGGTTTCAACGGCTGACGGCGCCTCTGCGGTTTCACGCGCGGGGGATGATATGAATCCCCAGCTATTGAAGGCAGAGTTCCGAAGCATGGATCAACCGCCGTATCGGCTGGATGTAGGTCGCCGGGAAATCGTACTCGATGCCCTGGCGGATCGTTGCCAGCAGCAACAATGGAAGCTACTGGCGGCCCAGGTGCGCACGAACCACGTTCACCTGGTAGTGGAAGCGGAGGTTCGGCCCGAACGGGTCATGAATGATCTGAAATCCTATGCCAGCCGCAGTCTGAATCAGAAGGGGACGGATGAGCCGGCTCGCAAACGGTGGGCGCGACATGGGAGCACGCGATGGCTGTGGAAGCCAGAACATATTTCTGCTGCCATTTGCTACGTCGTCGAGGAGCAAGGCGAACGGCTTGCTGTTTTAAGGCGGTCGAAGCCTGAAGCAGACCGCTCCCTACGGTCGTGGCTCAGAAAGGCTCCCGGCATGTTCACTTTTATGTCGCGCACCCCTCGGCTGCCTGGCACGATCGGGCGACGGCTCCGGCGCCCTTCCAGCCCCGCACATCATCAAAACGACCACAACACACTGGCCGAGCCCGTATTTGCCCGCGCCGGTCGAGGGTGGGGACTGCGACCGGGGCGTCAGCCGGCTGCCTGGAGTCCAAGATATCGGGCGAAAGGTTCGAAATCCCGATCGCTGTGCAGCAACTCGTATCCGCTCTCGATGCATCGGGTTGCAATCACTGTGTCGATGGTCTTGCGAACCGTGATGCCGAGTCTTCGTAGTGTCCGGTAGTTCCGCGCCGCGGCAATGGCTATGTCGATTCCGCCGATTTCGATCAATGTCAGCGACGTCAACAGCTTTCGGGCGGTACGAAATTCGCGGTCATCGTCAAATCCCTGTAGGACTTCGACCAGGATCAAATCTCCTATGGCCAAAGGTTCCCGCCCGAGCAGACGGTCGAGTTTGTCGGTTTGCGGCGTGAGGCCGCCGTTGAAGTAATCAATCCAAACGCTGGAATCGACCAGAATCAAGCGTCCTTCCTCATTGCGTCCAGGTCGCCCTTCCAGTTCAATTTCCCCCGAAAGCGCCGCAGCTCCGATTGGCGGCTGAGGCGCAGCAGCGTGCGCAGGCCCTCCTCCACCGCCTGCCGCTTCGTCTTCAATCCGGTCGCCCGCAGCGTTTCGCGCATCAGCTTGTCGTCGATTACGATATTCGTTCGCATCGATGTGTACTTCTAATAAAAATTATACACATTATCGCGATGACTCTGAAACATCACTTTGTCATGAGCACAGCAGGCCGGGCGGCGATCTTCGGGAAAGCTTTGATCAGCGCGCCGTCGAAAGTTGCAAGCGGCAGTCGCTCGCGGGCGGCGAGCTCGACGAACAGAGTGTCATAAACCGCGACGCCGGATTGGTGGGACCGCACCAGCTTTCACGAACGCCCGGCTGCGATCCACGTGTCGACTTCGTGGGCGGTAGGCCGGCGGGTTTGACGGCCCCACGCGGCTTCGATCTGGTCGAGCACGCTTCGCCGGTCGGAGACGTAGACTTCGAGCAGTTCCCGAACTTCCTGCTCCATCGAATGTCGCCGGCGCCGCGCGAGTGCCTTGAGCGACCGGACAACCGGCGTGGGCACGTTTCGAATCGTGAGAGTGGGCATCGGTTGATTCAATGCTAGCACCATGCAAGCAATCGGCGGCTTTCCGCCCCTCACCTCAAAACGACCACAGCACGCTGGTGTAGCCCGTATTGGCGCGGTAATTCTGCATCGGAACGGTAAGCCCGAACTGCTCGTGGTAATTGTAAAACTGCCATCCTGCGTTCCAGCGGATTTTGGGAGTGAGGCGGATCGACAGGCGCGCGAGCGGCGATTGGTAAGCGAGCGGGAACGTGGTGACGGAAGTGAATTCCGCCAGAACCGGATCGGTGACGCCCGCGGGAACGGCGCTCGAGCGGCCATCGCCGACATCTTTCGTGATGGCATATCCAGCGTAGAGTTCAGCGCGGCGGCTGAGCGAGATGTGCACTCCCAAATTCCCTGAGTGAATATTGCTGATATATAGCTGCGAGAATCCCTGAAAGAAATTGAGCGAGGTCTGGCCGGCGAAGAAAGCCAGGCTGGAAACGGTATCGAGGTGAAGTTTCATGTAGCTCGCATCGAAGCTGACCCGGCCGGCGGGAGTCCAGGAAGCGTTCGCGGTGTAATTGCGCGCATGCGAGCTATAGGCGGAAATGGAAAGCGGGGCGTTCACGTTGTAGGTCTCGCTGTAAGTGGCGGAGAGATGCCATTGACGTTTGCGGTAATCCGCGCGGCCGCCGAGGACGTGGTAGTTGCGGGCGCTGATGGGCGTGAGGGGGAGGCTGTCGCGGCCGATCTCGGCGGAGAGGCGGATGGTGAGCGGCTTCCAGGGAGTCACCTGCACGCCGCCCCTTCCCGAATTCAGGTGATTGTCGCGTTCATAAACCGTGTTGGCGAAAGGGCCTGAAAAGGAAAAGCCTTCAATTGTGCGGATCAGGCGGTCGGAATAAGCATAGCCGGCAAAGAACCCGAGCCAGGGTGTGATGCGATAGTTGATATCAGTTGAGTTGGCAATTGTGCGCACTCCCAGATAGCGGAAATCGACGGTAGCTCCCGAGCCGAAACCGTTATCGAACTCGGTGAAGGCGGAATCGCCCTGGATGCGGGTGCTCGTAACGGCGGTGCTGTTGGTGATGGTCAGTGTGCTTGTGGGATAGAGGTTGAAATTGAAATCGCCGGCGGTCACCGGGCGCTGCCCGTCACCGCTGACCAGGATCTGGCGGTTGGCGGCTGCGCCGAAGTTAAGGCCGGACGCGGCTTCGTTTAGAGCGAAATTTTCACTGCCGCTGTTGTAAGTAATGCGGGCATCGATGCCCCAGTATTTATGGTTTGTGATGAGATTGCCGAACCAGCCGGGGTTGGAGCCGTGGATCGGCTCGGAACGGAAGAACTGATTCAAAGTAGGAGGGGCCTGGTTGGGGACCGAGCCGCCGATGCCGGTAAAGGCGCCACCCGCTACGGCGCTGTAGCCGGTATTGTCTGTGTAGAAATCCCAGCGGCGCAGGACGGTGAATTTGAAACCGTGCCATTCGCCATCGGCGCCAACGCGAAATTCGTTCCAGAAGCGGCGCACGTCGGTGAAGAGGGGAAACGCGTTGCCGGGCGCCTCGAATGCCTGCACGCTCGAAAGAGCCGGCCCGCTCTGTGTATCGCGGCTGTAGCCGGCGCGAAAGCGGATTTTGGATTGGGGCAGCAGGGTCAGATCGTGGTCTTGCAGGCGGCGGCTGGTGTTCAGCAAGTGCAGTCCGGCGGAGACTGGGAGGCCGGGATTGAAATAGTCTTCGAGACGCCAGAGAAGATCGTAGCGGTAGAGGCCGTTCTTCTCAACCTGGAGGCTGGCGGATTCATACGGGTCGTTGCCCAAGCCGAGCGTGTTGAGGAGGATTTTGTCGAAGTAGCGCCCGTGGCCATCGCGTGAATCGACGGTGAGGCTGCTGCTCAGAAGGCGAATGCCATTGCCGTAGTTCACATCGGCGCGATATTTGTCCGCATCGCCGCCGACCGACGCGAAGCGATAGCCGGTCTCAAAAGAATCGGTGAGGTTGTAGTCGCCGGAAGTCTCGCCCCGCGCGGGGCCCACCGGTTCGGGAGTAGGGGCGACAACCTGCTGGGCGTCGAGAGCGGTAGCGAAAAGCAGTATGAGGAGGAATCTCGGCATGCTGTTTACCTCAGAAAGAACATGTCGCTATTCGAGCCGTGAATGCGGACATGGCAGGTGGTACAGAACCTGAATCGCGGATCGGCCAGGTTGTGAATGGTGGAGAGGGGCGTCACGCCGTTGTTTCGTGTGCCGAAATTAGCCGCACCGTTGTGGCATTGGAGGCAGAGAGTAAAGACCACGGGCAGCCGCAGCATGTAGGTGTTCGTGGAGCCGTGGGGATAGTGACAGGTTTCGCAGCCTTCCACATTGACCGGTGGGTGAGAAAAGGCGAATGGACCGCGCTTATCCACGTGGCACTTCAGGCACGCTTCTTCGTTCCCCAGGGCTTGCTCGACCATATACGGCCGCTGCGACATGCGCCAGGTGGGAGCAAATGTGCCATGCGGGTTGTGGCAATCCGAGCACTGCATGAAGCCTTCGTTGACACGGTGCTTGGCCGGCATATCGAACTGGGCACGGACTGCGGAGTGGCAGCCGTAGCATAGTTCGGTCTGGGGCTTGGCGAGTAGATACTTGGGCGTCTCGGGGTGGTGGATCGAGTGGCAACTGGTGCAGGCGATGTTGTTGAGGGTGTGTTCCGAGCGGCGGATATTCACCTTGCCAAAGTCGTTCGCGTGGCAGGTGAGGCAGGCATTCAAGGTCTGCGAAGGAGTGAGCAACGAAAAGGCGCGGGGGATGGTATTCTTACCTCCCCCCGCCGCAACGTGAGCGCCTCCCGGACCATGGCAGCCTTCGCAGCCGGTCCGCTCCGCCGGTTCCTTG
>DATBID010000577.1:0-2673 GCA_036557125.1 Bryobacteraceae bacterium | reverse complement strand
CCCCTTCTCTACACCTCGCGTTCGGATATGTCTGGAGGCAGTTGGATTTTCCATGGCTAGGTGTTTGGGAAGAAAACCGCAGCCGCGCGATGGCGCCATGGAATAGCGCAACAATGGCGTGCGGGATGGAATTTGGTGTTTCGCCGTTCCCCGAGTCCCGGCGCGCGATGATCGACCGCGGCCGCTTGTTCGGAGTACCCACCTATCGCTGGCTCGCTGCAAGGACCAGGGTCCAGGTAGAGTACTGGGCTGTGTTGAAGGCGTCGGACGCCGTCCCTGAATCGCTAACTTGGCCCGGCTGATTACACTGCCCATGCCGGTGCACCGGCGCTTTCCGCCATTGCGGTTTGCATCAAGCTGTCGTTTGGGTAAAAGTGATCGACGGTCTCCGGCGTGATGATCTGATGCTTCACGAAGACCGCCGGTGGGACGGGGCGGCGGTTCAGAATATCGAGACTCACGCGAATCAGGTCTTCGCCGTATCGTTCGGGAAAGTAGCCGACCGAGCCGATCAGCCGCGTGCCCGGTTCACGCAGCTCGGCGCGTCCTTCGGGAGAAGCATTGTGACTGATGACGGCACAATGGTCGGCCCGCCCAGCCTCCTGAAAGGCGCGTAAACCACCCAGCGCGCTGGTGTCGTTGATTGCTCCCACGATGCTCCTGCCGGTAGTGGAAAGCCGCAGATGCTTGCGTACTGCCTCGAAGCTCTTGTCGAAACAGCCGTCTCCATCCAGCGCAACAACCCGGCAATTGGCGAGGTTTGGCAAAACTTCTTTGAGGCCGGCCAGGAGACCGGTGAGCCGCATTCGCGGAAGGTTTCCCGCGCGCGGCAGTTCTAGCAGAATGATCTCGTCTGCTTCGCACGCCCAGCGCCGCTTCACCCACCGGCCGAGATGCCGGCCCGCGATCAGACCGGCTTCATAATTGTTTGCGCCGTAGTATGTGGCTCCGGGGTGCGGAATCTCAATGGCGATGAGCGGAATGTTGGCGGCGCGATATTTCTCCGCAACCACGGGCGCGATGTTCTCGTCAGTTTGAAATTCGATAACGAGATCCACTTTTTCTCGCACCAGCAGATCCGCATTACGTTGAGCAATCTTCGGATTGTATTGGTTGTCGAGCGAGATCAGCTCGATGCCTTCCGCTTCGGCGGCGCGGCGCAGGCTCGCGGATACCTCTTTGGAAAACCCGTATTCCGTCCCTTGTGCGCAATATCCCAGCCGGTACAGCCTTTGTTTGAACGGGCGAACGCACGAGCGATAAAGGTTTTCACCTACCTTCTCCACCATGCCGCATTTTTCAAGCGTGTACAGCAGACGGAATGCCATGGTTTTCGGAAGAGTGCTGCGTTTGGCGATTTCCCGCAGAGGCAAGGCTTCGCCGGATACGCGGAAGGCGCCCAACAACTGGGAGCAGTGAATCACGGACTTCACCATGTAAGGGTCCCTGCGAGCGGGTTCGGAACTCATAGACCACCTCGACTGAGAGATTGTCGATGAGTATATCACCAGCCGTTGCGCTTTGCGAAACCTATTTTGGCTTTTCTGATGGCCCCGCTCTTGAAATCAAGGCAGCATGAAAATTTACGTATCACAATGCGAAACGACTCGGGCCAAGGAAAGATTCGGCGAGGTGGCTGCAGAGGTGTATTAAGATGGGCTGGCGACATGGCCGCTGGCGGAACACATCTCGCGTTCGATCTCGGCGCCGAAAGTGGCCGTGCGTTCATTGGCCGTCTTCAGGCGGGCAGCCTGGAGTTGCGTGAGGTTCATCGCTTCCCGAACGAGCCGGTGGAATATGGCCGGGGGTTGTACTGGGACGCTGCGCGGCTTTGGCTGGAAGTGTGCAGAGTGTTGCACTCTCTCGATGGGACCGACATCACCAGCGTGGGCATAGATGCCTGGGGCGTCGATTATGCCCTGCTGGGCGAGCGCGGCGAACTCCTGCAGAATCCCCGGCATTATCGCGACCGCCGGAACGTCGCCGCGATGGAGGAGCTGCTGGGCATTGTTTCCGCCCGCGAAGTTTATCGCGTGACGGGCATTCAGTTCATGCCCATCAACACGCTCAACCAGTTGTTCGCGGCCAAACGGGAGACGCCGCGGACTCTCGCGGCGGCAGAACGGCTGGTGATGATCCCGGATCTGTTCCACTACTGGCTCTCGGGAAATGCGGCATGCGAATTCACGGCGGCGACAACCACGCAGTTTGTCAATCCGATCGCACGGAGCTGGGCCAGAGACCTGCTAGACCGGCTCGGGCTGCCTTCTCAGCTCCCCGCGCCGCTGGTGGAACCGGGGTCGATCCTCGGGAAGCTGCACCGGGGGTTGACCGCGAATGCGTCTTTACGTGAGACGCTCGTCGTCACGCCCGCGTCGCACGACACCGCCTCGGCCGTGGCAGCGATTTCGGCTCGCGATGACACGGCTTTTCTGAGTTCCGGCACGTGGTCCCTGCTGGGTATGGAAGTGGACGCTCCTATCATTTCGGATGAAGCTTTTCGGCTGAATTTCACCAACGAAGGCGGAGTTTGCCGAACCACGCGGCTATTAAAGAACGTAATGGGTCTCTGGATGCTGCAGGGCTGCCGCCGTTCTTGGGCGGCTCGCGGCCTCGAGTTCAATTACCCGGAATTGATGGATGCGGCCCGGGAAGCGCCGGCGTTCCACCGGC
>DATBID010000576.1:0-4721 GCA_036557125.1 Bryobacteraceae bacterium | reverse complement strand
ACAATATCCTGCCAAAGGGACCTCACGCAAACCTCCTCGGGACCAAATCGGGGCCGGTTTCACTCTTAGACGCAAAACGGGTTTACAAGTTCCGGGAATCAAGAAGGAACAAGGGTCCGGAAGCTGCCGGCGCGGCGGAACCGCTTACACGAAGTAGTCTTTTACTTTCTCAAACAGTCCTTTTTCCGAGGGTGCATTGTCTTCGGGTAGCGTATCGCGGAGCTGCTCGAGGAGTTTGCGCTGCTCGCGGGTGAGGCGGGTGGGGACTTTGACGTCGATGTGGACGTAAAGATCGCCGCGGCCGCTGCCGTTGAGGTGAGCGATGCCTCTATTACGGAGGCGGAATTGGGCGCCGCTTTGGGTGCCCTCGGGGATCTTCAGCCTGTGGGGCTGCTCGAGCGTGGGGACATCGATCTCGCAGCCTAAAGCGGCCTGGGCAACGTTGATGGGAATGGTGCAGTGTAAGTCCTGCTCGTGGCGCTCGAAAAAGGGGTGCTCCTTCACCTTGAGAAAGACGTACAGGTCGCCGGTGGGGCCGCCATTAGGGCTGGGCTGGCCTTCGCTGCCGACGCGGAGGCGGGTCCCATCATCGACCCCGGCAGGAATATTGACTTTGAGCTTACGCTGCACCTGCTGGTAGCCTTGCCCGCGGCACTGGCTGCAGGGGTTCCGGACGATATGGCCGGAGCCGCCGCAAGTGCCGCAGGTCCGGCGGACGGAGAGGAAGCTCTGTTGATAGATGACTTCGCCGCGTCCGTGGCAGGTTGGGCAGGTGGTAGGGCCGCTCCCGGGTTCAGCGCCGTTCCCGCGGCAACGGCCGCAGGTCTCCATGCGAGGCACCTGGATTTCAGCCTGCAGACCCGTGACGGCTTCTTCGAAACTCAATTCCAGATCGAAGCGGATATCCTCACCACGCTGCGGGCGGTTGCGCCGGCGGCCGCCGCCGAACAGATCGCCGAAGCCGAAAAAGTCACCTAGAATATCGCCAAAATCCGCGAACGCGTCGGGATTGAAACCGCCGCCGCCGGCGGCGCCTTGCAGACCGGCGTGGCCGAAGCGATCATAGGTGGCGCGCTTCTGCGAATCGCTCAGCACGCTGTAGGCTTCGGAGGCTTCTTTAAACTTTTCCTCGGCACTAGGGTCACCGGGGTTGCGGTCGGGATGATGCTTCAGCGCCAGCTTGCGGTAGGCGCCCTTGATATCCTGTTCCGCTGCGTCTCGGCCCACACCGAGGACTTCATAATAATCTCTCTTGGCCACAGGATAATTACGGTTTCACCGCGACTTTCACCATCGCGGGTCTGAGTAGTTTCCCCTTGAAATTATAGCCTCGCTGAAATTCGGCTAAAACCGTTTGGTCTTCGTGCTCTTGGCTTTCGACGCGCTCAACGGCCTGGTGCAGGTTCGGGTCGAAGGGCTTGCCGGACGAATCGAACGGCTCCAAACCCATGCGTTTTAGGGTGTCGGCGAGTCGCTGGTAGATCAGCTCAATACCTTTGGCGAAGTTCTGGTCCGCACTTTCAACTCTTAGCGCGCGTTCGAAATCGTCCAGCACCGGGAGCAGGTTTCTTACCAGGTCCACGGAGGCAAATTGGATGAAATCGGAGCGCTGCTGTTCGAAACGCTTACGGGCATTGTCGAAATCGGCCAGGCTGCGCCGGAGCCGATCGTGCAGATCGGCCTTTTCGGCGAGAAGCTGATCGCGTTCCGCCGTTACCGCCGCAAGCTGCCCCTCCAGCGTGACGGCGGGAAGTTCTTCTGCCTGATTGGGGATCTGATCGGGCTTTTCGGTATCCACTACTATTAGATTAGCAAGCTCAGGTTAAAAAGACGCGCTCTGGAGGGCGTGGCTGGTTTCGAAGACAGCAGCCATGACCCGCTCATAGTGCATGCGCAGGGGGCCGAGAACCGCTACCTTGGCGGGAAGGCCACTAGCCATCCGAATGGTCATGCCGATGAGTGTCAGGTCGCGCATGGCCGGATGCGCCTGCTCGAGGCCGACGTGGATTTCGAGTTCGCCCGGGGGCTGTTCGAGGAACCGATCGAGCAATTCGATCAGCCGCTTCTTTTCTTCGAGCGCGCGGAGCAGATCCCGCATTTTCTCCCGCGTAAGATGCAGGTCCAGGCCGAGGAGGTTGGAGGCGCCTTCCATGTGAATTTCCGGCGCAGTATCGACAGCCAGCAGGCCATTCTGATAGAGCAGACGCAGCTTGCGCTCGACCGCATCGTACATGGCTCGCTCTTCCTCCATGCGGCGGAGCAGTTCGCGGCGCGCCGCTCCCAACTGCCAGCCGCTAAAATTGCGATTCACGTAGTTGCGGACGGAGATGAGTTCTTCCGGCGTCACCGGCTCATCGAGCGCGAGCACGCGGTTCCGAACCATATGATCGCGGGTGACCAGAACCATCAGGACACGGTTGCCGCCCAGGGGCAGCAGTTCGATCTGATCAAGTTCCTGCGCGAGCGCCGGTATGGCCGCGGCAATCCCGACATTGCGGGTGAGTTCCATCAACACCTGGCTGGAGCGCTCGACGCGTGCCTCTACAGTGGGCAATCCGCTGAATTCCTTCTGCAGCCGATCGGATGCGGGCTGGCCGAGCGCGCGAGCGGCGCGCTTCGAAACCAGCAGTGCCACGTAGCAGCGGAACGCTTTCAGAGTGGGAACGCGCCCTGCGGAGGTGTGGGGCTGAGAAAGGTATCCATCATCGGCCAGATCGGCCATGACATTGCGAATAGAGGCCGGACTGAGGGACTCGGAGGAGCTCTTCGCGATGGTGCGCGACCCGACCGGCTCGCCGGTTTCTATGTAAGCGCGCACAATATCGTTCAGAATTTCACTATGTCTCGCCCCTCGCGGCAAGTCATTCATAATAGCCCCTGAGACCGATCCCTACGCCTCTTATTGTAATCTGATGAAAGTAAAGGGTCAATGGATTCGTAATTGAGCGTACTAAATTCCAGTGTGGAACCTCGCGCGGCAGAGTTCCAGAAGAACCAGGCGGCCATGCGCGCGTTAGTGGAGGACCTGAAGGCGCAGGCTGAGCGGATCCGGCAGGGAGGCTCGGACAATGCGCGGAAGCGGCACCTGGCTCGTGGGAAGCTGCTCGTGCGCGACCGCATTCGGACGTTGGTCGATCCCGGTTCGCCGTTTCTGGAGCTTTCGCAGCTCGCGGCTTACGGGATGTACGGCGAGGCGATTCCGGCGGCCGGGATTGTTACGGGCATCGGGCGGGTGGAAGGGCAGGAATGCGTGATCGTAGCCAACGATGCCACCGTGAAAGGCGGGACGTATTATCCCATCACCGTGAAAAAGCACCTGCGGGCGCAGGAGATCGCTTTGGATAACCGGCTGCCGTGCGTGTATCTGGTGGATAGCGGGGGCGCCAATCTGCCGCACCAGGATGAGATCTTTCCGGATGCGCAGCACTTCGGGCGAATCTTTTACAACCAGGCGCGGCTTTCGGCGGCGGGGATCCCGCAGATCGCGGTAGTCATGGGGATGTGCACAGCGGGCGGCGCTTATATTCCGGCGATGTGCGACCAGACGGTAATTGTGAGCAATCGCGGCGGCGGGGGAGGGACGATTTTTCTGGGCGGCCCGCAACTGGTGAAGGCGGCCACGGGAGAAGTGGCCACGGCGGAGGAATTGGGCGGCGCGGAGATACACTCGCGGGTTTCCGGTGTTACCGACTATTACGCGCAAAACGACACGCACGCGCTAGCGATGGCGCGGCGGATTGTAGCGGAGCTGAATTTTACCAAGCAGGCGGCGGGGGCATTGAGAGAGCCGCGCGAGCCGCGGTACGATCCAGCGGAGTTGGGCGGAGTGGTTCCGGCCGATTCGCGGCAGCCTTACGACGTGCGTGAAGTGATTGCGCGGCTGGTGGACGCAAGCGAGTTCGACGAATTCAAACAGTTGTATGGGCAGACGCTGGTCACCGGGTTTGCGCACATTTGGGGGTACCCGGTGGGGATTATTGCAAATAATGGCATCCTGTTCTCTGAAAGCGCGCTGAAGGGGACGCACTTTATCGAATTGTGTTCGCAGCGCGCGATCCCTCTGGTGTTTCTGCAGAACATCACGGGCTTCATGGTGGGCAAGAAATATGAAGCGGGCGGCATCGCCAAGGATGGGGCGAAGATGGTGACCGCGGTGGCGACTACGGCCGTGCCGAAATTTACGGTGATTATCGGCGGCAGCTTCGGGGCTGGGAACTACGGCATGTGCGGCCGGGCATACAGCCCGCGATTTTTGTGGATGTGGCCGAACGCGCGCATATCGGTAATGGGCGGCGAGCAGGCGGCGAGCGTGCTGGCCACGGTGCGGCGCGACAACCTGGAAGCGGCGGGCAAGAGTTGGAGCGCGGAAGAGGAAGAAAGCTTCAAAGAGCCGATCCGCCAGCAATACGAGCGGCAGGGGCACCCGTACTATTCGAGCGCGCGGCTATGGGACGACGGCATTATCGATCCGGCGGACACAAGGTTTGTGCTGGGGATGGGGCTTTCAGTGGCACGGAATGCGGGAGTGGAGAAGACGCAGTTTGGGGTATTCCGGATGTAGAGGACAAGGCCGACTTTGCGTTCGCAAATTCGGCCAATGTTGTGTTAGATTTCCCACTGAATGGCACAAGAGGACCAACCGAAAAACTCAAAGGCTCGAATCGACCAGCCCACCTGGACAGAACTCGCGGAGTTTATTAGCCGGCAGTCAGAAAACGACC
>DATBID010000575.1:0-15379 GCA_036557125.1 Bryobacteraceae bacterium | reverse complement strand
ACAATATCGCCGTGGTCGGCAAAGACCAGGTTCGCCGCGGCCGCAACATGCAGTGGCTGCGGGTCGACTCCTACTATAACGGCGATCCGAACAATCCGCGGATGGGGAATCAGCCGGTTCCCTGCATGCAGTGCGAAAACGCCCCCTGCGAACTGGTCTGCCCGGTTCAGGCCACCACACACAGCGCGGAAGGCCTCAACGATATGGTCTACAACCGCTGTGTCGGTACGCGCTATTGCTCCAACAACTGCCCGTACAAAGTGCGGCGGTTCAACTTCTTTTTGTTCCAGGATTGGGAAACCCCCAGCCTGAAGCTGGTGCGAAACCCGGATGTCTCGGTGCGCAGCCGCGGCGTCATGGAAAAGTGTACTTACTGCGTGCAGCGCATTAATGCCGCCAAAATCGACGCTGAGCGGGAGGACCGCAAGGTGCGGGATGGCGATATCCAAACCGCCTGCCAGGCCACCTGCCCGTCAGAAGCCATTATTTTCGGTGATATTAACGACCCCAATAGCCGCGTGGCCAAATTGAAAGCCGAAAAGCTGAACTATGCGATGCTGGCCGATTTGAATACGCGGCCGCGCACCACCTACCTTGCAAGCCTGCGGAACCCGAACCCGGAATTGGAATCTTAGAACATGCCAGAAGATCAAGTCCTTGAAAGAACGGAAAACCAGGAAGTCATCGCTCCCGGGTATACCTTCGCCACCGTAACCGACCAGATCTCGGGAGTGGTGATGACCAAGCATACCCCCCTCTTCTGGTTCCTTTGGTTTTCCATCGGCTTCATCCTGCTGCAAGGTTTGCTCGCCTCCGCGGTGCTCCTGTTCTGGAAAGGCGTCGGCGTCTGGGGCATCCGTATGCCGGTGATGTGGGCCTTCGCCATCACAAACTTCGTCTGGTGGATTGGTATTGGTCACGCGGGCACACTCATCTCCGCAATTCTGCTGCTGCTCAACCAAGCCTGGCGCAACTCGATCAACCGTTTCGCGGAAGCCATGACGCTGTTTGCCGTCATGTGTGCGGGCCTGTTTCCACTGCTGCATATGGGCCGCCCGTGGCTTTTCTACTGGTTGTTCCCCTATCCCGATACCATGAACGTGGAGCCGAACTTCCGCAGTCCTCTGGTGTGGGACGTGTTCGCGGTTTCGACTTACTTCACGGTTTCGCTTCTGTTCTGGTTCGTCGGCCTGATTCCCGATCTCGCCACGTTGCGCGACCGCGCCAAGCACATGGTCACGAAATATGTTTACGGCTTTCTGGCGCTGGGCTGGCGGGGTTCGGCCCGCCACTGGAGCGTATATGAGACCGCTGCCCTGCTGCTATCGGGTCTGGCCACACCGCTGGTTCTTTCAGTTCACACGGTAGTCAGCTTCGACTTCACGATCGCCATCGTCCCCGGATGGCACAGCGCATTCTTCCCTCCCTACTTCGTCGCCGGCGCGATTTACTCGGGTTTCGCCATGGTGCTGGCGCTGGCCATTCCGCTCCGCAAATACTACGGTCTCCAGGGCTTGATCACCGAGCGGCACCTGGAAAACTGCGCCAAGCTCATGCTCGCCACCGGCATGATCGTCGCCTACTCGTACATCATGGAAACCTTCATGGCGTGGTACAGCGGCACGGTCTATGAACAGCAGGCTTTCTGGAATCGTATGACCGGACCCTACGCGGGCCAATACTGGTTCCTGATTAGCTGCAACGTGGTCTCGCCCAACTTACTGTGGTTCAAAAAATTCCGAAAGAGTCCGGTGCTGCTGTTCATTTCGTCGATTATCGTGCTGACCGGCATGTGGCTGGAGCGTTTCATGATTATCGTGAGCAGTCTGGCGCAGGACTTTACGCCTTCGGCCTGGGGACTGTTCCATCCCACGCGTTGGGATTGGGCGACCTACTGGGGCACCATTGGCCTGTTCCTGTTCCTGTTCTTCCTGTTCGTCAGGGCATTGCCTATGATTTCCATTTTTGAGGTTCGCACCTTGCTCCCGCAGGCAAGGGTGAAAGAGGAGGTGCGGAGTTGATCACGCGTCCCCGAGGCATTTACGGCGTGATGGCCGAATTCGAGGACCCTACCTCGCTGGTGAACGCCGCGCGGGCGGCGTACCAGCAGGGCTTCCGCAAACTGGACGCTTACACGCCTTTTCCAATCGAAGAGCTGCATGAAGTGCTGCATCTGCACAAGAACAAGCTGCCGCTGATCGTGCTCATAGGCGGCTTATTGGGCGGCCTGACGGGCTACCTCATGCAGTACTTTGTCACGGTGATTTACTTCCCGATTAATATCGCCGGCCGGCCGCTGCATAGCTGGCCTGCGTACATCATCATTACGTTCGAGTTGACGATTCTGTTCGGATCGATCGCCGCAGTGTTAGGCCTGCTGGGGCTGTGCGGTCTCCCCATGCCATACCATCCCACTTTTAATGTTCCGCGGTTTTCGGCCGCCACCCACGACCGCTTCTTCCTGTGCATCGAGGCTGCCGATCCCCTGTTCGATCTGCAGAACACATCCCGCTTCCTCGAAGGCATGGAACCCAAAGAGGTATCGCAAGTTGCTAATTGAAAAAGTAGAATTCAGGAGCCAGGAGTCAGGAGCCAGGAGGAAGGACCGGCGCTGGCTGTATTCTGGCTTCTTGCTCCTTGCTTCTTGCTCCTTTCTTGCCTGCCGGCAGGACATGCAGGATCAGCCGAAGTATATTCCCCTCCGTCCTACCGATTTCTTCGCCGATGGCCGCTCCGAACGCCCCCTGGTCGCGGGGACCGTGGCTCGCGGCCACCTGAACGATGACGATCTTTTGTACACCGGGAAGGGCCCTGACGGCAAGTTCTCCGACGAATTCCCCTTTCCGGTTACAAAGGAAATCGTCCTGCGCGGGCAGCAGCGCTTCAATATTTACTGCACGCCCTGCCACGACCGGAATGGCACAGGCGATGGAATGGTAGTGCGCCGCGGTTTCCGGCATCCGCCCTCATATCATATTGACCGCCTGCGGCAAGTTCCCAACGGATACATTTTCGACGTGATTACTAATGGTTTTGGCGCTATGCCCACTTACGCGGCGCAGGTCGCCCCGGCGGACCGCTGGGCGATCGTTTCTTATATTCGTGCGCTGCAAATGAGCCAGATGGGTACGCTTGACGACGTGCCCCCCGAGGCGAGGAATCAACTCGGTCTGGCCGGCCAGGGAGCGAAGCAATGACTGCCGCGGTTCTGGATTTCGGCGTTTCAGCCGAGTTACGCGCGGATATCCGCCGCTGGCGGGGCCGTTTTCTAGCGCTCGGGATAATTGGCGCGATTCTGTTAGCGCTCGCATGGGTCACCAACCCGACGCAGTTCTATCGGTCGTATCTCTGGTCTTATGTTTACGTGCTCGGGATAGCCGCGGGATCGCTCGCCTGGCTGATGCTGCAGTTCCTCACCGGCGGCGCGTGGGGTGTGGTGGTTCGCCGGCCCGCCGAAGCGGCGGCTCGCACCCTTCCATTCCTGCTGCTGCTGTTCATCCCTATCGCGATCGGCCATACCAGCCTCTACCCCTGGGCGCACCCGGATGTGGTGAAGGCCGATGCCGTGCTGCAGCACAAAGCGGTCTTTCTGAACTTTCCTTTCTGGGTAGTGCGCGCGGTTGTGATTCTGGGCGGCTTGATCTTCCTCAGCTTCTATATCAATCGCTGGTCGGCGATTGAAGATCGCCAAGGGCCCGTTCCGGCGCATACCAAGATGTCCCACCTCAGCGGCCCGGGGCTGATCTTCTGGGTCTTCGGCGTGACATTCATGGCGATCGACTGGGTGATGTCGCTCAATCCCGATTGGTTCTCGACCATGTTCGGCCTCCTGCTGGTGGCAGGCGAGAGTCTGAGCGGTATCGCGTTTCTGATTACCGCTCTGGTGTTTCTTTCGCAGCGGCGGCCGATGAACGAGGTGACCACGCCGCGGCACCTGCATGACGTAGGCAAACTGATGTTCGCCAACGTGATGTTGTACGCCTATTTCGGTTTCTCGCAGTGGCTGATCATCTGGGCGGGCAATCTGCCGGAAGAGATCCCGTGGTACCTGGAGCGGTTGCGGGGCGGCTGGCAATACGTGGCGCTGATCATCGTATTTGGGCATTTCGCGCTGCCGTTTGCGCTGCTGCTCTCCCGCGACCTCAAGAAAAATTACAAATTGCTCAGAAACGTTGCCATTCTCGTGCTGGCGATGCGCCTGATCGATGTGTACTGGCTGGTAGTTCCCGATGCCACCAGGGGAGCTGCCCTAGGCCCAACGTGGGTGGATCTGGCCGCGCTGATCGGCATCGGCGGCATCTGGACCGCGCTGTTTCTTACGCAGCTCGAGAAGCGCCCGCTGGTGCCCGCAAACGACATTCACATTGTAGGAGCCCTGGAACATGGCCGATAACAGAGAAGTCGAGCATTTTTTGCCGGATCTCAGCGATCCGAGCCAGCGCCACGAACAGCGTGACGTCAATGTCTGGGTACTCGGCAAACTCGGTATCGGCCTGGTGCTGAGCACCATCGCATCGATACTGATTGTCCTGGGTGTATTTCGTTTCCTCCAGTTACAGTACAATGCCCATCCGCCGCTCGGCACCTACGAAATTCACGACGCGCGCCAACTCCCGCCGGAGCCGCGGCTGGTGCCCAATGAACCCGAAAATCTTCAGGAGATGCGCACCGCCGAAGACGCGATTCTGAACGGCTATAACTGGACCGATCAGCAGCATACGCAGGTGAAGATCCCCATCGATAAGGCGATCGATAAGCTGCTCGCCAAGGGCCTGCCCTATCGCGCTCAGGCTAATGCCGGTGCGGCGGAAAATGTGAGCGTGCCGACGGCGAGCGGGCTCGGGCCGAAGATGCAGCAGGTGGGGGGACCCCTGGCGGGGGAACTGAAATAAAAGAGCCAAGAGGAAGGAGCAAGGAAGTAAGGCAATGACGTTGTTAGAAGTCAGTTTGGGATTGATGGTTGGGGCACTGGTGGTTTCGGCGCAGCCGGGGCAACCCGAGCCGGTGCAGCAATCGTACAGTCTGGTCAATCCTGATTTGAAGCCCAAGGTCCCGAAGGCACTGGAGGGAGTCGGGATCGATCAGAAACTGGATCAGCAGCTCCCGTTAAACGCGCAGTTTAAGGATGAAGCCGGACGTACGGTCACGCTGGGTTCGTTTTTTCATGGCAAGCCCGTTCTGCTTGCCCCTGTGTATTATCGCTGCCCTATGCTTTGCACGCAGATTCTAAACGGCATGGTGGGTGCGCTCAAAGCGGTCTCGTTCGATCCGGGCCGCGATTTTGAAGTAGTGGCCTTCAGCTTCGATCCCAAGGACACTCCCGAAACCGCGAGCGCCAAAAGAGTGAACTATGTGAAGCGCTACGGACGCCCCAACACTGCCAACGGCTTTCATTTTCTGACGGGCGACGAAGCGAATATCAAGTTGGTGACGGAGGCGATCGGTTTCCACTACCGCTACGATCCGATTACGGACCAGTTCGCCCATGCCAGCGGCTTAATGCTCGCCACTCCGGAAGGGCGGCTTTCGCGCTATTTCTACGGCGTGGAGTATTCGCCGCGAGACCTCCGGCTGGGGCTGGTGGAGTCTTCGGCGCACAAGATCGGAACTCCGGTGGATGCGGTGTTGCTGTTCTGCTTCCACTACGATCCCGCGACCGGGAAGTACGGCGCCGTCGCTATGAATTCGCTGCGCGCCGGCGGGGCGGTTTTCGTTTTGGTCTGCGGCAGTTTTCTGTTTGTGGCCTGGCGGCGGGACAAGCGCCGGGATCGGAATAGCAGGCGGGAGCGCCTGCGGCATGCTTGATGGAGCATGCGGGATTGAGTTAAGGAAGGGAAACGCACTTGCATTTTTTACCGGAACAAGCGTCCACGATAGCGCCCGAAGTGGACCACTTGATGTATTTCCTGCTGGCCGTTTCAATTTTTTTCACCGTTTTGATTTTCGGGGCGATCTTCTATTTCGCGGTAAGGTACCGCCGCCGCTCCGACGACGAGTTGCCTGAAGCCGGGCACACCGGCATGGCGCTGGAAGTGGTGTGGAGCATTATTCCGTTCGGTCTGACCATGATTATGTTCGGCTGGGGCGCCGCCATTTTCTTCAAAGAAAGCCGGCCGCCGGACGATGCCATGAACATCTACGTAGTCGGGAAACAGTGGATGTGGAAGCTGCAGCACCCGGAGGGGCAGCGGGAGATCGACGAGCTGCATATCCCCATAAATCGTCCCATCCGCCTCACAATGACTTCGGAAGATGTGATTCACAGCTTCTATGTTCCCGATTTCCGCACCAAGCAGGACGTAGTGCCGGGCCGCTACACGACTACGTGGTTCACCGCTACCAAACCGGGCAAATATCATCTCTTCTGCGCCGAATACTGCGGGACCAAGCATTCGGGAATGATCGGCTGGGTCTATGCGATGCGGCCGGAGGATTACCAGGAGTGGCTGGCGGGCGGTCCCACCGGTTCCATGGCTGATGCGGGAGCAAGGCTGTTTGACGATTTGGCCTGTGGCAACTGCCATCATCCCGATGGCTCGGGCCGCTGCCCCACGCTGGTGGGCGTGTACGGATCTACGGTGCACCTCACGGGCGGCGGAACCGTCAAAGCCGATGACGCTTACATCCGCGAATCCATCCTTAACCCGCCCGCGAAGGTGGTGCAGGGTTATCAGCCGCTGATGCCTACCTTCCAGGGATTGGTCACCGAAGAAGGCGTGGTCCAGTTGATTGAGTACATCAAATCTATGAGTCCCAAGCCGGGGCAGACACAGCCCGCGCAAGCAACGGTTCCAGCGGCGGAAGCCCCTGCCGCCGGATTCCAACCAGGAAATCGATAGAAATCTATGGCTACCGCAGCAGTTTTAGAACGAGAGACTTACCTCAACGCCAGCTACGGCCTGAAATCGTGGCTCCTGACGAAGGACCACAAGCGAATCGCCGTACTGTACTTCATCACCATCTCGATTTTCTTCGCCATCGGCGGCACGTTTGCCGGCCTCATCCGCCTGGAGCTCTTGACGCCTCAAGCCGATCTGGTCTCTTCGGAGACATACAACAAGCTGTTCACCATGCACGGCGTAATCATGGTGTTCTTCTTCCTGGTGCCTTCGATCCCAGCCACTTTGGGAAATTTCTTTTTGCCCATAATGATTGGGGCGCGCGACCTGGCGTTTCCCCGAATCAACCTCCTGAGCTGGTACCTGCTGATTGTTGGCGGCGCGCTCGCGGTCTACGCCATGGTGGCCGGCGGCGTGGATACCGGCTGGACATTCTACACGCCGTATAGCACTTCATACTCGAACACGTACGTGATTGCCACCGCAATGGGTATCTTCGTTGCGGGCTTCTCGTCGATCCTGACGGGCTTGAATTTCGTGGTCACGGTACACCGCATGCGAGCCCCGGGAATGACGTGGTTCCGCATGCCGCTGTTCGTGTGGGGGCACTATGCTACCAGCCTGATTCAGATCCTCGGCACGCCGGTGATCGCCGTGACTTTGGTGCTCGTGCTGTGCGAGCGCGCGTTCCACATCGGTATTTTTGATCCCGCGCTAGGCGGCGACCCCATCCTTTTCCAGCATTTGTTCTGGTTCTACTCGCATCCCGCTGTGTACATCATGGTGCTGCCCGGAATGGCTGTGATCAGCGAACTGGTTTCGACCTTTGCCCGCAAACCCGTTTACGGGTACGCGTTCGTCGCGTTTTCGAGCATGGCCATCGCCGTGATCGGCTTCCTCGTGTGGGGACATCATCTCTATGTCAGCGGCCAGTCGCTCTACGCCGGCCTGGTGTTCTCGTTCCTCAGCTACTGCGTGGCGATTCCTTCTGCCGTCAAGGTGTTCAACTGGACGGCCACTTTATATAAGGGATCGATATCCTACGATACGCCGATGCTCTACGCGTTCGGTTTCATCGGCCTGTTTACGATCGGCGGTCTGACGGGCGTGTTCTTGGCTGCCTTGGGACTGGACGTGCATACGACCGATACCTACTTCGTCATCGCCCACTTCCACTACGTGATGGTCGGCGGCACGGTCATGGCCTTCATGGGCGGGGTGCACTTCTGGTGGCCGAAGATGACGGGGCGGATGTATCCCGAAGCCTTTGCCAAACTTGCCGCCCTGATCATGTTCATTGGGTTCAACCTGACATTCTTCCCTCAGTTCGTTCTGGGCTACCTGGGCATGCCGCGGCGCTATCATGTATATCCGCCGGAATTCCAGTTGCTACACGTGCTTTCCACGGCGGGTGCCACAGTGCTGGCGGTGGGATACATCATGCCGGCCATTTACTTTATGTGGTCGCTTAAGTACGGAGCGGTGGCCGGGCAGAACCCGTGGGGTGCTACGGGGCTGGAGTGGAGCATTCCTTCCCCCCCACCCACGCATAACTTTGACCGGATTCCCGTCGTGACTCACGACGCCTACGATTACAGCGCTGTTCCCCGGGAGGTGGAAGTTGGCTAGCGAAGTGTTCCCAACAGAGGCGCATCAAAGCGAAGCGCATCATCTGGAATCGCCCGCCCTGCGCGAGCAGTTCAATACCGAATACCAGCAAAAGGATGCTTCCACGCTGGGGATGTGGGTGTTCCTCATCACGGAAATCATGTTCTTCGGCGGCATGTTTCTGACCTATACGCTGTACCGGTCGACATATTCCGGGACATTCGCGCTCGCCAGTTCCAGCTTGAACCTGCCGATCGGCGCAACCAACACGTGCGTGCTGCTGCTCTCCAGTTTCACGATGGCTATGGCGGTGCGATCGGGGCAGTTGGGGCGGAAGAAGGCGATCATCTTCTTCCTGATCCTGACGATGCTGTTCGGCCTCGCCTTCCTCGGCATTAAGGCTTTCGAGTGGGCTCAAAAATTCCAGGAGCACCACGTCCCGGCATTCGCCAATTTCCACTTGGAAGGGACCCAACTCCAGGGGCAGGCCAAACTTTTCTTCTCGCTGTATTTCGCGATGACCGGACTGCACGCGCTGCATATGGTGGTGGGTGTGGGCATTGTAGCTTTCATCATTGCCGAAACCGCCAGAAACAAGTATTCGCCCAAATATTACACGCCCATCGATATTGCCGGCCTGTATTGGCACTTCGTGGACGTCGTCTGGATTTTCCTTTTCCCCCTGTTTTATCTGATTGACAGGCATCTACCGAAATAGCCATGAACGAACATTCCGAACATAGCGGACAAAGCGGACACGCGGAACATATCGATTCCGTCAAGACCTACGCGGTCATCCTGGTAACGCTGCTGATCCTGACCATCCTGACGGCTTTCGTCGCGACGATCGATTTAGGGGCGCTGAATATTATCGTGGCGCTGTGTATCGCCGTGGCCAAGATGCTGCTGGTGGTGTTGTTTTTTATGCACGTTCGTTACAGCACCCGGCTGACGAGGCTGGTGATGATTAGCGGGATGCTGTGGCTGGCGATTCTGCTGCTGATGGCTTTCTCCGACTTCGCCACCCGCGGCTGGCTGGGCGTGCCCGGAAAGTAGCCTTTGTGGGGCAGGCTTCAGCCTGCGGACCGGATTTCCATCCGGTCCACCGGTCGAAGACCGGTTTCGGCGCCGCTCCGTGCCGCATTCGTTGAGCCTGATCTAGTTCACGCTTACCGGTTCCCGGTCCGCGATCCTGCGCTTGACGGCCCGCACGATCTTCTTCACGTTCCGGCCGTTTGTCAGCTTCTTGCCCAGATTCACGAGCGAACGGGGCTTGGTGTAGAAGCGCCAATACGTCTCGCGCTGCAGTCGCGTGAGCACTTCGGGCGATAACTGCCGGCTGTGCACGATCGGGAATAACTGGTCGAGCGCGTTCCGGCTTTCGCTATCCATCTCGCCGAAGCGGCCGTTGAGCATGTCGGTCCGGAGCTTGGTGCCCTTAAACGGCGAGACGATCGACACAAAGATGGTGTCGAGCGGCGCCTCGACCGCGAAATCAACGGTCCTTTGCGCTTCTTCCAGCGTTTCGCCGGGGAAGCCGATCATGAAAAATCCGCTGACTTCGATACCGTGCCGATTGACCCAGTGGATGGTCTCGAGCGCCCGGTCGATTTTGAGATTCTTGCGGATCGACTTCTGGAATTTCTCCGATACGGTTTCGATCGCGATGGCCATGAAGTGCGTGCCGGCCTGCTTCATCAACCGGACGAGCTCCTCGTCGAAGCGGTCGTCGCGAACTCCGTTGGGAAATTGCAAGTGCACCTTCAGCTTGCGCTGGATAATGCCGCGGCAGATTTGTTTCGCACGCTCCGGCTCGAAGTTGAAAATGTCATCGACGATCATGAATTCGCGGACGCCAAAATCGCGCGCGAGCCACTCCATCTGATCGAGCACCACTTCCGGCGCCATTCCGCGGAACTTCTTTCCGTGAATCTCATGGCAATACGAACACTGATACGGACAGCCGCGGCTGGTAATGAACTGCACGGCACGCTGCGACTTTGGAAAATGCCACGGCGAGTCGAGCTGAAAATATTTCTCCAGGTCCAGCAAGTCGTAGGCGGGACGGGGGAGGTCGTGCACATTGGGGACGGGCGCGGGCGGCGCTGGCCGGATTCTGCCGTCGTCGATCAGCCAGATGCCCGCGTTCTCTCCTGGCTTGCGGCCGGCTTCCAAATCGTCCAAGAGCGCAGTGAGCGCGATTTCGCCTTCGCCGGCGATCACGTAGTCGACGACCCCCGTGCGAAGGCATTCCTCCGGGTCGCCCGAGGGATGAGCGCCGCCGAAAATGATCTGAATTCCCGAGTGCGCCGCCTTCAATCGCCGTGCTTCCTCGACTGCTGCCGGAAACTCGCATGTCATGCAGCCGATTCCGACGGCGCGAATGCCCCGTCGACGAATGAACAGATCGACGGAATCCGAGTCACTCCGTCGATGACCATGTCGAGGATGTGCACTTCGCGTCCGGCGCGTCGCAGCCAGGCAGCGAGGTGGATGTAGTTCAGCGGAACGTTCTGAATGTAGCGGTTAAATTGCGCCCGCGGCCGGACAAAGGCAAACATCTAAGGGCTATTGTCGCCGATTTGAACGATCTATGGCAGCTTCCCGGTTACGATTCAAAGATAACGTAGAGGCTGCGCTCTGGAACCGTAGGATTCGGAAGGTTCCATAGTCACAAGCGTCCAGTCTGTCAGCGCTGCGTAGATGTTGTTAAATGTGCGCGCTTGAGCCGAGGTCATTTTTGCGGGATATTTTGGATTCACCTGTCCCGTGGCCAAAAAGGTTGCCAGATCCAACGCATCGCTTCCCAGAGCCGCGCTTCTCATGCGCACGCGGGGCCGGATCTGATCCTGCGGGTTGATACCCAACACTTTGCCGCTGCCCGATCCCGGGAGCGCGATGAATGCGACCAATTCGCTGGAAATTCCCAGCGCGGCGTGGAGTGCCGGGGAAGATTCGCCCAACTCATTCGGCGTTCCGGATTCTCCGTACACGTAACCGGTGTGTGCTCCCGTTTTGGGCAGGATCGCGATGCCAAAATCCCCCTGATTGAGTTTCAGGCCCCCGAAGCCGGCCACCCTGCTCCACAGTCCGGCCCAGACGGCATAAGGCACCTTGGTGGCATCGAGGTAGCGGCTTGGGGAATAGGCCTTAGAGGGGTCGTTGTCGGCGATCACGCTGGTGGTCGATATATAATAGCCGGCGCTATCCCCGGAATCCTGCACCAGCGGGAAGTAACCCTGGCCTTTTGCCTTCATCGGCGTACCGACCCCCTCACGCCCCGCCTCCAACTCGTCGCGATCATCGAGGACGTAACCAAGTGTGTTCGCTTTGTCCTTGAGCGCGTTGACTCTCGCCTGATATTGCTGCCTCGTGAGCGACATGACTCCACACCAATAGAAGTTGCGGTTCCCGGCCAGAAAGTTCACGTGTCCTTTGGTTCCGTCCCCCGGGTCCCCACAAGCATTGCCCAAACCAACCTTCTGCGAGTACTCCGCCGAGATCCCTGCCCCTCCCTTGTTCCAATTCTCCAGGGGATCTAAGTCCTTCTGCAAATTGGGTCTTCCGGCGCTATTTTTCGCAGCCGGATTGTTGTAGCCATAAGCTTTGGGAGCGCCGTCGTAATCGAGGTTCAGTCTGCATTGATAGACAAAACCGTGAAAGCCCATCCTTCCCGACAGCTCATACACCGCCACCGGCCGTCCATTTTGGTCCACGAAATTCGCATCTACCTGAGTGATTTTCAGTCTTCCAGCCATCGGTTCCTCCTGCTCGAAGCCAAGAAATGCCTGCATAAGAATACTGCGAGATTTGACGGAAAAATTGATCGGCGTATTCCGGTTCGTGAAGTTTGTTAGACATCTTTCGCATTTGATAGACTACGCGGGTCATCGAGAGGAACGGAGGAAACAAATGGCTAAGCTTCCCGCCTTGATGGCGTGTCTGCTGTCGGCGATTCCTGCGGCAGCCCAATGGCTGAACTATCCGGCGGCAGGGGTTCCGAGGACTGTTGACGGATCGCCAAACTTGAATGCGCCCACCCCGCGCACGGCGGACGGAAAACCGGATCTCTCCGGGGTGTGGACCATGCTGTGTCCGACCGAAAAGGGCCTCGTGATGTGCCTTCCGGAGTTATACGTCGCGCGAGATTTTGCAGATCTCGGTCGCAGCCTCAATGGTGGATTGCCCTACCAACCGTGGGCAGCGGCGGCCGTTAAAGCACGCAGAGCCGAGAACGGAAAAGACGATCCGTTTACGCATTGCCTGCCGGGAACGCCCGCGAGAATTCACACCGTGCCGTTCCTTCGGAAAATCGTGCAGACGCCAGGACTCCTGCTGTTTCTGTCCGAGGCCAATGCTTCGTACCGCCAGGTCTTTACCGACGGGCGGCCCTTGCTTAAGGACCCGAATCCGTCCTGGAACGGCTACTCAACCGGGCACTGGGATGGCGACACGATGGTTGTGGAGACCAACGGTTTCCTGGACGGCCAGTGGCTGGATCGTTGGGGCAGCCCGCTGACGGACAAGGCCAGAATGACGGAAAGATTCCGGCGCGTCAACTATGGCACCCTTGAGATCGAGCTTTCCGTGGACGACCCCAAAGCTTACACCAAGCCGTGGACCGTGAAGCTCAGCCAGGCCATCGTTGTGAATTCAGACTTGATGGATTGGATCTGCCTGGAAAATGAAAAAGATTTTCCACATCTGGTGGGGAAATAGCTTCCGCCCCGGCCTTCACTGCTTCACGATGTTCGTGCCCTCAACCGCTGTCATCCAGGCGCTGCCGGCGAGTACGGTTGCCGCGCCATTGATCGAACACTCCAGAGTGAGCGTCCCTCCGGAGACTGTGGTCTGCAGAGGGATGGTGGCCGCCCAATGGGGTGCGATGGTGGCGCCCGCCACCCCGGAGCCTCCCAAGTCGCATTGCGCGTTTTCGGCGGTCGCGCCTCCGTTCAAAATCATCACGTGCGCCAGCACCCAATAGCCACCCTCAGGCAGAGAAAGCGTGATCAGAGAGGCAGGCGAGGGAAGTTTTTCAGGATCGCCTGCTAGCGCGATCTGTCCGGAGTTCTTGGTCCAATAAATATTGACCGGCCCGGCCGGTCCCTGTGGCCCAATCGGTCCGACACTGCCAGTCGGCCCCGCCAGTCCCGGATCTCCCGGCGGCCCTTTTGGCCCCGCAAGTCCGGTTGCCCCGGCAGCGCCAGTCGGTCCCGTCGGCCCCACCGGACCGACCGCTCCAGCCGCCCCCTGCGGCCCGGCGGTTCCTGCGGGCCCCTGAGGCCCTTGTGGCCCTGGAGGACCAACGGATCCCTGAGCCCCTTGTGGTCCCTCCGTTCCTGGAACTCCTTGCGGACCTGCCGGCCCGGCCGGTCCGGCGGGCCCCTGCGGTCCTACGACAGCCGTGACGTTCGTGAGCGAGCTAATCGCCGAAGCACTGGGAGCCAGCAGATCCGCGGTCACCAGATTGATTGTGCTGACCAGCCATTCCTGTGCGCCGTAACGGCCGTCGGTAGGCACGCGCAACACGATCTCGCCAACCGAAACGGAAGCGGGCGGCTGAATCTGCAACGAAACCGCCACGCTTTCCAAGGCCGGCCAGAGTTGATTCGGCCCCTGGTATACCAAAGTAACTGGATTTATCCCGGCGGATTGATCCACCACCCAGTCTCCGGTTTGAAAAACTGTGCCTCCTAGAATTAAGTTCGGATCTACAGATTGGACGGCGCCATTTCCTAGGGCCAGGTATATGCGCAGCACATCTCCTTGCAGAACCTGGGCGTTGCCTGCCGGATTGATGTTGGTCAGAGAGATGAGCAGCCGGCTGGTTTGATTGGTTTCGATGGAGGACGGAGAGGTTGTCACCGCCAACTGGGTCTGTCCCGCCAAGATTCCACAGCCCAGACCAAGAGACCCTAAAATTCGAATTACACTTTTGCTTAGCAGCATTGCGAACGTAGTAGGCGAAGGGGTGAAATCGTCTCAAATAAATGTTGAGTTCGTCGTTGACGCATCGCTGGCGTTAGAACGACATTCCAGCGCGGAGCTTCATCCGTGCGCTCGCAAGGTGAGCACGCGTCGTTCTCTTCGACCAGCCGAGAAATCGGGCGATCGCGTCCAAGGGCAAATTCTCCTTGTCGCGTAGCAGTACGACGCTACGCTCTTCCGCAGTCAACTGTCCAACCAGAATCGCGGTTTGGCGGAGAAGGCGCTCGCGGGGCCGGGCGGTCTGGCCAGGTTGATCCTTGTGCATCGTTTCCGGGACGCGAGCACACCTGCTGGCACTATTAACGTGCGCGAACAGAGATCTCAATGCCAGCAGGACTCTCCATTCCCGGAATCCCGCAGCGGCAGCAGTAGCCCGGCTGTGAGAAGTGCCGAGATTCTCGTCCGAGAGGGCCATGAAATTGGTAGTGCGTGCAAATGTCGATTTGTCCCAGACGATTCGATAGAATATTCGGCCATGATGGACTTCGAGTCCCCTCACTCCCGCCTGCGGCGCCGGCATCGGCGGGATTTTTTGCGTTTCTTAGCCGCTAGCCCCTATGTGGCCGCTCTGGGCGGTCTGCGAGCCTTCGCGCAGCAGTCACCGGAAATCGCTGAAGTCATCGAAAATCCCAAAGAAGCCCTCAGCGTTATGGATTTCGAGCCGGCAGCGCGGCGCAAGGTGCTGCCGGGCCACTGGGCGTACATGGTCAGCGGCGTCGATGACGACGCGACCAAGCGCATCAACCATGAGGCGTACAGCCACGTGCAGTTGCGCCCCCGGCGGCTGCGTGACGCAACTAAGGTCGATATCGGCACGGAGCTGTTCGGCACGCGGTACAACAGCCCCATTTTCACCTGTCCCACCGGGTCGGAGAGATCCATCCACCCGGATGGAGAAATCGCCGTGGCCCGTGCTACCAAGGCGCGCGGCACTATGCAGATGC
>DATBID010000574.1:0-13826 GCA_036557125.1 Bryobacteraceae bacterium | reverse complement strand
TCCGTATTTGTTCTGCAATTCGAGGCTCATCTCTGGAGGTAAGTTACCCAGATCCAGCTCGCAGTTCGGCGCCCCAGCGCAAAAAGCCGTCGGAGTTCCGCAGTAGGCGTGGCCTCATGCATCCACACGCCGGTCAGGTCGGGCTTGCCTCCTGCGCGTGGCGCAGGAGCGGAGAGATTCACCTTTCCATCTCTCAGCCGTGGCACACCCGGCTCGCCATAGTTAATCCATTGCGCGTGCGCGCTGATGCATAGGAGAGCTACTGGAATGATCAGCTTCATGTGTTTTCACCGATGTGTGTATACGGGCTGGTCGGCTGCTGCGGCAGAAACTCTACCTGCTTCGTGCTGGCCATGGCCGGGGCATTCCTGATGCCTGCCCTCGTGGCAAACGCTCGATATGCCGGTGAGCACGCGCGGCTCTTCGCCCGAGGGAAACCCGTGCCAGTCGATCATCGAGGTTGTCGTCAGGATCGTTCATAGGGAGTCTAAGTAAGCGGCTGGAAGCTCCCCGAAGCGTATTGGGGAATTGCGGAGTCGGAAGTCACCAGAACCAGGTCCTCTGCGATGGCCTGCGCGATCATGGCACGGTCAAACGGGTCCTGGTGAATGGCCGGCAAGTTGTAAAGCTCCGCGACGTGCTCGGGGCGCCATAACAACGGCAGCAGGTTAAGAGCTTCGAGCGTTTCTGCCCACCAGCGGCGCGGATCTCCCACCTGAAGCGTGCCTTTCATCGATTTGACCATAACCTCCCAATAGGCAATCAGGCTGATGTACGCCGGACCGCGATCAAGCGCCCGGCGCGCGGTTTTCGTAAGATGCTTGGGCTCGCCCAGAGCGGTTAGCGCAATGGAGGTGTCGATCAGATAGCCCTTCAAAAATCGCCTCGCAAAAATGCTTCTTCATCAATGGGGTCCAGCGCGCCCGGCTGGATATGGATGCGCCCCTGCATCGTTCCGTAACGCACCACCCGCCGCTCCGGCGGGGGCGCGATAATTTGCGCCACAGGCTTGCCGTGGCGGGTAATTACCACCCGCTCGCCGCTCTCCATCAAGCGAATCAGCTCCGGCAGCCGGTTTTTGGCTTCCGCAACACTTACGTCCATACGTCCATTATGGCCAATATTTTTGGATATAGGCAAATTTTATGGCCAGATCAATCTAGCGTGAAATTTAAGAGCGATGCCCGAAAACCACAGCGACGGCTGATGTTAAAAAGACTGTTGCAATCTCCAGCCGCCCGCTGTATTTTTGATCTGCCCGGGCAATCAGCCGGCAACAGATCTTTTTCCGTGGCGGCGATCGCATAGCGCCAGTTTCCCGCGGTCTTCAGCCTTTGCGCGAGTTTTTCATTTCACGCGACTGATAGGGCGGTTTGGGGAGAGACTGGAGGATGGCGGCCGCAGAAAACAGAGTGATTCCGGGCTTGAGTCTCGCCACGCCGAAAAGCCGAAGCTGCCCAAGCCTCTTTTGTTCCGGTCCAGACGCATGGGCAGAATCATCGCGGCATCGCTGCTCTGGTAACTCGCTTGGACGGAAAACGGAAAGTCCGGCGGCATAATTCCGATAACGTGCGCCCGCGAATCCAGCGTGATCGTCCGACCTATCACCGCCTCATCGCCGCCAAAGCGCCGCTGCCAGTAGCCGTAGCTCAAGATCACCGTATCTGTCGAGCCCGGCGTATCCTCCGCTTCAGTAAGCCAGTGCCCGCGTAGCGGCATGGTGCCCAGCGCATTCAAGGCGCCGTGAGTGACGAGAAGCGTCTGCACCCGCTCCGGTTCACCGATTCCCGTGACACTTGCTCCGTACTGCTGCACCAGAATGTTTCCGGCAGCGTAGGTTTGGCGAGGCCGCTGCGATCTGCCCAGTGGAAACGGATTCCGAAGCAGCGCGTCCCTCGGTTCGTTTCGGTTAGGCCGCTTCACCACCGAAGAAGAAGTGGATCACGCCGCCAGGCGAATTGTGGAAGCGGTGCGCAAGCTCCGCGGTTCGTCGTGAAGGGATCAGCCGTCAACCAGGCGGCCGGCCGTGATATACTGCCCCGGCACACGTGAGGGGAGGGCGATGAATTCTTGGCAGCGCGGGTGGTTCGTTTTCACGATGGCCGTGGCGGCGGTTCCGGCCTTCGGGCAAATCGATTTTTCCGGCGAGTGGGCTCCCCGCTTTTACGAAGACCAACCGGAGCGCGTGCCAGGGCCGGAACTGGGCGACTATCTAGGGCTTCCGATCAATGCCGCAGCGCGGATGCGCGCTGACACCTGGGATGCCTCGCTATTGACCTTGCCCGAGTGGCAATGCCGGCCGCATAGCGCCGACTATATCTGGCGGGGTCCTTCCAACCTGACTATCACGAAAGAAGTCGACCCGGTGACGCGCGAGATCACTGCGTTCCATGCCGTCTGGCTGCGGTCGGTAGACCGGCCTGTGTATCTGGACAACCGGCCGCATCCGCCGGAATATGCGAACCACACATGGGCGGGGTTTACGACCGCGAAATGGGACGGCGACATGCTGACGACGGATGTGACGCACTTAAAAGAAGGCTATATCCGCCGCAACGGAGTTCCCCGAAGCGACCTCGCCACCCTGACCGAGCACTGGATGCGGCACGAAGATTTCCTGACCGTGGTGACGATTGTGACTGATCCGGTCTACCTGACCGAGCCGTTCATCCGGAGCACGGATTACCAATTGGACCTGCACCAGCAGGTGCCTCCGTATCCCTGCGACATCGTGGAGGAAGTGGAAAGGCCGCGGGGCACGGTGCCCAACATCCTGCCGGGAAAGAACACGTTTCTCAACGAATTCGCCCAACGGCACAAACTGCCGCCGGAGGCAGCCCGGGGCGGCGCCGAAACTATGTATCCCGAATACCAGTTGAAGATGCAGAAGCCATGAAAGGCCAACTGCTCGTTTTTGCGATGGCCGCTTCGCTGGGAATAGCGCAACCGGACGTCCCGGAGAGACGCGCAGAGCGCGTCCAGCCAGGCGGCGAGGTGCACATTCTGCATGTCCGCGGTCCGATTTATATGCTGGTGGGGGCTGGCGGCAACATCACTGTTTCGGTGGGGCAGGACGGCGTGCTGCTGGTGGACAGCGGCCTGGCGAACAGGAGCGACCAGGTGCTGGCGGCGGTGCGGCAACTGCAAAGGGAGGTGGCTACCAACGGCGTGCCCGACCTGCACTATGGAGCCGAAAATCTCTCGACCGCGCGAGTGATTCTGGACACTAACGCTCCGCCGAAACCGATCCGATACATCATCAACACACACCTGCATGCGGACCACACGGGCGGCAACGAGAAGCTCGCCAAGGCAGGGCGCACGCTCACTGGAGGAAACGTGGCGGGGCAACTGTCGGACGCCGCGAGCGGGGCGGCGATTATTGCTCAGCAGGAGGTCCTCGACCGCATGAGCGCCAAGCCCGCGAACAATCAACCCGCGATTCCCTTCGACGCTCTACCGACGGAGACCTTCCATGTGGATATGAAGCTCAGCGCTTTCTTCAATGGGGAAGGCGTGCATGTCATCCACGTGCCGGCCGCGCACACGGACGGGGACAGCATCGTATATTTCCGCGGGTCGGACGTGATCAGCGCGGGAGACGTATTTGTGACCACCAGTTATCCGTTTCTCGATCTGGAGCGCGGCGGCAGCATCAATGGCGAAATCGACGCGCTGAACCGGATTTTGGACCTGTCGATTGCCGAGTTCCGGCTGGAGGGTGGGACGATGGTCATTCCCGGGCACGGCCGGTTGTGCGATTCCGCGGACGTCGCCTATTACCGGGACATGGTGACCATCATTCGCGACCGCATCCAGGACATGATCAAGCACGACATGACGCTGGAGCAGGTAAAAGCGGCCAAACCGACGATGGATTACGACCCGCGCTATGGTTCGGGGGAACGCTTTATCGAAGCGGTGTACCGCAGCTTGAGCCAGGGGAAGAAGTGACATGAGACCTGCGCTTTGCCTGTTGGCGCTGCTGGCCGCGGAAGCTTACGGCCAAGGTCCTCCGAGCGCTAAATCGGCCGCGCCCGTGGACGTGACGGGGTACTGGGTTTCGGTGGTTACGGAAGATTGGCGTTACCGGATGGTCACTCCGATGAAAGGCGACTATCCGAGCATTCCTCTGAACGCCGAAGGGAAGCGGGTGGCAGACAGTTGGGATCCGGCCAAGGATGAGGCGGCGGGCAATCAGTGCAAGTCGTATGGGGCCGGGGACGTGATGCGTGTACCCGAGCGCCTGCGGATCGCCTGGCAGGACGACAATACGATGCGGATCGACACGGATGCCGGAGAGCAGAGCCGGATTTTCCACTTCGGCCGACCGCAACCCGCGGACGGCGAGCCGACGTGGCAGGGGGATTCATTCGCCCAATGGGAGTTGGCGGGCCCCCGCGGGCGGCGCGGACAGAGCCGCGCGTCCGGAGGCGATCTGAAAGTGGTCACCACCCATATGAAGCCCGGCTATCTGCAGAAGAACGGCGTTCCCTACAGCGGCAATGCGATAGTGACGGAGTACTTCAACCGCACCATGGAAACGAACGGCGACTCCTGGCTGATCGTCGTCACCATGGTAGACGACCCGCAATATCTGACTGCCCGGTTCGTGCGCAGCACGCATTTCAAGAAGCTGCCGGACAGTTCGGGGTGGCATCCCACGGCGTGCACGGCGCGGTAGCCACGTGTCCAACGGTTTCATTGACAATTTATAGCGACCGCGAAATAATCGCTCTACGATTCTCAGTTTAGGGGTTGAGAGGTGAAAAAATGCAGTTAACAAGTTGCTTCGTACGTCTCTGTTGTTTTGCCGCTCTCAGCACGGCAGCCTGGGCTCAGGCGGTTTCGACGGCGCAGATTCAGGGGACGGTTCAGGATGCCACGGGCGCGGCCGTATCCGGCGCTGAGGTCAAAGCAACGCAAACGGATACCGGGATCTCGCGAACTACTACTACGGCCGCCGACGGCGGCTACGTGCTTTCCAACTTGCCGATCGGTCCTTATTCGTTAGAGGTCTCCAAGCAAGGCTTTTCGCGGTACGTGCAGACCGGCATTGTGCTGCAGGTCGCGGCGAGCCCCACCATTGTCGTCGGTCTCAAGGTCGGGGAGGTCAACGAGCAGATATCGGTCGAGGCCGATGCGGCGCTGGTCGAGACGCAGTCGACCGGGGTGGGCAACGTGATGGAGAGCCAGCGAATTCTGGACCTGCCGCTGAACGGACGGAATCCGGCCGATCTGATTCAGTTGGCGGGGGCGGCGGTGGCACCGGGCGCGGCATACAACGCCTCCAGCCGCAGCTTTCAAGGAGAAGCCGGGGGCGAAGGATACGCAGTTGCGGGAGGCCAGACGTCGGGAACCACCTACATGCTGGATGGCGCGCTGCACAACAATCCATTCGACGGGTTGAACCTGCCGCTGCCGTTTCCAGACGCCTTGCAGGAATTTAAGCTCGAGACCAGCGCTTTGACTGCCCAGAACGGAATCCACAGCGGCGCAGCCGTTACCGCGATTACGAAGTCGGGCACAAACGAGTATCACGGCGACCTATTCGAGTTCGTGCGCAACAACGTTTTCAACGCTACGAATCCCTTCGCGGCCGCGCAGAACGGGAAGCGGCTTACCGACGGTCTGAAGCGCAACCAGTTCGGCGGCACCATCGGCGGACCGATCAAGAAGAACAAGCTATTCTTCTTTGGCGGCTGGCAGGAGACCCTCACGCGCCAGCAGCCCGCCGCGAATCTGAGCTTTATCCCCACTGCAGCCATCCTGCAAGGGAACTGGTCGGCATTTACGTCTCCGGCATGCAACGGCGGCCGCCAGATCAATCTTGGCACGCCGTTTATCAACAACCAGATTTCGCCGGCGCTGTATGACCCGGCGGCCATGAAAATCGCCGGCCTGCTTCCCCAAACCAGCAGCCCTTGCGGCGCCTACAGCTTTGTGCAAGCGATACACGATAACGAGTACCAGTTTGTGGGCAAGGCCGACTTCCAGCAGAGCTCCAAGAACTCCCTGTTCGGACGGTACATCCGGACCACCTACCAACAAACGCCGCCCTACGATCTCAATAAAAACCTGCTGGCGACGACGGTCGGCGGACGCGACAACCTGGCCCAGACATTTACTCTTGGCGACACGTACTTGATCGGCGCGGACATGGTGAACTCGCTGCGCGCGGCGGTCAACCGCACCGGAATCCACCGCACGAACGCGCCGTTTCTTTCGCCTAACGACGTGGGCATCAACGTCTTCGATTACGTGCCGGAAGACTTCATCATGAGCATCACGGGAGGCTTCAGCATCGGGAGCGGCATTGAAATCGAATCGCGGTACGCGACCACCACCTACGAACTCAGCGATGATGTGACCTGGGTCAAGGGATCGCATCAATTCGCGTTCGGCGGGTACGGCTCGTTCTTTGTCTCGAATTCGTACGCCAATGTGCGCTCGTCGCCAAACTTTTCGTTCAGCGGAATCGCGACCGGGCTGGGAATGGCGGATTTTATGACGGGCAAGCTCACGCTGCTCGACCAGGCGACGCCCAACACGGTTTTCGTGCGGCAGTGGTTCCTGGGTTTCTATGGGCAGGATACGTGGAAGGTGTCGCGGCGGCTCACGCTCAACCTCGGGCTGCGTTGGGAACCGTGGTTTCCGACTGCAGCCGCGAATGGCGCGATCTACAACTTCAGCCTGGACCGGTACAATGCGGGCATTGTGAGCCAAGTCTATCCGAATGCGCCTCCCGGACTCTACTTCGCCGGCGACCCAGGCTTCCCAGGCCTTTCGGGGCAGAACAAGAAATTTAAGGATTTTGAGCCGCGCATTGGACTCTCCTGGGATCCAACGGGCAGCGGCAAAACGTCGATCCGGGCTTCCTATGGGCTGTTCTACGATTTTGCCAACAGCCAGATCTGGTTCAACACGACGGTGGCGCCGCCGTTCGGCGATGAAATCAAGAACAACAGTCCGGCGGGCGGCTTCGATAACCCGTGGCTGAACTTCCCCGGCGGGAACCCGTACCCGATCAGTTCGCACGACCTGTTCACCCCACACGCCCCCTACATCACTGTGGCGGGATACAACATGCCGACCACCGAAATGCACTCCTGGAATCTGAGCGTGCAGAGGCAGATTTTCTCGAATTGGGTGGCCTCGGCCAGCTACGTGGGCAACGAGACGGAGCACCTGTGGGACTCGACGCAGTTGAACCCGCCGCAGTTCCTGGGAACGGGTCCGTGCACGCTGGCCGGGGTATTTTATCCGACCTGCTCGACATCCGCCAACTATGACCAGCGTCGCGTGCTCAGCCTGGCGAATCCGGTGAAATCTGCGAACCTCGGGTTTGTCGACATGTACGATCCGGGTGGGACGCAGAGCTACAACGGCCTGGTTCTTTCGCTGCAGCACCGCTTCGCCAAGGGCCTGACCATGAACGCCAATTACACCTGGTCGCACTGCATCGGCGATGCCTATGTGGGCAACACGACTCCCAACCCCGGCACCGGATACCAGGTCCCCAGCAACCGGCGTTTTGACCGGGGTAATTGTCTGTTCGATCGCCGCGGGAACCTCAACGTTTCGGGCGCCTACGAGATGCCTACGTTCAACAGCCACATTGCGAACATACTGGCAAGCCACTGGCGGATCTCGCCGATTTTCCGGTATCTCACGGGAGCCCCGTTGACGATCGTGACGGGCGTCGACCGCGCGTTGGACGACAACACGGCAACCCAGCGGCCCAATCAGATCGCTCCCCACGTGTATGCGGGCGGCTTTCTCAACTACCTGAATGCCGGTGCGTTTGCCCAACCCGCCATCGGAACGCTCGGGAATATGGGCACCTACAGCGTGCACGGGCCTGGATTATTCGAGGTGGATGCGGCCCTCTCGCGTCTATTTGTCGTCAGGGAACGGAAGACGCTGGAGGTGCGCGCAGAGGCGTACAATCTCCCCAACTTTTTCCTGCGCGGGAATCCGGGCGCCGCTTTAAGCGCGAACACCTTCGGGCAGATCACGACGGTCTTTAACTCGGGCTATGCGACTTCCGGAGGCGGCGGGCCGCGCGTGTTGCAACTCGCGGCGAAATTCAACTTTTGAAACTCGGAAGGACAATGTCACGTGGTCCGGCTAGGACGATAGCCGGGCCGCGTGTGGACGCGAAGCTTCTTGCCGGGATCGCTTATGATTTCCACCGCAATTTTGCGGAATCCTTCGTTCGGATTCGGGGCGGGATAGTAGGTGATGGTGTACGAGTTTCCCAGGTCTTCGCGGATGCTCTCAAAAGCCTCCACCTGCTTCTGCCAGGTGCGCGCCCAATAGGCTTTGCCGCCGGTGCGCTGGGCCATGCGGCGTAGCGAACCGGAGGAAATCGCGTCCTTGTTCACTTCGTTGGTGGAAATGGTGTAGATGGCGATGCCTTCGTCCTCCGCCACGGCTCGCACGTCGTCGGGCGCCACCATGCTGGCATTGTCGGGGCCGTTGGAAAACACGATCACCACTTTGCGTCCCGGAACCTTGGCGGCGTCGCGCAAGGTCAGCAGCAAGGCATTGTAGAGAGCCGTATCGTCACCGGCGACGGAGCGGCGGAGGCCATCGATGGCTTCACTGTGGTCGCGCGACAGCATGGCCGCGCGCGAAAGGTTGCGGCTGAAAGTGTAAACCGCCACGGAATCGGCGCGGTCCAGCCCGCGGACAAAATCGGCAATCGCATCCTCGGCGTACACGAAGCCGCGATACATAAAATTGCTGGTATCAAACAGGATGAATACGTTAGTGCCGACGAACGCATCCGGGCGGTCGAGAACCGCGGGGGCCGTTCCGCCAGCGGGCTCCTGCGCAGCCGCCACCAGCGGCCGAGTCCGGCCGCCTTCCAGCACCTCCACCGGCGGCGTGGCGCCCTCTGCGAAGGTGTTCAGCTTCTGTAGGATGCCATCTTCGTAGATGCGCAAATCGACCGGTTTCAGCCCGTTGATGTAGTGGTTTTTGCTGTCTGTAACTGTAAACGACAGCACCACCATATCGACTTTGACCCGGAACACGGGCCGCTGCCCGCCTTCCTGCGCGCGCAGCCAATGTGACCCAAAGGCCGCGCTCGCGGCCATCCCCAATAAGTCTCTACGCGAAACGATCATAGTCTCTATCCAACGAAGGATTTATAACGCGGCCTTCTGCCCGGTAAGCGCCGCCGCGCGGCTCTGCGCGCGCACATCATCCCCGACCAGCCGGAGCGATTTTAGCACAGCCGGCCAATCTTCCAAATGCGAAGCGAAGATATGTTCCACAAGTTTCGCGGTCCATTCCGGAATCCGCACGTTCAGCTCCGCCGGACGGATCGCGAGTTCATCGGCCAGCGCCGCCCAATAGAGGGTGTTCGATTCCCAGCTTTCCGCCATAATGCGGCTCGAATATCCCATGAGCGTGGGAAACGTGCGCAGATTCAGCAATTCCGGACGGTATGAGTTGGCGAGCGTGGGTTTGGGCGAGCCGAATTCGCGGGAAATCTCATCGTAATTGACCTGCTTCGGATATTCCCGTTCCAGTTGCACAATCGCCGTCGCCAGCGGGGAAGCGGCGCCGGCGGCTTGCTTAGGGGCGATTTCACGCGCCAGCAGAAACAGTTCCTCCGGAGTTGCCCGCTCGATCGCGGCTTTCGCGTCGCCCATCTCGATCTGGCGCTCGATAGCGCGGGTGCGGGCGGGGGAAGCAAGCACAGAAAGCTCATCCAAAACCTGGGCGCGCAGTTCGGGGTCGAAGACCGATTCGGCCACCAAGTCGCGCCCGTAGCGGTTGTGGAGTCCCACCCAGTGCAACTGCGCGGGCGTAACGTTCCACCAGCGCGGGGTCTTGGCGCTCAGAATCATCTGCGGCACCAAGTCCGTCCAGATGAGCGCCTGGGTTTGCGAGGGGATCAGGAAATTCTGTTCGGCCTCGGCTAAAGCGTAAGGCAGGCTGGAGAGCGAACCCACCAGACGGCCGCCAGCGCTCGAGGGCCAACCCGCCCCCAAAACTTCAGTGGCCTTCCATAAATGATTAGACCCCTGAGCGCCCAGGAAATCGTGGCTGCGCACGAACACCGGATTGGTATATAGCACCTGCGATCCGGGAGGCGCGTAATACGCGTAGTCGTAAGCGACCAGCGTATCGCGCAACAGCGGAGCCAGCAGGCCGCGCGCGTCCTTTAGCTTTTCGGCATCGTTGGCGGCTTTCTCTACGATCGACCGCAGATTGAGCCGCCGCTGCTCTTCGATGTGCTTATCCACCCAGAACCCGAAAGCAACGGCGGTTTTTTCCTGCGTGGAAAGCGAGGGGCGCGGGAGCTGGATCTCCGAAATCCGGCCGGTGAGCCGCAGGATCAGCGCATTGTTTGGCTTTTCGCCGCGAGCCAGCGCATCGAACTGGTCGGCAAGCTGAAACAGCGTATCCAGGGAGACGATTTTTTGCGCGTCCAGAACGCGCAACATTTCCTGCGACACCTGGTCGCGCGCTTCGGCATCTCCGGAAGAGGAAGCGCCGGCCAGCAGATCGATCATACGCTCCTGCGGTTCGGTATCCTTCGCCGTGCTTTGCCCCTGCGGCACAGACGCAAGCAGCAGCTTCACACCGCTGCGGCCGGCATCGAATAGATCGCGGTTGTTGCGCACCTGCGCGAACGAAGCTACCAGGGTGGAGAACACCGGATCCGCTTTGTCGGCCGGCAGCGATTCCTGCCGCACCAGGATCTGCCACAACGCAACCAATGAATCGAACATGCCAGCGACGTCCGACCGGAACGCAGGATCGCGCAGCTTCGAAATCGCCTCGGCGGTGTCAAGATATTGGCCGATCGATTTATCCGCCAAATCGCGCGATTCGTTGAAGATTTCGTATTGCGCGCCATAGGCCCGATATTGCCGGGCAAGACGTTCGACGGTCGCCGCTTCAAGCGGATGCGGCCGGTTGCGGTCCAGGTCGCTCATGGCCATGAATATTTTCAGCGGTTCGTTTTCCGCCATTTTCCGGCAGAGCGCGAAGAGGCCCTCAATCACGTCGTCGGGGTCCTTCCAGGAACCAGCCAGGTGCTGCAGCTTGGCGTCCAACTTAGCTTGCGGACTGTTCGTGAACAGCGCTTTCCAGACTTCGATTCCGCCTGGAATATGCGGCTTGCCATTGGCATCGAGCCGCAAACGCGTGGTGAGCAGCATCAGGTCGGTATTGGAGCGGAATACCGGCCGCGCCGGACCGGGGCTGGTGATGCGGCCGCGCATGGCCGTATAGAACCGTTTGAGGCGCGAAGGGTCAGTGAGGTAGTCGCGCACCGGGCCGTTGATGCGCGCGAGCGAATCGTAGAGGCTGGCGAGCCAGCCATCATCCCGCGCAATCAATTTGTCGAAGAAAGCGCCGCCGTTCTCCGGCGAGGCGCCAGCCAGGTCCGCCCAAGCCGCGGCTGAGCGCTGCCCGCCGGGAATTACGGCTCTGCCGCGGCGCACTTCAAACATCCCGCCGAAGAAATCCAGAACGTTGGAATAGACTCGCAGCCGGCTGATGGAAGAAGCTTTGCGCACGGCCTCCGCGGTTTCGCTATCCAATTTGGAAAAACCGAGGTAGAGCCGGCAGATGGAAGGATCGCCCAGGAACGCTTCGAGAAAGTCCGCCTGGGTCTTGCCCTTCTCCTGCGCGCCTAACCAATATTCGGCGCCAAACAGCACCGGGACCAGAGTGGGATGGAAGTCATAGGTGAACGGGCGATTGGTGCGCAGGGCCTGCTCGAGGGCATTTATGGGGAAGCCGGAATCCGCTGTGATGAATGCGCGGGTGGCGTTCACGGTTTCGAGCACCACGTCCGAACCGCAGCCGCCCCGCATCCGGAAACCCAGAATCCGCAGCACGTCGGCGGCTTTGGGCGAATCGCACGCGGGCACCTCGATCACCTTCTTTTCGCCGGCCACATCCTGCAATTCGCGAGCTTGCGAAACATACCGGTGAAGGAGTTTCAGATATTCGGTTTGCTCCAGTTCCTCATTGCTATGGGAAGCCTGATAGCCATTGGTGACAATGTTTCGCGCGAGCGCGCTCAAAATATCTTCCGGAGCCGTTTCGGGCGGCATTGCCGCCATTCGGGCGAACGAACGGAGCGGTCCGGGGATGGAAATGGTTGGTGTAGCTTCGCTGGGCCGCGCCGTGGAAGAGATGGTCAAGGCGCGGCCAGTGATACTGCGGTATTCCTCCAAGTCGCGAGCCGCAGCAGCCGTTTGGCCTTCCTCGAGTTCCAGCGCCGCCAGGCGGCGCGCCACCGCAGCGGCCGAAGCCGGATCGCTCTTCTGGAGAAGCGGCAGAAGCTTACCGTAGACTTGGCGGGTCCCCGGATCTCCATGCCCATCCAGAAATGCCGCATAGGCTTTCCAAGCGGCGGCATCATTTGGCTGGTTCTCGGTCGCGCGCGCCAGCGCCGCCCGGGCACCGGCAAGGTCGCCGGAAGCTTCCATCCGGCGAACGGCATCGGCATTTTGTGCGTTCGCGTTGCTTACTAAGCTTACGAAGAGGATTCCGAGTACAGAAACGAGGGACGGGAGCCTCATGGTGGGTCTACTCTCGCGATCAATCTACCATGGCAAACCATGGCTTCGCGATTCTATTCCAAACAACGGAGCCTTGCAATCCCGAGGGATGTAACAAGTTACACCGTGGAAGGGTCTGGGTACTAGGATTGCGCCCATCAGGTTTATTTCGTTTCCGGAGGGGACCGCTCCCTTTGGTCGCGGCTCGGAAGGGTTTCCGGGTCGAAAGCGCCGTGGGCGGACCGCATTCCTTGCTGGCTCGATCGCGCCGGGCAGAAGGCAGTTTCGTGGACTTGCCGGGCCATGGGCGCGACGATGCGACGATGATTTTCAACTTTTTTCTTCTACTTTCACGATTTCGAGGGTGCGAAAAGAGTGGCCATGATTACGGGCGAGGGTGAGGCCTTGTAGTTTCAGAGCATCCTGAGCTTGGAATAACTGGCGGGAGAGCTGATTTGTGGGACCATCCAAGCCGATTTCGGCGGCAAGTTGGGATGCAGTGCCTTTCCAGTGCGAGCGGTTTTGCATGAAGGCCACGACTCTTTCGACGAGTGGGTCGGGTAGTTCGGCGAGGACCTGGCGGAAGGCATCTGGGGTGGTTTCGAGGGCGCCTGCGGCAGCGGCGGCCCAGACGAAGGCGTCGGGCAGGCGGGGCAAGGAGGGGAAATTTACAGAATGCCGGCCTTGAACTGCGGATTTGAGCGCGCGCAGGAGGTGAGTAAGGACGTGGGGCAGCAGTTCGTTTGCGGCGGCCTCGAGTTGGGATTGAGTTTTGCGGGCGACATCGGAGAGCGGCAAGAGCCGGGCGAAAAGGGCGCGAGCGGCGATTTCGGGCGGGATATAGCAGGACTCGGCCACAGTGAGAATGATGGGGCGAGCGAGGGATAGCGGGGTCTGGTCATCTTTCGGGGGCAGGTAGAAGATTTCGTTTTCGGTAAGGCGGGCGAGGGATTCGGCGAGGCGGCACGGAAAGCGAGTGACATGATCGAAGGCAAGGACCCAATTCTCATAGGCCAGTTCGCGGAGTTTTTTGGGTGAAGATGGCAGCGGGTGGAGAGGGGCGCGATTGGGGTCGATGCAGGCGCGGAGGAGGCGGGCGGCATGGGATTTGCCGCAGTGGGCGGGGCCTTGGAGGATGAGGATGGGATAGGGACCGTGGGGGCGGTAGGCGGCGAGAAGCCAGATGAGGCAGCGGAGCCAATCGGGATCTGAGGCGAGGCGGAGGAGGTGGACGAAATCGGCGAGGGCGGTGGCGGATGGCTCGGGATGAGGCTGGGCGAGGGGCAATTC
>DATBID010000573.1:0-5499 GCA_036557125.1 Bryobacteraceae bacterium | reverse complement strand
TGCGCACAGTCCGCGCGCACGGGGTCGGAAAATGTATCGTTGGATCAGTAGCCGTTTTCCCGCAGTTTGTCGACAGTAAGAGGCGTGCCGACTTCCAGTTTGCGCAGCAGTTTTTCCACGTGCTTGGCCAGGACATCGCATTCCAGATTGATGCGCGCGCCCGGGCGATAGCTGCCTAGCGTGGTGTTGCGGTAGGTGTGGGGGATGATGGCGACGGAAAGCACGCCGGATTCGAGCGAGGCGATGGTGAGACTAATGCCGTCGATGGCGATGGAGCCTTTGTAAACCAGATAGCGATCAAGTTCCTTCGGAACGCGAATGCTGAGCCACCAGTTATCGCTGCCTAATGAATCGAGCGAGATAAATTCGCCTACGCCATCCACGTGACCTTGCACGATATGGCCGCTCAAGCGGCCGGTGGGAGAGAGAGGACGTTCGAGATTGACGCGTGAGCCGGAACGTAGAGCGCCGAGATTCGTCAGGCGCAGGGTTTCGGGAGCCAGATCGGCGGAGTAAGAATCGGATTCGAGGGCGGTAGCGGTAAGGCAAACTCCGTTGACCGCGATACTTGCTCCTTCCTGTAAATCTTCGAGAACGACTGCGCAGCGCACGGTGAGGCGAGCGCCTTGGGGGCGGGATTCGAGGGCGGCGACGGTTCCGAGTTCCTCAATTATCCCCGTAAACATTCAGGTATCCTTCGACCGCGAACTCGTCGGGCGGGATGGGATGCACGGTGACGTTGCAGAGGCGGATGGCATCGGCGCGGCGGCGCCTGCCAATGCCGCCCGCGAGCGGAAGCGCTTCCAGTCCTCCCAGGATTTTGGGCGCGTAATAGAAATAGATGCGATCGACCGAGCCGCTCTCGAGCGCGGTCCAGTTGACCTTGCTGCCGGCTTCGATCATGAGCGAGAGGTGCTTCTTTTCGGCCAGCCACTGAATGACGCCGCGGAGGTCCGCGCGGCCGCCGGGACCATCGAGCGTGAGCACTTCGATGCCGCGAGCTTCGAGCGCCTTGCGCCGTTCAGGGGAAGCGGCGGAAGTGGCAACGGCGACCAGATCGCCCTCGGCCTTCCGCACCATCTGCGAATCGGCCGGGAGGCGGAGTTGGGAATCGAGCACGATGCGGAGCAGAGGCCGGCGGCGGGGCAAGCCGCTGCGATCGGTGAGGAGCGGATCGTCGGCGAGCACGGTGCCGATGCCGGTGAGGATGGCATCGTGATCGTGGCGCAGTTGCTGAACATGGGCGCGGGCGCGCTCGCTGGTAATCCATCCGCGGTTGTCATCGGGCGCGGAGATTTTGCCGTCCAGGGTGATCGCGGTTTTCAGGGTGACAAGCGGCCGGCCGGTGCGCATGAAATGAAAAAACGGGAGGTTCAGCTTCTCGGCTTCGGCGGCGTATTCGAAAGCAAGTTCGACTTCTACACCGGCCTCGCGCAGCTTGCGGAAACCATCGCCGGAGACGAGCGGATTGGGATCGGCGACGGGCGCGACCACGCGGGCTACACCGGCCTGGATAATGGCATCGGCGCAGGGAGGCGTGCGGCCCTGGTGAGAACAGGGCTCGAGATTGAGATAGAGTACGGCCCCGCGCGCGGCTTCACCCGCTTCGCGCAACGCGGCAACCTCGGCGTGCACCAGACCATCGTAGGTGTGGTAACCGCGGCCAACGGTGTGGCCATCGCGCACCACCACCGCTCCCACCATCGGGTTGGGACTGGTCAGGCCGCGGCCCTGGCGCGCCAGTTCCAGGGCATCGCGCATCCAGTCGTAATTCATTTCTCGAAAATGGAATCGATGAATGTTTCCGGATCGAAGGGCAGCAGATCGCCGGTCTTTTCGCCGATTCCGATGTAGCGGATGGGGAGGTTCAGCTCGCGCGCGATCGCCACGACAATGCCGCCCTTGGCTGTGCCATCGAGCTTGGTGAGTACGATCCCGGTGACGCCGGAAGTCTCGGTGAACTTGCGCGCCTGTTCCAGGCCGTTCTGGCCGGTAGTGGCGTCGAGCACGAGCAGCACTTCGTGGGGCGCATCGGGAATTACTTTTTTCGCCGTGCGGCCCATCTTCTGCAGCTCGGCCATCAGGTTTTCTTTGGTCTGGAGACGGCCGGCGGTATCGACAATGACGTAGTCGTACTTGCGGGCGCGGGCCGATTGCAGCGCATCGAACAGCACTGCGCTGGGGTCGCTGCCGGCGCTTTGGCGAGTGACCGGGGATCCGGTGCGCTCGCCCCAGATTTCGAGTTGCTCGATGGCGGCAGCGCGGAAGGTATCGGCGGCGCAGAGGAGCACGGAGTGGCCTTCGTCTTTGAAGCGGCTGGCCAGCTTGCCGATGGTAGTGGTTTTGCCGGAGCCGTTTACCCCCACGACCAGGATGACGGCGGGCGGCTCGGCCACGCGAGCGGGAGCGCGCTCGCTGGCCTGGAGGATTTCGAGCAACTGTTCGCGGATGAGGCCCTGCAACTGGCCGGCATCGGCCAATTGGTGGCGATCGACCTGCGCGCGGATGGTTTCCAGAATTTCGTTCGTGGTGCTCACGCCGATATCCGCGGAGATGAGCGTGTATTCGAGCTCATCGAGCAGATCGGCATCGATCTCTTTTTTGCCCTTCAGGGCGTCTTCGAGCGCGGAAACCAGGCCTGCGCGCGTCTTCTGAACGCCGCTTTTCAGTCTTTCGAGCAGGGACGGCTCTTGTTCTACCGAGCCGAAAAGCTTTTGGATCATGGAAATTAGTTACAGCTATCAGCTTAGCAAGCCGCGAGTTTACGCCGAATGGACTCGCGGATCGGTCCTACAGCTCCAGATCTACGGTCTTCGCCAGGGTGCTCTTCAAATCCTCGGTGGACAGGAACGAACTTTCCTGCTTCAGTTCCTCGATCAGCAAATGCCGCGGGACCTCTGTCCCGGAGCGCGTGCTGCCGTGCTTGCCCGAACGCGTGGAGCAGAGGCTGAGCAGCCGGTCCTGCCCATCCTCCGCGCCTTTGTGACGGAACAGTTTCCACAGCGACTTGGGAGTGGCGTTGCGGCTGCCGTGGTGGCCTACCTTATATAGGTTCACGTCGGCCAGCAGGGCGCGCCATTTGGGATTGCGCAGGGCGAAGGCCCAGTTTTCGATTTGCGCATCTCCGGGAAAAAGCAGCTTGCGTTTGCCGGCTTCAAGCAGCAGAATCACGCTGGTGTTGTTAAGCACTGTGTCCAGCTCGCGCACCAATTCGAGCATCTGGTCGGCGTTGATGCGGCGCGTTTGCTCGATGAACCAGCGCACCTCAGGTGGCGGCGTAGCACCGGGCTTGCGGCCACTCGAAACCGCGCGGGCGGCGGGCCGGCGCGAAGCCCACAAATTGCAGAACTGCCAGAATTCCTGCGGGTCGCTCACGCGCTGCGCGCGGATGGATTCGCTTTGTTTGAGCGTGGGCGGACCGAGCACGGTGATGTTGACTCCGGGAAGCAGGCCGTTCAGAGTCATGCCGGCGTTCACATAATGCGCCTTGCCGCGTTCGCCCATGCTCATGAGGTTCTCGACCGCGGAAAAGTTCTTCAGATTATCTTCGCCGAGGAACTTGATCTGAGCGCGCGTGTCGCGCCCGCCGAAATCCGGAAGGTCCGCAAGACGCACGGCCGATTCGGCGAAGAGGTGCATGTCATCAAGCGAGGCGAGGAACGGCGCGGTCATCTGGCTGGCATCCGGCTTGCCGCCGCTATAGGATGAGTGAGCGGCCGTGCGGGCATTGGGCGCGGCTTGCGGATCTTCGGTCCAGGGCAGAATTACGTGGTCCGGGTTGCACTCGGCGATGATTTTCCCGGTGCCTTCGCCATCGGTGGAGAAGCCGCTGATGTGATCGCGATGGCGATGCGTGGCCACAACGATGTGCAATTTGCCTTGCGATTGCCGGGCGATATCCTGCGCGATGCGCCGCATGTAATCCTTGGGGGCGTAGCGAGGCGCGGCGGCGCTGCCAAAATCTACCAGCACGTGGCGCTCGGTATTCGGGTACTGGAAGGTGAGCAGGAAGCAATCGCCGAAGCCGACGTTATACATCCGGAGGGTAAGCGAGGTTGGAAGGGCCGAATCGGCCATGGACTACTCCGCGCCTTTCAGCGAACCATACCAGGAGAGCCGGCGGCGCAGGTGCATTTGGGAGAACGCCCGGGTTTTGCTTGCGCCGGGCTGGAACGCGCCGCGCTCCCACAGATCGGCAATACGGGCGCTCTGGTGATCCTGCACCTCAGGCCGGGCGGGATCGAGAATCGACTTGCCGATGTTGTATTTTACGTGGCCGTACTCATCGAAGATTACGGCATTGCCGCCGTAAAGTGTAACTTCGGTGTCTGCCGGCATATCTCGCGGCTTGCGAACGCCGTAGTCGCCGAGCTCGCGCGCGAAGACTTTCAGTTGCTGGTGATACTCTGCGACGGTCTCGCGCAGGAGGAAGCCATCGCGGCCGATGCGCGTGGCGGGGCGCAGCGACAACACGCGCGTGTAGGCCTGCTCATTGAGCTTGAACGCGCGGCGATTCTCCCAGAGGAACCGGAAAAGCTCATCGGGATCGGCCTTCATGGAATCGAAGTGGGTCGAATCGTAGCGGAACTGGGAATTCTCTGGCGGCGGATCCCACGCGCCTTTTTGCAGACTCCGCGACACCGCCGCGGAGGGGTGGATGCCGTAGGCTTCGAAGGAATCGAGCAGACTCTGCCGGATGTGGTACTTCTCGTCGCGTGGGTTGAGCTCCCAATCGGCGGTGAGAGCGGCGCTGGCAAAATCGCCGAACTGAACGTCGGTGGGCGGGCAGTAGTCGATGGCGCGGATGCAGAGGGTCAGGAGGCGCTCGGCGATTTCGGCGCCCTCCTCGGCCGCGCGTCGGCGGTCCAGTTGGGAGCGGCCGCCGATAGCTTTGAGCCGCTGCGTCCAGACTTCCAGGTAGGCGTTCAGCACGGCGGCTACCAGCACTTCGCCGCAATCGTGCGGCTCGGTGTAGGCGCCGCTGGTGAGATAGTCGGTGCGCGGTTCGAGCGCGATGGAGCGGCGGAGCGCCTGGCCATGAATGCCGGCCAGCTCCGAACCCAGTTCCTGCGCAAGCCCGAACAGGCCGGAAAAGCGCAGCTTGCGCGGAGTGATATCGGAGCGGCGCAAGGAGCCGGCATCGCGGTTGGGAACGCCCAAGTCGATCACGCGCGCGACTACGGATTCGGCCGAAAGCACCGAGAGCAACGCGACAATATCGGCGAAGCCTTCGTGAAAGCCCGCCTGCTGGGGCGAGGAAGGGTCCATGTAGCGTTCCCGCAAACCATCGAGCAGGGCGTGAGTGGTCTCGTGCGCCACGATCTCGTGCGAGAGACACGCATAGACTGGGCCTTTGCCGAAATAGCCGAAATGCAGGCCGCGGGTGTCGGTGGAGTAGTACGCGTTGGCATCTTCGAAGGCGCGAGGCGCTACCTGGATCTGATGCCCGCCGAAGCTCCAGCCGATGCGGCGTCCGAGCGCGAATTCGAAGCGCGCCAA
>DATBID010000572.1:0-2898 GCA_036557125.1 Bryobacteraceae bacterium | reverse complement strand
CACGAACTGGCGGCAAAGTACTGCCTGGCGCACCATCTTGAAACGGCTGGCTACGCCCATCTTCGTTCTGCCAGGAACTGCTACGACCGTTGGGGCGCACATGGAAAAGTAAAACAACTCGACGAACGGTACCCGCGACTGCGGGAAGAGCGATCTATAATGGACCCCAGTTTTTAGACCACGCAATAAGTTAATTTCAGAGTCGGCGGTCGCGAAAGAAGAAGCGATGGCGACGACGAGGAAGCAGTACTCACCGAAGTTCAAGGCGCGGGTGGCGGTCGAGGCGATCCGCGGCGAAAAGACGCTCAACCAGTTGGGGTCGCAATTTGGAGTGCATCCGGTGCAGATCGCGCACTGGCGACGCACAGCGCTGGATCATATCGAGGAACTGTTCGTGGACGGTCGGACGCGGAAGAGCCTGGACGCGGCGGCGGACGCTGACCGGGATGCGCTGTTTGAAGAGATCGGCCGGCTCAAGGTCGAGCTGGATTTCGTCAAAAAAAAAGCTGGCATGCTCGAGTGAGGACCGGCGTGTGCTGGTGGAACCGGACCACGCGGAGATCAGCATTCGGCGGCAATGCGAGTTGCTGGGAGTCAGTCGCGCGAGCTGGTATTACGAGCCGGCGGGCGAGAGCCAAGAGAATCTGCGGCTGATGCGGCTGATCGATGAGCAGTATACGCGAACTCCGTTCTATGGCAGTCGGCGCATGGCTGCTTGGCTCCAGACACGAGGGCATACGGTGAATCGGAAGCGGGTGAGCCGCCTGATGGAGTTGATGGGAATCGAAGCTGTGTATCCGAAGCCGAACCTGAGCAAGGCTGCCGAAGGGCACACGATTTATCCATATCTGCTGAAGGGGGTGGAGATCACGCGCGTAAATCAGGTGTGGAGCACCGACATCACCTACGTTCGCATGGCGCATGGTTTCTTGTACTTGGTGGCGGTGATGGACTGGTTCAGCCGGTTCGTGCTGAGTTGGGTGCTGTCGTTGACCATGGAGCTGGACTTCTGCCTGGAGGCCTTGAAGCGCGCGCTGCGGCGAGGGCGGCCGGAGATTTTCAACAGCGATCAAGGGCCGCAGTTCACCAGTGACGACTTCACCGGCGAACTGAAGCAGCGGGACATCGCCGTCAGTATGGATGGGCGCGGGCGTTGCCTGGATAACATCTTTATCGAGCGGCTGTGGCGGTCGCTGAAATATGAAGAAGTGTACTTGAAGGATTACACGGTGGTGGCGGAGGCGCAGGAGGGCATCGGGCGATATCTACGGTTCTACAACCACGAGCGGCTGCATTCCAGTTTGGATTATCGGACGCCGGCCTCGATTTACCTGGGGCGAGGGTAGCGGCATGGGCGAATGGGTAGAGTTTAGTGCGGTGAAACAAGCCGTGAGGCTAGAGGCCGTGCTGCGCCATTATCAAGTGCCGGGCCTGCGCCGGCGCCGCGATCAAGTGGAAGGCCGCTGTCCGATTCATGGTGGAGAACGGGATGATTCGTTTCGCGCCAGTCTGAGTAAGAACGTTTTTCACTGCTTCTCCTGCCAGGCGCAGGGCAATGTCTTGGACTTTGTGGCCGCCATGGAGAAATGCTCGGTTCGGGAAGCGGCGTGCCGATTGCAGCGATGGTTCGGCGTGGGCGCGTCGGCCGAGCCGGTGCAGCCGATCCCGCCAGGTCGGCGGAAAGTCGAACTGGTTCGGGAAAAAGAAGGGTGTAATCCTCCACTGCGTTTCGCACTGACAGGCGTGGATCCCGGCCACGGTTATTTGCAGCAACGGGGCATCGATCGTGCGACCGCCGCCGAGTTCGGCGTAGGATTCTATGGCGGGCCGGGTCTGATGAGCGGGCGGATTGTGATCCCGATCCGGAATGCCCAAGGGCAGATTGTGGCGTATGCCGGGCGAGCGGTGGACGGCACGCTGCCCAAGTACAAACTGCCGGCGGGATTTCGGAAGGGAAGCGAGCTATTCAATCTGCATCGTGCGTCGGCCACGGGCAGCAAGACGGTGATCGTAGTGGAGGGCTACTTCGATTGCCTGCGGGTCCATCAAGCCGGAATTCCGTACGTGGTGGCTCTCATGGGAACGGCTCTCTCGGCGAGCCAGGGGAGAGTCCTGACGGGACGTTTTGAACGAGTGGTCCTGATGCTCGATGGAGATGCGGCCGGGCGTGCGGGGATCCGAGCGATCAGTACGCAGTTGTCAGGAAAATGCAAGGTAGCGGTGGCAAACGTGCCGGACGGAGAACAGCCGGACCAACTGGCGCCCGCTACCATCCAGGATTTGATCCTTCGGGCAACACACGAAAGGTCGAAATTGTTTGTAACAAGAGCGTAGGTTTATGCCAGAAGATGACCGCCGGACATTAACTTATTGAAGGCGAAAAATGGTCTTGACTTTGGGGGCCACTTTCAAGTGTGCGCTACGCCGATGCCCGGCTCGGCCTTCTCAGCGGTTCAGCGTGGAACGCGACACGTCCCACCATTTGTCGCTCTCTGGGACATTCGCTATCGGCCGAGGAAACCGTCGCCGCCCTCAGCGGGGAACTCGATCAGACCTATCGAACGGTGGTTGCGAATCTGCCCTCCAATCCAGGCGCTCGCGTGGAACAGGTGGACGGTAAAGATGACCTGATCGTAACGCCACTGGATAAACTCGATGAGCCCGACAGCTTGGTGAAGTTCCGCGCCGAGGTGAACGCGAGATTGCCGCGGATTGATCTGCCAGAGGTGCTTCTGGAAATCGCGGCGCGGACCGATTTCACCTCGAAGTTCACCCACGTCAGCGAACGGGAGTCGCGAATGCAGGATCTGCCGACGAGCCTCTGTGCAAACCTCATCGCCGAAGCCTGCAACATTGGGCTGGAGCCGCTTACTCGCCACGACGTTCCGGCACTGCGGC
>DATBID010000571.1:0-25289 GCA_036557125.1 Bryobacteraceae bacterium | reverse complement strand
ATCCAGACGCCCGTGCCCATATCGAGAATCGATACTCCGGAGCGAACCGGCATACCCTCGCCGATGCCGGTAACGCTCATGATCCCCGTGCGCGCCTGCAGAATCGCATCGTAGCCCGGCCGCGTGTAATCGGGCCCGCCCGAGCCATATGCCGAAAGAGATGCGTAAACGATATCGGCCTTGCGCGCGCGCACCGCCGCCTCATCAAGACCGAGCGCCGCGGCTTTCCCTCCCCGGAAATTTTCCAGGAAAACATCGCACGTCGCGGCGGTGCGCAGTACCGCTTCCCGCCCGGCCGGCTTGCGAATATCGATTCCGAGCGAGCGCTTCCCGCGGTTCAAAGCGATGAAATACGCGCCCCACGACCCGCGATGCGGCCCCATCGCGCGCCCGTCTTCGCCGCCTTCCGGCCGCTCCACCTTGATGACATCTGCCCCCAGGTCCGCGAGCACCATACTCGCCGCCGGCCCCGCCACAATCGTGGTCAAGTCGAGCACTCGAATTCCGCGAAGGACACCGTCCATAATCCGTTTGACTCAGTATATGTGTTCGCAGACAGCGAGGAGCGGCGCGACCAGGGGGCCGCGCGCGGGCGAGGGTGCCCGCCCCACGGTTATGCTTGCCCCACCATCAGCGTCGCGCGAAAAAAGGTTTGTCATCAGTGGGTTGCGCACCTGCGCGACGATGCGACGATGATTTTCAACTTTTTTGTTTACTTTGCGAAATACCTCGCGGCCATATCTAAACCTGGAGATTCGATTATCCCAGAGGGCGAAGCGCATTCAGGGTGAAGAGGAGCCGCGGGTAATCCGCAAGCGCGCGATTCGAGAGGAGTTAGTAATCTTCAGAGAATCTTGTTTGTCTGTGAATGCCGCATTGCGATTGCCAGAACGGCGGATAAGACCACTGCTGGTGTCCAGTCTCAGATAACTATTGACAATAGCGCGGCTGGAAAGGTCGTACGGGCCGCAGATGAACGCGGATCAACGCAGATGGGTCGAGATTTCGAAAGGATCGGCGTTCATCGCCGTTTATCCGCGGCTGAAAAGTTTACCTGAGACGGAATACTGGCCGGCTATATGGTAGAGCCGCCGGAAGCGGGACAGGTCATCGACCTCTTAAAAGAGGCGCTGCCGGATTGGACATACGAGTTTACGGACCTGATTCAGTTCCGGTTCGAGCCGCTCGTCAGTGGCAAGATCTTTTTGCTTGTCTCGACACCGAACCCAAAAGCCGAGGACGGTGGGCTCGATGCCATTTACTGTCAGCAAAACCGGTGCTTCCATGATTCAATTCCAATGTTGGTCGACCTTGCGACGGATCTCGCTGATGTAGACGGAGACGGTCTGACGGAGATCACCGCAAGGGATTGCGCGGGTGACTGCTCGGGAGCTTTAGGGATCCGGTGGATAGCTACTTTATATACAAGTTTATAGACGAAAAGGGCTTCATAGACTTCAGCCGGGGGGCAGCGATTTATTACCGAGAACATCTCCTGCCCCGAATCGTAGCCGCTCGAGATCCCGAATCGTAGCCGCTCGAGATAGTGACGGATCGGCTGCCGCCCAATATGCGTACACGACTATCGCCGGCGAGTTCTCGGGGAGAGCGAAGCGGGTCTCGAAAACGCTATGAGCTGGCTGCAGTCTCAGAAGGACTTGGCGTTGCGCTCATTAGCTCACATTCCTAGCGCAGCCGCGGAGGCAAAATTGCGCGAACTGCTGAAATCAAACGACCCGGATCTCGCGGAACGTGCCGAAGGATTCTTGGAGCTAAGAAACAGGCTCCGTGCGGGGGGCGTTCTGAAATGACAATCGGTTCAACACGCGCTCGGCTCATCATCGCTTTCGGTATTGCCTGCTCCGCCTTCCACGGTGCCTTCGCGCAAACTGCCCAGCCCACGGCAACCCGGTCCTCATTGACGCATCCGACGGCGCCGAGTACAGTATGGATTCCGAGCACTATTTGAACATCTGGACTCCGCAGCCGGTCCCGTACGACGCATACGGCGATACCATCTGGGAAGATTCCAGAGGTCGTTGGAAGGGAGTGCATAGCTGACCGCTCTGGAAATCCAAGGGTTCCAACTATTGTATATTCGATATACAAGCTGGTCGATGGTAAGGGCTTCGTGGACTACAGCAATAAGGCAGGTGACTACTACCGCGAGCACCTGCTCCCGAAGATCCTCGCGGCCCAAAACGAAATTGAATCGAAGATTGTCGTAATGAATGCGGCGGACGAGACACACCGCCGAATCGCTGAGGAGTTGAGAATCCCGTTCCCGCCCCCTGGGCAGATCCACGGCTATAAAGCCGCCACTCAGTACGCGTATGACGACTATCGCCGCCGTGTCTTCGGCGAAAAGGACGCTGGACTCGACAACGCGATCCGCTGGTTGCAGTCCGAAACCACGTGGGACTTTGCGTTAGGCGCTTTGGCCCGCATCTCCAACCCGACGGCCGAGGCGAAATTGTTGGAGGCAGCCAATTCCAAGAATTCCCGATTGGCCGAAATGGCCCAGGGCTTCCTGCGCCTGAGAAAGGATTTTCGCGCGAAAGGGCTTCTGCAACGGCAGTCGGGCGCCTGGGGAGATGCCTCGCGCTACGAGGTCTGATAGCGGCGCTTGTACGAACCTGAGTTCACACCGCGAAGCGGGATGGGAGGCTAAACCTCTCGTCCCGTCTTCGACTCACCACCTCATACCCGTAGTGTGTTCTCCGCGCTCTCTGCCCCCTCAGCGTCTCAGGTTTTGTTTTAATCTGGTTTTCCTCTGCGTCTCTGTGTCTCTGCGGTGAACAAACCCTGCCTACCGCGCCGAGCACGCCCGCGGATTCCAGCCCTTCGCATCCGTCTGCTTCTTGAAATTAGAGCTGGTCACGAAAGGCTCCTGCAGATAAACCGGGTCCTCCACGATCGTCGTCACCACAAACCACGGCTGACCTGTCCGCTCGGTAAAAAAGTCGAAATACTCCTTCACCACCGCGTTTCCGCTTGCCGGGAATCCGTTTTTGCGCAGGTAGCCCGGCAGCAGATGCGTAGTTTCCGCCTGAACTGCCTTGCTCTTGGTGCCCACGCGCGTCGCCCCGAGGCCGGAGCGCGGCAGCCCGATTCCCCGCACCACGCCCTCCCACTCTGCCGTTGTGTATCCCTGCCGCGACAGCGCCAAATTCTTTGGGGCATCTCCGCCAAAATGCAGGAGCCTCGTCTGCATTCCGGCATCAGTTTCAATCTTCAGCGTTGAATCGTCCTGCCACGTAATATGCACGCGCCCCGGAATCCGCATGATCGCCGCCGCCCCGTACGCCTTGCACACGTCGCCGGATGCTTCATCCTTCGCCGGGTCCCACGCTTCGCCCACCCGCTTGCCTTCCGGCGTGAACGGGATGCTGGCGAAATCCCCGCGGGCCGGAGTCACCATCCGCCAGCGCCAATCTTCCGTAATCACCGAAACCCAGTAGCCGGTGAAATCCACCCGCGCCGCCTCGCGCGCCGAAATTGGCTTTGTTCGTTCAGATCCTGGCGGCTGCGCCGAGGCGGCGCCGGCGGCCATGAGCACGACTAAGAACCCTGCCCCTCTCATTTCTTCGCATCCAAAGTTTTATAAATCGCTTCCACAAACGCGTCCGCGCCCCCGGCATTGTATTCCGTGTCGTAATCCCGCGTCGGCCGCGCAGCCTTCACCGCGTCGAGCATCATCCCCTTCGATTTCAAGTCGCGCACCCGGTCCCGAACAATCGTCACCATATCCCGAAACTCCACCACATCCGCTTCATCGCACAGTCTCCCGTGCCCGGGAATCACATATGTCCCGGCCTCCTGATATTTGAGCGGCACTGTGATGCGCAGGATCAGGTTCACCGCGTCGATCATCCCCTGAATCGTGCCTCCGCGCTCCACATCAATTACTGGATACCGGCCGGGGGTGAAGACATCTCCCGTCGCCAGCACATCCGACCGCCGAAAATGCACGATGCTGTCCCCATCCGTGTGCGCCGCCGGGACGTGATACACCACTACGGCCTCCCCGTTGAAAGCGAAATCCTTGGTAGGCAGGAAGTACTCATCGTTCGGCCACAGCGCGTCCGGCACCTTTTCCTGGTTGCCCAAAGTGGCGGCGCTCATCCGGTTCAGCACGTTCTCATGCGCCACAATCCGCGGGCGTGCTCCTGGCCCGCTGATCGCCTGCGGAAGCGCCGCGTTCCCACCCGTGTGATCCGCATCCCCGCTCGTATCCACCACCCAGGAAATCGGCTTGGGAGATAGCCCCCGCAGCGCCGCCGCAGTCTCCTTTGCCATAGCTCCCGTGCCGGGGTCCACCACTAGGATTCCGTCGTTGCCCACCTGCGCCGCGACATTCGCCCCCGCGCCTACAAGCATGTAGAGGTTCCCCTGCACCTTCAGCACGCCGATGCCGCCCGCCGAGCCCGGCCCCCCACTCTGAGCAAACGCCGCCGCCGCCAAGACAAACAAAAGGGTAGGGTAGGCTTTAGCCTGCCAACGCGCCGCCGGTCTCTTCCCGCGCCATCCGGGCAACGCCCGGAGGCCCTTCCGAGCCGCGACCGTCAGGGAGCGGTCCCCGTCTCTCACCGCGAATTCACGTTGCATTCGTAGATCCCCAGGCAGCGGCAGTAGCGTTCGCAATGGTCCGGCGGCTTGTAGCCTTTCAGCTTCTCCTGATATTCCGGGTACAGCGTCTCCTTGCCGCCCCGCGTTGCCTCGAACGGTAACCCATAGTAATCCGCAAATTCGTGCAGGAACGGATTCTTCCCCGGCAGGAAATTCGGCACCGTGCCCTCCGGCCGCGGCACCTCCGGCGCATATTCGCATCCGAAGACACCGATATGCTGGCCGGGATCGAGATACCAGTTCGTGCTGCGCACCAGCGGCTCTTCTAAGAACACCGGGTCTTCCGTAATCGTGACAATCGTCAAAATGTCCCCATGCCGGATCCAGTGTTCCGTCACAATCGCCCGGTCGCTTCGGGGCAGCGCGTTCCGCCGCAGATAGTTCTCCTTCAGGTGAGTGGTGGTGACGGTCAACATGTCGCCATTCCACACCGCCGTAGAAAAGCCCTGCCAGGTATGCGCGGCATAATCCGGCGGGTGCGGGCGATTATCCAGGTAAATAGTCCGCTCGCTGTCCCATGCGAGTGTATGCGTGTGAAACGCAACCTCGCGCTGCGTCGCCGGATCGATCTCCCGCCAGATGCGCACATTGCCCAGGCTGCGAAACCCGTAATCCGGCGAGTGCGGCCGGCATTGGTATTCCTGCTCCACCGAAATGCGGTCCGCATCGAAGCTATCGGCCCGCATGCGCGCCGCGTCGTTGATCGGCAGCTCGGTATAATCGCCCAGTTCCGCGCCCGGCCCGCGCTCCACGCCGTCTTCGTGATAGAAGGGCGACCATTCTCCGGTGAAATCCACCTGCGCGAAGACCGGAGCGCACACCAGCAACACCAGTCCAAACTTGGTAACCATTCCACGGAATTATATCCTTTCCGGTCCAAATCGCGCGATCCGCGCCGGTGTGATACCCTCAGGAGAAAACGTATCTGGGGAGGAGCAAGTGACTCAGCGCAGCACAACTCTATTAATCGGAGCGGCGGTTCTTTCTCTGGCGGCCTGGGCCGCCAAGACGGGAATCCTGCATCCGGAAATGACTGTCGAAAACGGCTCTTACGACAAGCCCATGGCAACCATCGGAACCAAGCCCAGCCAGCCGTGGTCCGGCACGACGGTCTCGGCGGGCGTCGATAGCAAGCCGGAGCCAGGCAAACCCGTCTCCATGGTGGGCGAAATTGTCGATTTTTCGTGCTACCTGCAGGTCGGCAAGCACGGGGAAAAGCACCGCTCCTGCGGCCAGAAGTGCATCCAAAACGGCAACCCGGTCGGACTGCTCACCAAAGATGGCTCCCTCTACATGCTGATGCCCGAAGAGCACGATCCGCGGCGCGATGGCGGTGTCAGTCTCACGACAATAGCCACCCAGCACATGGGCCATATCGTGGAAGTCAACGGCACCGAAGCCTCCGTTAACGGTTACAACGCCATTTACATTCAGGGTCTGAACAAGTAGATGGCTGCCAAACCCATAACGGTGGAGTTTCAGTAAACCCGCAACATCTGCGACTAAAGTCCGACGAACATTTCGCCGATCTGATTACAGAAGGCAAACTCCGCGCGACAGGCTTACATCCTGTCGCCCCTTTTTGCCTGAGCGACGCGAAAGGAATCAATGTCGGCGGGCGCCAAAGCGCTTCTATGGTCCGTGATCGCTGCCGGGGCTACGTGCCTGTTGTTCAGCCTCAGCCAGTGGAACTGCACGGACTATACGCGCTTTTTCACATTGCTGCTGGTAGCCGTCATCGCCTCCCAAATTAAGCTGGGCGTTCCAGGCGCTTCGGCCACGTTGACGGCGACGCTGCTGATCGTCTTCATAGCCATCGTGGAACTCAGCCTCGGAGAGGCCGTCGTCATCGCGCTGGCATCCGCGGCCGTCCAGGTCTACTGGCGCGCAAAGAAAAGGCCGCGCCTGATCCATCTTTTGTTTAATGCGGCCAATTTTGCCGTTGCCGTGGTGGGATGCCGGCTGCTCTACGGGGCTTTGGAGTCCCGTTACGAAGGTCTGGGCCAGCCCATCATTCTGGCGCTCTCGGCCGGTATTTACTTCTGTCTGAATACCTTCCCCATCGCCTCAATCGTGGCTCTGACCGAAGGCGGCAACCCCCTCGATATCTGGCAAAAGTCGCATTTCTGGTCGTTCGCTTATTACCTGGCGGGCGCCACTCTCGCCGGCATCTTCCATTTTTTTGTCGGCCGGGAGGGGTGGCAGATTACGCTTCTCTCTCTTCCGCTGGTTTATTTGTTCTACCGCTCCTACCAGGTGTACACGGAACACATTCAAGCCACCGTGCAGCACGCCGAACAGGTGGCGGCAATGCACTTTCGCACCATGGAAGTGCTGGCCGTTGCGGCTGAGGCCAAAGACGAGACCACTCACGACCATCTTCGGCGCGTCCAGACCTACGCGCTGGGAATCGGGCGGGAGCTGGGCCTTTCCGAGACCGAACTCAAAGCCCTCCAGGCGGCTGCGATTCTGCACGATATTGGAAAGCTCGCCGTCCCCGAGGCCATCATCTCCAAGCCCGGAAAGCTGACTCCGGAAGAGTTCGAGATCATGAAGATTCACCCCATTGTCGGGGCGGAGATCGTCGAGCTGATGGAGTTTCCTTATGCGGTCGCGCCGATCGTGCGGGCGCATCATGAAAAGTGGAACGGAAGCGGATATCCGGATGGCCTCAAAGCCGAAGAGATTCCCCTGGGCGCGAGAATCCTGACAGCCGTCGATTGCCTGGATGGACTGGCGTCTGACCGGCAATACCGGCGCGCGCTTCCGTTGGACAAGGCGATGGAGATCATCGTCAACGATTCCGGCAAGTCGTTCGATCCCGTGGTAGTCGAAGCCTTAGAGCGGCGATATATGGAATTGGCTGCAGCCGCCAGCGCGAGCAGCGTAAACTGCACCCGGCTCTCCATCAATATGAAGGTGGAGCGCGGCGCCGCGCCGGATGCCGGTTTTGAAAGCTCGCGTGGTCCGCAAACAGAGAATGCCGATCCGGTCCAGCAACGCCGGAATTACCTCGAGACCATCTCAACCGCCCGGACAGACGTACGCCGCGCCTTGGATCTGGTCCATTGGATGGGCGATGAGTTTCGCTCCGCGGAGATTCTGCAACTGGTTTCGGGCCGGTTGCAGGCGCTGCTGCCGCACGATTCGCTGGCAATCTTCCGGGCCCGAAATCGGCAGTTGGCCGCGATTTTTACTGCCGGCCACGATCAAGACCTCTTGGCGCTGCCGTGCGTGGATTTTGGTGCTGGCCTGGCTGGTTGGGTCGCGGAGAACGCCAAACCCATGCTCAACGGAAACCCCAGTGTCGAGCCCGGCGCGGAAGGGTGGCCTCGCAAAACCATCCTGCAATCGGCTCTCGCCGCGCCGGTGATCGATGCCGGAGGCGCAGTAATGGGCGTGCTGGCGGTGTATCAGAGAGCCTCGGACGCCTTCCAACGAAACCAGGTGGCCATCCTTGAATCGGTTGCCCGCCGGCTGGTGCCGTTGTTGGCTCACAGCGAAGCCGCGGCCCATCCCGCCGGCGCCTCCACCGATCCGGCAACCGGCCTGCTGGATGGGGTGGCGTTCTTTGCTTCGGCCGATGCGGCTATTCAGGAGGCCGCGGCATCCGGCGCCGCTCTCAGCTTCCTGCTGATTGAAGTCTTCTGCCTGCACCAGATCAGCAATCAGCTTGGCCGCGCTGCCGGAGCGCGCATTTTGAACGAGTTCGCCCAGCGGCTGCGCACCGCCTTCCGCGGTTCGGATGTGATTGGCCGCCTCGGCAGCGAAGAGTTCGCCGTGCTGGCCGTGGGCGCGGTCGGCGGCGCCCTGGAAACTCGGGCGAACCATCTGGCTAAGAACCTGACGGAGATTTTTGGCTCGCTCTGCCCGGATCTCCGGGTAACAGCCGCGGTGGGGGTTTCCGAGATGCCTCAGGACGGGCAGTCCCTCGAAGAGTTGCTGGCCGCGGCCGAAGCTCGCCTGCCCTCCGGTGATCTGGCGCGACTCTGCCAGGCCACGGCAGAGCGGCTGCTAGATCGCGATCCGGTTGGGTCTACCGCAGCCTTCTTGCCCGCTCGAAATCTTCCTTCAGCTTCAGAGTGATCTTTTCCGCCACATCGGCGCTCGCGCCGCGGAATTTTGCTCCTTCGCTTTCCTGAGTGGTGGACCAGATCACGTCGCCGTCTTTATTAACCAGGCGCACGGCGGCGGTGGCTTCGTGCCGGCGTTCGGCGGAATGTTCGGATTCGCCCTCGCCCAAACCCAATCCCGCGGTCAGTCCACTGCCGTAGTGGCCTCCATTGCGGCTGCCGAAGTTGCTATGTCCATTTACGCTGTCCGAGGAACTGTGTACTTCCGTGAATACCAAATCTTCGGCGGCGCCGCGAAGCGTGGCGTCCGCTCGTTCGGGATTTTCGGTCAATATAAAAAGCTTGGCGCTATCCAGGGCAGCGACCAAAATATCGTGCATCTGCGCCGCGGTCTCTCCCCCGGTTAGGTGGTCGACGTAGACCCGGCGGATCGTCCGCAACTGCCGTAATCCGGCTTCCTCCACGGACGATGCCGGCGCCAAGACGGCTCCGGAGTCCTGACAGAATGCGGGCAAAACCGTTGCCGCTATGAATATAGCCATGATTCGCATAGTGCGGTCTCCTATTGTCCGCTTCTCCGAGCATCGTCATCCTGATAGTCGACGCGCCGGCCGGTGCGGGCCTCGAGACTCGCCAGTAACGGCCGGACATCCCCCTTGCTTATGCGGAAAACCAGGGATTGCTGCTTGTCCTCGTTGTCTTTGTACTCAATGGTTAAGAAATGTTTCCGGGACTTGGCAAGAATCAGCGCGGGGGAAATCAGGACCGCGGCCACGAACCTCCGGCTGACGTTCTGCCCATACTCGAGTGCCTCGATTTTGAGGTACGGAATGCGCAGCTCTTCCCGGCCGCTGTGAAGCACTAGTGCGCCCATTTCCGAAAGATCGATTTGGGCGCTGGATCGAGCCGTGATTCCGGGAACAGTACTACCGATGAGTTCGGTATGGAAGCCCGGCTCGACGGCCGAGGCGGACTGCGCGAGCACGATCCCGCCCACGAGGCCCAGCCAAATGCGAAACATCCTGGTGGTTAGTGGTACCTTGGCGGGAGGATTATCAGGTGTTTTTCGACATGCCAGGCGGTTGGGACGGGTCTTGGATGGATATAATGACGGCGCCGCCCGAGGTATGATCCGGATCGTCACCATCGACCGCGAGTTCGGCAGCGGAGCCGGCGATATCGCCCGGAAACTGGCAGGACGGCTCGGCTGGAAACTCTGGGACGAGTTGCTCACCGCTGAGATCGCCCGCTTGATGAATTGCGATTCCAGCACGGTCGAGGAGCGGGAAGAGCGCCTCGATCCGCTAGGCCGCAAGCTGCTCAAAGCGTTCCTGCGCGGCGGCTTCGAAGGGGCAGACACCCACCGTTTTCTCATGGTGGATGCGGATTGCATTCGCGATGCCGCGGAAACGGTGGTGCGGACGGCAGCTACTGAAGGCAACTGCGTAATTGTGGGACGCGGCTCGGCGTACTATCTACAAGAGGATCCGAGCGCTTTTCACGTCTTCATCTACGCGCCGCTCGAGGACAAAGTTCTGCGGCTCAAGGCCGAGGGATACAGTGAAAAAGAAGCTTACCGGCTGGCGGAGACGGTCGATCGGGACCGCTCCGCCTATATCAAAAAATACTTCGAGGTAAATTGGCCGGCCGCCTGCCACTTCTACCACTTAATGATTAACAGCGCGATGGGAGAAGACATTGTGGTAGGAATCATCGTTGACTCGGTAGCCCGCCAGAACGCACTTTATCGGCATTAGTGACTTTCGCGGCTGGCTGTGCCGGCTGCGCCTGTGTGAGCCGAGTACCTATCCAGTTCGGCGATCAATTGACGCGCGGCGGCCGGTGGAGCCATGTTGCTGTTGAGGATCTCGCGGTTATCCATCGAATGGCCGTAGAGTTCCTCATTCGCTTTTTTATCGGGTTGGACGACAGCTCCATTCAAAGAAACTCCCGCAAAGGCGCCTCTAGCGCGCGACCAGGAGAGCATCTCGGCATGTAGTTCCAAGTCGGTTGCGGCAGCCGCTGTGCGGCCGACCGGTCCACCGGCGATGCTGGCGTCGGCTCCGAGCTTGAAGTTGTCACTCATCAGGTGGTCCATTCCTTTCTGGTCCATTACCAGCACTACCACGTCAGTCGAAGACCCGCCAATCTGAAATCCGACACTGCCGCCTTCCATCCTGATCGCAGCCGGCGCGCCCCAGGCTTGGCTTCCCGGCCGGCGGCACATAGCGAAACCTTTTCCGTATTCTCCCCCTACAATAAACGCCCCCTTCTTCAACCCTGGCACGATCATAATGCACCGTGCCTTAGCGATCAGATCTTGCGGAATTCCTTTGTCCGGCGTCTGCATGATCTCTTTCATGACTTCCGCGGAGTCCTGAAGACGGTCCGCCGCCGTGTCGGCATACAATCCCATGGCGCAGAGCGACAGGGAAGCAAAAATTACCGAATAGCGCATGTTACTCCTCCAGCCATTCAGTATCAGCACGCGCCGCGCCGGAACGTGCCAGCAGTTGTGGGTCAATTGTTGGATAGATTACTTACTAATACGCCCAAGGAATTTTAATCGGACATTGAATGCGCGTGCCTGTCCTCTTCCATACGACAGGAATTGTGGACTGCCCATCACATTATTGACGTAATTCGGATTCAAGCTATTGGTAATGTTGTCGAAGCCGAAGCGCCAAGCCCATAAGGAGTGAACGGCGCGGAACTTCCGTTCGAAGTCTAAATTGATATTGAAGTACCCGGGCAACCGCACGCTATCGGGATTGCCTACCAGGAATCCGTTCTGACTTACTACACTAAACGGAAATCCGGTGTGATATTCGAAAAGGTAGACTGCGGAGGTTTCGCGTGTGATGAAACGGAGAGACCGCGGCAAAACCCGGTTTGGGAGCGGCGCCCATCCCCACATGTGAAAGCGATTAGGCGCGTCCCAGGCGTACGGCCCGGGAGCCTGCATGGCAAAAATCGGATTCTCCAGGCTGTAACTCACTGCGGCGTTGGAACGGGCGGACGATCGCGTGTAGCCCGCGAACCATTCGAATCCGCCGGCAAACGTGCGGCGTACATTCAGTTCGACAGCGTCGTAGCGGTCTTCGAGGGAATTCTGCAGCCAGTAGACGACGTTCCCGGTTTCGGCCAAGGCGGCGGCCGAACTGGTAGGCGCGAAGGTAAACCCGTGTGTCCCCATGCGGCGCAGATAGGTTGCCTTTCCGTAGAGGCTCCAGGGCAGCTTGCGCTCCACGCTGAAGCTGGCGGTTCGGTAATAGGGAGTTTTCAGGGTCTGATCGTTAATGGCGAATGAAGTGACTACCGGACCGATCGGGTTGAGTCCGAGTGGATAAAAAGTAGCCAGGCTTTCCTCTTGCGGGCGAGTGATTAGTTGCAGACTGATGGGATCATAGTAGATACCCCAACCCACGGAGAACTTCGTGTCGCCGAGCGGAGCGGGAGTCCAGGCCGCGGAAAACCGCGGAGCGAGTTCCAGGTCGCGCACAATCTCATTCCATTCCACCCGCAGCCCCGTTTCGACGACCACATCTTTGCGCGGCGCCCAGTGGTCCTGGACAAACTGCGCCCCTTCGAAATTTCCATCCCCCATGAAAGGACTACCGAAAAACTCCACGTAACGCGAAATCGAGTTGTCGTTGCGGAGAACTTCGTAGGGGTGGCGCAGCACGTCTTCATGAAACGACTCGCGCTCGGTATCCACGCCGAATTTCAATTGATGCGTTCCCCACAAGTGCAGCGTGGGAAGAAACAGATTGGCTTGCCCCTGCTGTCGATAATAATGCTCATTTTGATTGACGAAGTAATTGCCCAGGCTCCCGTAAGGAGTGATCTGGTATAGAGCGTCGCCCTGCGGGATGCTGCGCAGCCAGCCGCGCGTATCGGCATAGCCGAGTTCTAATAATTCTCCGCCACTGAAATACGCCTGATCGCGTACCGCGCTCATAAAGAAAACCTGGTTCTGGCTGACGGTGGTTTCGTCCGGATTTAGAAAGCTCAGGCCTTGGTGTGACACGTTATCGCGGTTAACGAGAAAAGTGGCGGACAAAATGTTGGCGGGTGTGAGATTCACCTGCACGCGCGAGATGGAACTGCTCGAAAGCCCGCTGGTGCGGTTTTGCCCGGCAGGCAGTCCGTTGATTACGTCCTTGCTGTAAAAATTGTCCAATCCCTCGTGGAACCAGGCGCGGCCCACCACGATTGGCCCGGACACTTCAAGCTGCGGGTTGAACTTGCTAATGTGTAACCCGTCCTGAGTGGAGAATCCGGGAAAGAAGTTAGTTGCGCCAAACCGGAATCGATCGTCGCCGTTTTTAGTTTTCAGGTCCAGGACACCCGTGGAACCCCTCCCATTCTCGGCCGAGTAGCGGCTGCTATCGAGCGTCATGGACTGAATCGTGTCGATGTTGAGGCGCGCATCCAGATTGCCGGTGACGGGATTGGAAAGGTTAAAGCCATCGAGCGTGTAGCTGGTTTGATTGGTGTTGCCTCCATTGAAATGCGCGCGGCCGGCGTTATCGGCAACCACGCCATCCATCAGAGGCAGCGCGTTGCGGTAATCTCGCGACGCCGCGTAAGGCACGGTTTCGATTTCGGTGTTGTCCAGTTCCTTGTGCTCGGCGGGCTGCTGCGGATCGATGACGGGGGAGGACGCTTCGACGTCAATGCGATCGGAAAATTCCAGGACGTGATTCAGCGTGATGGTGAGCTGGGCGGGCTCGGCGCTGAATTCGCGCTGTTTATCTTGAAAAACGTAGAAGCCCTGCCGGCCGGCGCGGAGATTGTAGATGCCCGGCTCGCTGAGAGGAAAGCTGAAATTACCTGCCTGATCGGAAGAGCCGGCCGCGATCGCCACCGGGCCTCCCGCTGGGCTAAATAATTCGATGCGCGCCCCGGCGACGCCTGCGCCGGTTTCATCCACCACTCTGCCGGAAACGGCGATGGGAACAGATTGGGCGTGGAGCGCGAGGGGAAACAATAGCAAGGCGGCGCACCAGCCCGCGATTCGAAACCGGTTCCTCATTCCGTGGCGCCTGAATGAAAGCGGCGGCTCCTTTTAAAGCGGCGGCTCCTTTTAAGGATACACGCGGAAAAAGTCTTCTAGTTTGCTAGGTTGCGCCGGGCGGAAGCCCGGCGGCGGGCCAGAAGGCCTGACCCCACAAAGAAAGGGCTTTGCCCGTGCGTGTCGGGCACGAGCAAAGCCCTCAGAATGGCGTCAAGCGCTTAGAAGCGAACCACGCCCCGGATTTCCACGAAACGCGGCGAACCACCGGCTCCGAGGAACGACCCCAGGATGCTGGTGGGCGGGCTGACCGTGCTGATGCTCGAACCGAAATTCGGGTTCGAAATGTCCCCCACCGGCTGATCGAAATTGGCGTGGTTGAAGAGGTTGTACACCTGCGCGCCGAAAGAGAAGGTGACCTTCTCGGTCAGCTTTACATCCTTCATTAGGGCCGCGTCGACATCGAAGAAGTGCGGACCATAGACCGAATTCCGGCCGATTGTTCCAAATCCAGTCGGAATGCCGGTCACGGCCACGCCTGGGGCGAACTGCGCCGTTGTGATGCACGGGGAATTGACCGCATTTGTGCAGGTGTTCGGAATGGCTCCCAGCGGCGTCGCGAAGAAGGAAGTGCCACCGCCATTGTAGTTGTAGGCCCCTAGCGTCCCCGACGCCGCGCCGTCGGTGATCGAGAACGGCAGGCCGGAGCGATAGAACCAATTGGTCGAGAGCGTCCAACCTGCGAAGATCCGGTTCGGACCCCATCTGAAGCCGGCGTGCCGGAACAGGTCGGTCATCATCATGGTAGCGCTGAAGTAGTGGCGGACATCATAATCCGAATTTGCGTAGTTGGAGCGGATGTTGTTCGGATTCTGCGGATCGAGAATGCTCTCATTCGTCACCAGAATGCCAAAGGGCTGTACTCCGCCGTTCGAAACGTCATCGAGCGCGTGGCTGTAGGTGTAGTTCAGATTGAACGTGAGACCCGCGGCGAGACGGCGCTGCAAACTGACAGTCAATCCGTTGTAACTGGCCACGCCTGCCGAGAGGTACTGCTGCACTTCTCCGAACGCCGGGTTCGGCGCCGCTGTAGGCAGACCGGCAAAACCGTTGGCGCAGACCGAAGTCGGGCAGTATGCGTTCGACGACGCGACATCCACAGGAATGTGGATCCCGTGCATACCCGAATAATTCACGCTCAACACGGTTTTCGATCCCAGCCCGCGCTGTACCTGGAAGTTCCATTTGTAGTATTCGGGGTTGGGAAACAAGCTCGGGAAGTTGATGAAATCCGGAGCTGAGAAGGTAGGCAGGGAGGCAGAGATGGAATTGAAGCTGCCGCCGTTTTTGAATTGAGACACGAGAGCCTGGTTCGCCTGCGCCGCCTGGGCAAACAGCCCGGTACCGATGCCCGGTGCGAACGGGATTCCAGTATCGCCGGGAATCGTGAAGGCATTTAAGCCGGGCGCGTTATATGCGGCGTACTCGGACTGCAACGCCAGGAATTCGTCGGCAAAGATTCCGGCGCCGACCCGAATGACAGTGTTGTCATCGTGGAACGGCCTCCATGCGATACCCACGCGAGGTTCCCAGATCGCCGTCTGCGTATTTCGATAGGCGTAGTGCTGGCCGGAGAGGATCATCTGGTTGTATGGGATAGATGCTGCATTGGGGTTCCCCGTGGTGGTGAATGTGTTCGCCAAGCGGGAGAAGCAGTTGGCATCGCATGTGGGGTTGGAGTAATGTTCGAGGCGCAGGTTCAGCGAAACCGTCAAGCGATCGTTCACTTTCCAATCATCCGATACATAGCCGGCAATGGTTTGGAAGCGGATGCCCTGCTCGGTAGATAGCGGGAAACTCTGCTGGATAAATGTGTTGGGGCCCCCGCCGTTGAAGAAGTCCGACAGGTTCGTGGTGACGGCTCCCAGAACGCTGTAGTTGCCGCCCTGGAAATCCAGATCGGTCATGATGTCATGCAGCATGCTGAAGCCGAAGCGTAGGGTGTGCTTGCCCACGACGTGAGACAGGTCGTCGACAACCGAAGTCTGAAACACACGCCTGCCTTGCGGGAAGAAGAAAGGACCCGGCTCGCCGTTCACACCCGTCGCGGTGAAGGTATCGCCGGCGAACTGCATAAACGTTGGCAGCGCCGCCGCCGCACCGCTTTGATTGGCCGGACCAAAGAACGCGGAATAGAACCAGGTAGACGCGTTGAACTGATTGACCGTGGTTGCGCCGAATGTGTGCGTTTCGGATATCTGCCCGGTCATCTGGGGCTGGTGGCTCACATCGTTGAACACTGGGCCGAATGGGCTGGTATAGGTGGGCTGGAACCCGTTGTCGCGCCACAGGCGGATGTTAAAGCGGTCGTTCGGACCGATAGTATGATCCACACGCGCCGACCACAGGTACTCCGTGTTGAGACTGGGCGGCGTAGCGCGGAACTGAAGCACGCAGGGCGCTGATCCCAGCAACGGGCTGGTGAAGCCATTGCAGCCGCCGCCCGGCGCCGGAGTGGCAGCGCTCGCATTGGGCGCGCCATTATAGACCGCGAAGAGCTGCTTATAGAACGGGATCTCGGAGGACATGCCTTGGGCCACCAGATTCTGCAGCGTGGCGGCCTGAAATTGGGGGCTCGGAATGGAATCGATCGAGGCGTTGGCAGGAAGAAGGTTATGGGTTCCTTCGTAGTCGAAATCGAAGAAGGTGTGATTCTTCCAGATTGGTCCGTTGAGATCCGTCTGCCACTGATTGAAGTTGTTGAACGGAGTGGGCAGGCCGGATTGATTCGCGAAAAACTGGTTGGCGTTCACCGCACGGCCGTTCCAGTTGTAAATCGCATCGCCGTGAAAGGCGTTAGTTCCCGACTTGGTGGTATACGCTACCTGCGCGCCGGCGTACTGCCCATATTGCGCTGAGTACGCATTCGTAATGACGTTCGCCTCGGCAACGTCATTCGATCCCAGCATTAAATTGGAAGCGCCGCTGTTGTTCAAGCTGAGGAAGGGATCGGTGAAGTTGGTCCCGTTAATCGTAAATTGGTTCGAGGTTCCCGGCAATCCGTTTGACGAGAAGTTGCCATAACCGGACTGCGTGTTCATTACGACTCCCGGCGCAGTCTGCGCGATGTACGTGATATCGCCGCCCGGGTTCGGCAAGTTCAGGATGGTTTCGGAGTTGTAGTTGGTGTTTACGTCGGCGTTCTCGGTTTGCACCGCTTCAACCGCCTCCGATACTTCCACGGTCTGAGTTGCGCTGGCAACCTGCAGTCTGATGTCGGCCGCTACGGGTTGCCCGGCGGTCACTATGATGCCGGCTCGCTGCTGCTTCTGGAAGCCGGACGCTGTCACCGTGACGCTGTACGTCCCGGGAAGGACGAACGCAAAACGGTAATTGCCCGCCATATTGGTGGTCGTGTTCGTGGAGGCGTTGGTGTTGGTATTAGTCAGAGTAACCGCGGCATTCGGCACTCCCGCGCCGCTGGGATCAGTGATCGTGCCCGTTACATCACCGGACGTGATCGACTGCGCCGTAGCCATCGGGTTGAGAGCAAGAGTCAAGCACGCGCCGAAGCAAAAGATCAGTAGCTTTCGTAGCATTCTTTGTTCTTCCTTTCGCCTTCACCAACCGTTCGAAGGGTTGGTGACCGTGCTCGGTTTAGCAACTCGGTGACCAGCACTGTGAGTTGGTGGTCAGAGCGGGGTTGACACAGCTTTTTGCGTTCAGGAATGCATGTTTCGATACGAGGCTCTTAGGAGATTTGTGCGGTCTAAAACGATTTCTTTGGAGAGCTGGACGGGATCCGGTGTGGGACGATATGGAATGTTGCAAGCGAATCTATGAATTCAGAGAGGGGGAGCTACCGGCCCGCGAGCATTAAAAAGGGGAGCCCCTTGAGGCTCCCCTGAGATTCAATCGCTTGACTAACGCGCTGCCGTTAGAACGTGAGTTTCAGCGACAATTGCATTGAGCGCGGATTGCTGGAGAACGCCTGAGTCGGATCGGCGAAAATGGGTGCAGTGGGAAGCGTAAACTCGTGCACTTGCGCCGCGGTTGGATTGACGTTGGTGCCCGGCAGAATCCCGACGGCAGCGGGAGCCACGTCGCTGATGAACCCTCCCACGTATTGGGCGTGATTTAACACGTTGAACACGCGCGCCGAGAACTGGACTCGATACCGCTCGGTGATGTTCACGTTCTTGGCGATCATCAGATCGAGATCGTTGATCGGAGGCAGCGATCCAGTATTGCGCCCGCCGTTGGGAAGCGTGCCGAGGGGCGCCGCAATGTAACGGGCGTTGGGGTTATTCGCCAGATACGCGACCGTCTGGCCGGAGCTGTTCTTCAGGGCAGTGGTTCCGGAGCCGACGTTGTTTTGTCCAGCAGGATTCACAAAGGCGCGGTCGCCGGCGGTATCGCCGTTCAAATTGGAGTCCACGCCGCTTTGGATATCCCAGACGGTGCCCGACTGGAATTGATATAGCGGCGCAATTTCCCAGTTGCTCACCAGGTTCTTCAGGACCCAATTGCCGTTCTTGAAGGAGTTCCAATCGTAAATCGGCGAGAAGGTAAAGCGCTGCCGGTGATCGAGCGCGGAACTGGAACGGTCCAGCGCGAGGTTCGTGGAATCCTCCGGCCGGCGCGGGGTCACATAGGTGGAGAATACCTCCGCCGTGGAGTCGTCAATGTTGTGGCTGTAGGTATAGGCGGCGACAAACATCAGTCCGTTGGAGAAGCGCCGGGTGAAGGTATTGGCCCATCCGTGGTAGGTGGAGTTGCCCCAAGGCTGATAGGAAGTGACGATCCCGCTGAAACCCGCGTTCAAATACGCCGGGACAATGTTGCCGTTCGCTGCCTTGACAGCCTGGAGGGCGGAAAGGGTGTTCGTTAGAGAGTTCAGGGTAGCCTGGCTCGGCATGGTGTAGTACAGCGGCAGGGCGTTGGAGGCATTCACTACCGGCTGCCGGTTGAGCTGGATTTGAACCGGCAGATTGATGCCGCGGGTTCCTATGTATTCGCTGTCGATGGTGTAATTGCCGTGGAACACGTGCTGAATTCCGAAGTTCCACTGGATCGCCTTGGGACGGGTTTGATTCGGCACGTAACCGCCGGTGCCCGCACGCAGATCGGCCAGAGAGGGAGCGGCAACGGTGCTGCCAGGTTTGATGCCGCCATTGGCTAGGAAACCCGTTCCTGGTCCGCCCAACTGGTTGCAGCCAGTCTGCGGGCCGCCGGTGCAGTCGACGGTGGTGGTGAACTGCGGCGGTTCAGTCAGTAGACCGAAGTTATCCGGCAGAATATCGTAGTTTTCGCCGAATCCGGCGCGGATCGAGGTTCGGCCGGTGGTTCCCGGCGAGTACGCAATACCGATGCGCGGCATGAAGGCATCGCCTTGCGCTTTTGGCTTGTTGAACTCGATCAGACCAGGAACGCTGGAAACCTGGTTTAGGGTTTGGAGCTGCTCAGCGAGCGGCACCGTCTCATACTCCCAGCGCAATCCGATATTGATGGTCAGGTTCGGCAGGATCTTCCAACTATCATTCCCGTATATGCCGTACAAGTACTGATTACCGGAATACTCCTGGCCACCCAGCGACCGCTGGGCGATGTAGTCCGGATAATAGTCGAACACGTAATCCGACAAAAAGCTCCATTCATAATCGCCGCGGGAACGTTGCACGAACGACTGCGGGCTGATCCAACTGATGCCGTCGAAGCCGAAGTGAAAGGTATGCTTTCCCTTTACCCAGTTCAAGCCTTCGTTGAGTTGATAAGTGTTCTGAATCGTATATTGCGGCGCGTTGGGGTCAGGACCGAGGGAGGAACCGAAGGTGCCCTCGTATACATTCATGCTCGGGAACTGATCGAGGCCTGGGAACTTGATGTTGGGCACGGTGTAGTATTGGGAAAACCGGTTGTAACCGAGCCGCAGCTCATTGACGAGATTGGGTGAGAAATCGTGGTACTCGGAAACCGTCACGATAGAGAAGTGATTCGGCAAGGTCTGGAAAAACGGAGCGGGAAAGCCGGCGGTATCGATCGAACCCTGGCGCTCCAGAACAAAGCGTCCACGCAACTGGTCGTTAGTGGAAATCGAATAATCCATTGAGGCGAGACCGGTGTTGGTGTTCACGTAATTGGGAAGCGCCGAAGAGATTGTACCCATGGGAATCGCTACGGTTCCCGGCACGAGTCCGCCGCCCTGCATAGTGAGGGCCTTTAGCGACGAAGTCGCACCGGTGCCCCCCAGGTATACGTTCGGATTTACGTACGCGGTCTCGGTCGCAACGGGGGCGGCGCCTAAATATTTTTGATACTGCTGAAGATTCGTGGTGTTGATACCGGAGATCCCGGCCAGCAGATTGTATCCGGCTGCCGTCGGGGCATCGAATGCTGTGTTTGAGACCTGGCCGACGGGTTCGTATTCCCAATCGACGAAGAAGAACAGCTTGTTTTTCTTTATAGGGCCGCCGAAATTGCCGCCGAAACGGTTATTGTCGTAGCGCGGATGAAGCGGGTTTCCTTCGACGTAGTTCAGGTTATCGGCGGCGTTCAGATTGCGGTTGATGAAATACTCGTACAACGCCCCGTGATAATTATTCGTGCCGCTCTTGATGACCTGATTGAACTGGCCGCCCGAGGAATGGCCGTACTCCGGCGAAAACTGATTGGCAATCACCGTAAATTCGGAAACAGCATCGTTAGGAACCTGCACCAGCGGTCCCGTGATGGCCTTGTTGTTATTGTCGATGCCTTCCACGGTGAAATTATTGTTGCGGGGGCGCTGGCCACCCACCGAGGGACCGGTGCCCAGTCCGACGGCGCCGCCAGTGGCGACACCGGCCTGCAATAGCGACAGGTTGATCACGCCCGATCCGTTAGAGGCCAACGGAATGTTTTCCATCTGCTGGGCATTGTAGGTGTTTTGTAACTGGGCAGTAGTCGTGTCGATGGTTGCTATCTGCTCAGTGACCTCCACGGTCTGCGACACCTGTCCGACCTGCAACGTGATATTCGCGGTGGCTACCTGGTTCAACGTGACATCGACGCCGTGCAAATTCGCCTTGGCGAAACCGGAAGCGGTGACCTCAAGATCGTACTTTCCTACGAGGAGATTGCTGATGCGGTAATCGCCCGCCGTCGTCGTCATAGCACTGGACGCGATCCCTGTGGCTTCGTTGGTTACCTTGACGGTGGCGTTTGGCACTCCCCTGCCGCTAGCGTCAAACACGGTTCCGGTCAAATCTCCGGAAGTGGTTTGCGCGAAACCGGCAAGGCATAAACTTAACAGAGCAACCCCTACCTCGCCTATTCGGCGGCTAATTCTTGGCATCATAAGACCTCCTCTAATACAACAAAAATCATACGAATTTACCCGAATCTAGCACTTACCCGCTCACATTACAAGACATTTTTGACCCATGTAACGTGCGGTTTCCGTTTTCCGAAAATCTGAATTAGATCAGATCGGAATTCCAAAGCCGGGAATATTTTGTGAGGGGCCTCTTAGCGTGCTCGCTGCATTTTATCCTGCGGTGGAATCCCTACTCCAGCGTCTTCGAGCGCAGCGGCCACTCGCAAAACCAGTGCTTCCTGGAATGGGGGCGCGGCGATCTGTAGCCCGATCGGCAAACCATCGCCGCTAAGCCCGCAAGGCATGGCAATTGCCGGTACTCCCAGAACATTCATAGGACGGCTGAAACGGGTTGCCAGAGGGCGGACGAGTTCTTCAGTTTCTTCAATGCGAACAGTAGTTTGGCCGAGACGGGGTGAGGCGACCGGTGTGGCAGGAGTGACTATGCAGTCCACCTGGTTCCAAAGTGCCTGAAAATCGGATTGGAACTGCCGGCGCAGGCGTTGGGCGTTGACGTAATCGGTAGCGGGGAGAAGCCTGCCTTGATCGAGCAAAGCCAAGACGTCGGGGCCGAAGCGCTCGCGGCGATCGAGAAAACGTTCCAACAAAGCCGCGGCTTCGGCGAGCAGCAGTACCTGTCCTACAGTGTTTACCGCTTCCAAATTTGGAATATTCACGGAAATGACTTCTGCCTCGAGTGAGGCGGCGCGACTGACTGCGCTACGGACGGCTTCAGCTACTTCCCGATCGACATGCTCACTCAGCCAGGTTTCCGGGAAGCCGAGCCGGATGCCGCGAATGGAGCAACCTTCCGGCGGGATGTAGTCAGCGACTGACGCTTTCGCGGAAGCGGGGTCACGGTGATCGTAGCCGGCGATGGCGGTGAGCACAGTAGCCGTGTCGCGGACGGTTCGCGCCAGCGGACCAACGTGATCGAGGCTGAAACCAAGGGTTTGGACGCCATGCCGGCTGACGAGGCCATAGGTGGGTTTGAAGCCAACAACTCCGCAGAAGGAGGCGGGAATCCGGATGGAACCGCCGGTATCGGTGCCCAAGGTTGCAAAGGCGAACCCAGTCGCGACGGCCGCGCCGGAGCCGCCACTCGATCCACCAGCGCTGTGCCCGAGATTCCAGGGATTGTGGACGGAGCCGTAGTGAGGATTTTCCGATGTGACGCCGTAGGCCAGTTCGTGCAGGTTGAGCTTGCCCAGGATCACAGCTCCGGCGGCTTCCAATTTTTCGACGACTGCGGCATTTTCGGCCGCGGGAACATCCTCATAGATGCGCGCTCCGCCGGTGGTGCGGATGCCGCGCATGTGGATCAGGTCTTTTACGGCGACGGGAATGCCGTGCAGCGGGCCACGGACAGCTCCGGCGGAGAGTTCGCGATCGGCTTGAGCGGCGCGGTCGAGGGCGTACTCGGGAAGCACCGCGATGAATGAGTTGATGGAGCGATCTTCGCGCTCGATGCGGTCGAGGGCGGCGCGGGTCAGTTCGACCGAGGAGACGCGCCGATCGCTCAACGCTTCGGCCGCGTCAAGGAGCGTCAGGCCTTCTTTTGCCATGCTTCGCGCGACTCCGCATCGGCAAGGAAGATCGTGGCTGGATCGAGAGTGGCAGGCAGGGCTTTGGCGAGCGGGCGAAAACGTTTTTCCAGATCGCGCAGCGGTTTAACAGTGCGCTCGAGTTCTTCGTCTCCGAGCTGGGAGCCGCGGGCGCGGGCTAGAGCTTTCCAGTCCGTGTTATCCATCACCTAACTTTACGATATCGGCATGTTTCGATAAGGACTGCGCAGCCGAATTCGCGCTGGCGTGCGCCCCGGCGAGAACCAGCAGCGAAGCGACGAAACTCCAAAGCAGAATGAGAGCCGAGTGCTGGAAAACGCCGTATTCCCGCTGCAGTCTCTCACGCATCAGAGGGAACAGGAGCAGGTTGACATATTTCATGGCCTCGAGCGCCAGACCTACCAAAATGGCGGACCGGACCACGCGGGGGGGCGCAATCTTCGAGTTGGGCAGAAGCCAATACAAAAGGAAAAGCGCCAGGATCGAGAGCGGCACGGCGGCCACCTTGAAGAGCAGCAGGTTCAGAAAGGCGCCGGCGCCGCCATGCGCGCCGGCCCACTGGGAGAGCCAGCCCTGATTGAGGGCGGTGACCATGAAAGAGGCAAGCGCGAGACCGCCGCAAAGAAAAATCATGCCTAAGGCTACAGCCTGGTTGCGCAGATAGGAGCGGTTGCGCGTAATGCCCCAGGCGCGATTGAAGGCGACTTCGAGCGGCTCGAACACGCCGTTGGCGGTCAGCAGAAGCAGCAGCATGGGAATCCACTCGACCGAACCGGAGGGCGGGAGGTTGCGGCGGATGAAGGCTCCGAGATCGCCAGGGAGAGAGTCGTCGAGGGCAAGGTAGATGGCGGCTTCGGCGGCGCGCGAATGAAGCACGTTGTGGCAGAAGGAGAGCATGACCACCACAAACGGATAAAACGAAAGAAGCGCGCTGGCGGCGACGGCTAGTGCATAAACGTGAGCCTCGGTCTGCATGAGGTAGCTCACGACGGGGCGTGGGCGGGTGAGCCAGGTTCGCGCGGCAAGAGTCAACTTTCCAGGTTAGCGCCGCGCACGAGGAAAGGTAACCTCTCTAGGTTTCGTTTCGCCTATAACAGATTGAAACGTAAGGAGAAAGAATGAAACTTCATATCACCGTATTATTCGCCGGTTCACTGGTTTCGGGCCTCTACGCGCAGAGTGCCCCGAGCGAGGCTGCTGCGCTCAAGCAGGCCTATACCGGGATCAAGAACGATATTATGCAGGCGGCCGAGAAGATGCCCGATACCGACTACACCTTCCAGCCGACGATGCCGGAGAGGAGCTTCGGCGGATGGGTGGCGCACGTGGCGGATGCGCAAATGGGAACGTGCGGGCGGCTCGCGGGATCGCAGCAACAATTTCATGCGAATCCGAATGGGACGAAAGCCGATCTCGTAGCCGAACTGAAACAGTCGTTTGCGGCATGCGACGCCGTTTACGACGGGACAACGGATGCCAATGCAAACGAAACAGTGCCTTCGTTCCGGGGCCAGACAACGCGTCTGGCGGCCCTGTGGGGCAATATCGGACACGACGAGGAATGCTACGGCACGATGGCGGTGTATCTGCGGCTGAAGGGAGTTGTCCCGCCCTCGACCGAAATGATGGAGCGGCTGCGCGGGCGAGGCAAAAAGAAGGAGTAGCGCCAGTCAAATTCGGATCAAATTGTCTCTGTGGGGCGAAGTACAACGGCTTGTCGTACTTATAATGATTCCAACACGGAGGCACACCTACTCTTTACCTCCTCTCGAGCTCGCGTTTCCTCTGCGCGCTGGCTCACGCCGCTCTGGCCGGTTCCCTCTCCAACGCCCGAACCGGCGCGGCGGCCCAGCGCGCGTTTCTTTAGCGCGGCGTGCCGCCAGCAGGCATGTCTGATCCCTCGGTTGATGTCCCCACGTACAATGGAAGAAGTGTGGGTTTCCATTCTGGCGGTAGTGGCTCTGTTGGGTTTGTGGGCGGCGGTCGTCAGGGGCCGGGGAAAGGACGCGCGCTGACGCGCGCAGTATGCATTTCGATATTCAACGGGCGCTGTTTGACGTGCTGCTGCTGTGGATTCTCACGGCTCCGCACGAATTTGCGCACGCGTGGGTGGCTACGCGTTTGGGCGACGATACGCCACGTCTGGAGGGGCGGGTCACCCTGTATCCGCTGGCGCACGTTGATTGGCTGGGAACGGCGGTTCTGCCTTTTATAACTTCGCTATTGGGCGCCGGATTTCTGGGGTGGGGCAAGCCGGTTCGCACCGACCCACGCAAGCTAAAAGGGGGATTGAACGGCCTCGCGCTGGTTGCCCTGGCGGGACCATTCAGCAACGTGATTCTGGCTGTGATTCTGGCGGCAGCCGCCATTTTGTCGATCCATGCGGCTCCGGCGCTAACCGGGTTTGCGGTGGAGGGCGTGCGCCTCAGCTTATATCTGGCGATCTTTAACCTCATTCCGGTGCCTCCGCTCGATGGCTCCAAGCTGCTGCTGGCGGCGCGCGTGCCGCAGGTGGTTTATCTGGAACTGTCCCGCTTCGGCTTTATCTTCCTGGTAATTGCCGTCTCAGCTTCTGATTTCGGCCGTTGGATGAGCGAGTGGAGCTATGTGGGCTCGCAGGCGATCTTCGCGGCATTCCGGTAAGGCCGTCC
>DATBID010000570.1:0-8403 GCA_036557125.1 Bryobacteraceae bacterium | reverse complement strand
GAAAAGCAGATTGATGAAGCGCTGGATGCGGTTCGCAATCTGGACGAGACCTGTGCGGCACGATTCGGTAGTCAGTACGCCCCATCATTCACTAGGCTGCAGGAGGCTCTTCACGAAGTCCGTCACGTGGTCCATCAACTCTTGCAAAAGAAGCGGGAGACGGAGCCGGACGCAGTGATGGAAGTTCCACGGCCGGCTCCTGCCGAAGCGAAGCCAGAGGAAGTGCGAGGCGCTAAGGCTCCAGTACGCGCCGATGCGATCACTACAGTTGCCGCCGCAGCCACTGATCTACCGCAAGGAGATCCGTACGAGCGGGCACTGGAAGTGATGAAGGCGGGCAAGGTTTCTGACGCCATAGGGATTTTGCAGCAGCAAATCGAACGCCAACCCAGTGGCCGCGGCCGCTTCCAGCGGAAATTGCAACTGGCGCAACTGTGCCTGGCGGCCGGAAAGGAGACGATCGCGCAGCCGCTGTTGGATGATATTGCCGCCGCCATCGAGACACACAAACTGGACGATTGGGAAGAGGGCGGGCTGGTAGCCGGGGCGCTCGCCTTTCTGATGCAGAGCAGCAAAAAGATCCAGGGCGATGCCAAAGCCAAACAGAGCATGTTTGAGCGGATCTGCAGGCTCGATCCTGTACAAGCGCTTTCGGTTTAGAGACTATGGCCCGCTCCTTACCAGACCGCGCAGTTACGCTTTCCGTCTTTGACCGGCTCATTGATTATGAGCCGAAGAATGGGAAGGAAGCGCCCTTAACGCACGGCCAATCTGTGCGTCAACTGAAAGAGTCGGTCCGGCGCGACCTGGAGTGGCTGTTGAACACGCGGCTGGTCGCCATCCCGCCAGATGAGCGTCTCCGGGAGGTGAACCGCTCGGCGTACGTGTTTGGGCTGCCTGACTTCACTGCCTATAGTCTGTCGAACCCGGACGATCAAAACAAGCTCATTCGTCACTTACAGACTGCGATCAAGCAATTCGAACCGCGCCTGGCGAAAGTACGAGTCATACCCATGGACGCATCGGCCCCGAGCACCCGGACGCTGCGATTTCGCATCGAAGCTCTTCTTCTGATGGACCCCGCGCCCGAACACATTTCGTTCGATACCGTTCTGCAATTGAGCAGCGGCGAATACGAGGTGTCCAATGCGGGATGAACTGCTGCGCTATTACGAAGACGAACTGACTTATCTCCGGCAGATGGGCGCGCAATTTGCGGAGAAATATCCGAAGATCGCTTCGCGGCTGAGGCTGGAGGCTTCCAAGGAGACCGAAGATCCGCACGTGGAACGTTTGATTGAAGCGTTCGCGTTCTTGGCCGCGCGAGTACATCTCAAGTTGGACGACGACTTCCCGGAGATTGCGGAAGCCCTGCTGGGCATGGTGTATCCACACCTGGTCCGGCCGATACCGTCGATGGCGATCGCGGATTTCCAGGTGGATGTGGAGAACGGAAAACTCACGACCGGCCTGAAGATCGAGCGCGGCGCCACGCTCTATTCCCGGCCAGTGAGTGGTGTGCCCTGCAAGTTCCGCACGTGTTACGAAACCACTCTCTGGCCTTTATCAATCACCGCGGCTGCGTGGAGGACGCCGGATATGCTCAAGCCGGCAGTTCCGGGAGGGGACGCTGCCTACGCTCTTCGATTGGAGGTGCGGACAGCGCCGGATGTACCGCTCGCGGCACTCGGGTTGGACAAACTCCGCCTGCACCTGGCGGGCGCCGGCAATGTGGTTTACCCGCTATATGAACTGCTCTGTTCCAAGCTGACTCGCGTGGTGGTCCGCAACCCCGGTAATGCGAAGCATGCGGGCAACACCTTGCCCGCTTCGGCTCTCCAGCCCGTAGGGTTTGCGGAAGACGAGGGAATGTTTCCGTATCACCGCCGGTCGTTTGTCGGCTATCGATTGCTCCAGGAACTGTTTACGATACCGGCTAAGTTCCTATTCGTCGACGTAACCGGTCTGGAAAGCATCTGGACCGGAGGTTTCGAGAATGCAGCGGAATTCATCTTCCTATTCTCTGGTCCTATTGAGGAAGATCGCCGCCAGCGGTTCGAACTCGGAGTCACTCGCGAGACGTTTCGCACAAGCTGCGTACCGATCGTCAACCTGTTTTCCCAAACAGCGGAACCCATTCTACTCGATCAATACAAGCACGAATACGAGGTGATTCCGGATGTTCGGCGGCCGCAGGCGATGGAAGTCTTTTCCGTGGATGAAGTGAGCACGATCGATTCGAGCACGCGGGAGATCGTTACGTATCATCCGTTTCACTCGCATCGGAGCCATGGTCCCGGCTCCCGGAAGGAATGCTTCTGGATCGCCAACCGGCGCGGTTCCAACCGGCTCCAGGATGATGCTTCGGACATCTATTTATCGCTGGTGGACCGGTCGATGCGGGTACTGGCGCCCGGCAAAGATACTCTGACTGTGCGGACTACCTGCACGAACCGCAACCTGCCGGCTCAGTTGCCTTTCGGCAACCCCGCGGGAGATTTTGAACTGGAAGGCAACGCCCCCGTAAAGCGCATCGTGTCACTGACCGAGCCGACAAAGCCGGTTCGTCCCCCTACGGCCGGGTTGGCGCTTTGGCGCCTGATTTCCCACCTGTCTCTGAACTATTTGTCACTGGTGGAAAACGGACGCACCGCATTGCAGCAGATTTTGAGGCTGTATGACTTCAGCCGAACGCCCTCCGCCGAGCGAATGATTCAGGGAATCACCGGCCTGAGCAGCCGTTCTCATTTCGCGCGTGTCACTTCGGAAGACGGAATCTCATTCGCACGCGGTACGCGCGTGGAGTTGGAGCTGGATGAGGATCAGTTCGTCGGTAGTGGTGTCTATCTATTTGCCAGCGTGATGGAGCAGTTTCTGGCACTCTATACATCACTGAATAGCTTTACCCAACTGGTGGCAAAGACCAGGCGGAGGAAAGGAGAGATCCTACGCGAATGGCCGCCGCGAGCCGGACGGAAGGTCTTACTATAGATTCCGCGCCGCCCCAATTTGCCGAAATCGAGCGACTTCTACAGGACCATCCCGGCCGCTTCGATTTCTTCCAGGCTGTGCGGCTGCTCTTGCGGCTGCCGGATCGTGAGCGGCCTGATGGCCGATTCGTCAATCCGGCCGATGAAGTTGTGCGGTATGCCGCAAAGCCTGCACTGGCATTTCCACCCAGCACGATTGACCAGGTTCAATGCAGCGAAGGAAGAGCAGAAATCGTAGTCACATTTATGGGCCTCACCGGCCCCGCAGGCGTGCTGCCACGCTGTTACTCTGCGTTCCTGCTCTCTCGGGTCCGGGAACGGGATCACAGTTTGGCGGACTTCTTCGATCTCTTCAACCATAGGATCATCTCGCTGTTTTATTGGGCTTGGGAGAAATACCGCTTCGGAGTGACTTATGAGCGGGAGGGAGCCGATCGGCTTTCCAAATACCTGAGCTGCCTGATCGGGCTGGGCACGGCAGGCCTGGAAAGCCGGCTGCAAATCCAGGACGAGCGGCTGCTGTTTTATGCCGGCCTTCTCTCGCTTCAACCGCGTTCGGCTACCGCGCTGGCTCAGTTATTGGAGGACTATTTCGATGTGCCGGTGGAGGTGGAGCAGTTTGTGGGCGCATGGCGCGCGCTTGACGCCGGCGACCAATGCATCTTTGATAACCAAGACTCTCTTGCCGAGCAATTGGGTCCGGCGACGGTGATCGGCGACGCCGTATGGGACCTGCAGTCGCGGATTCGTCTAAAACTCGGCCCTTTGACGCAGGAACAGTATTTGAGCTTCCTGCCGTCCGGGACGGCATGGGAGCCGCTTTGCGAACTGACCCGGTTTTCCTGTGGCCGCGAGGTGGAAGTGGAAACGCAATTGATTTTGGAGCAGAAGGAAGTGCCCCGGTGCGACTTGGGCCGACCGGATTCGCGAGGTCCACGACTGGGTTGGTTTACATGGATTCGATCGGGACCGGAGTTCGACCGGCCACCCGGAGATACGGTCCTGCTGCTGGCGTAAATGGAGACGGAAATGGGAGTCAATCTACGATCACTGATCGGAAAACTGAACGATTCGACACGCTTTGCGCTGGAGGCTGCAGCCGGGTTCTGCTTGTCCCGCACTCACTACGACGTGGAAATCGAACACTACCTGATGAAACTGCTCGAGCCGAGTGACAACGACTTCGCCGTAATCGCCAGGCAGTACGGGATCGATAAGCCGTCGCTTGCAGCGGAACTGACGCGAAGCCTTGACGAGTTGAAAACCGGCAATCCACGAACGCCTGCCCTGAGTCCCTCGCTTCTCAAGATGCTGACAGAGGCTTGGACCATCGGCTCGATCGATTTCGGTGATTCGTCTATTCGGTCGGGCTTTACGATCCTGGCGCTGCTGAGTAACGAGGAACTGGGGCGAATGCTGCGCGAAAGCAGCCGCGAGCTGCAGAAGATTCCGGTAGACAATTTGCGCAGGGAATTTGCCGCAATTGCGGCCGCTTCCAAAGAGAGTGCGCCCACGGGTGAGCCCAACACCGGAAAGCCGGCCGTGGCCGGTGGGAGCAAAACGCCAAACCTGGACCAATATACGATCAATCTCACAGAAAACGCCAGGCAAGGCAAAATCGATCCGGTGCTCGCACGCGATTTCGAAATCCGCCAGGTGGTCGATATCCTTACGCGGCGGCGGCAGAACAATCCTATTCTGGTGGGCGAAGCAGGCGTCGGTAAGACGGCGGTGGTCGAGGGATTTGCGTTGCGCATCGCACAGGGTGACGTGCCGCCGGCTCTGAAGGACGTGACCGTGCGGACGCTCGATCTGGCGCTGCTGCAGGCCGGAGCCGGAATTAAGGGCGAGTTTGAAAACCGGCTGAAGAAATTGATCAATGAGGTGAAGTCTTCGCCTACTCCGATCATTCTATTCATCGATGAAGCGCACACCATGATCGGCGCGGGCGGACAAGCGGGACAGAACGATGCCGCCAACCTGCTCAAACCGGCGCTCGCTCGCGGGGAACTGCGAACCATCGCAGCCACCACCTGGCCGGAGTACAAGAAATACTTCGAAAAAGATTCCGCTCTGGCGCGGCGCTTTCAATTGGTGAAGGTGGAGGAACCCTCGGAAGCGCAATGCGCGCTCATGTTGCGCGGCGTGGCGCCCGCGCTCGAGCAGCATCATCAGGTGCGGATCTTAGATGAAGGTTTGCTTGCGGCAGTGCGGCTTTCGCACCGGTACCTGCCGGACCGGCAGTTGCCCGATAAGGCTGTCAGTGTCCTCGATACCGCATGTGCGCGGCTGGCTTTGGGGGAGAATTCCGTTCCGGCAGCCCTGGAAGATACGTCGCGAACTTTGGAGGATCTGGCGGCGCAGACACGTATTCTCGAGCGCGAAATGACGGCCGGCACGGATCATGCGGAGCGTCTCGCCGCGATCGTGGAGAACCGCGCGAAAACCGAGGAGCGCCGCAGAGAACTCGATAAGCGCTGGCGGCAGGAGCGCGCGCTCGTGAAGCGAATTCGGAAGATCCGCTCCCGCCTTGAATCGGCGGCTGCGCCGCCATCGTTCGAAGTTGAAGAACTGCGGGCCCAGCTTGCGATGCTGAATTCCGATCTGGAAGCGCTACAAGGAGAAACGCCGCTGTTGCGGATCGCGGTGGATGCGCAGGTGGTGGCGGAAGTCGTATCCGGGTGGACGGGAATTCCGATCGGGAAAATGCTGAAGGATGAGATCGGAACGGTTCTCTCGCTGGAACAGCACCTGCGGGCGCGGGTGATCGGGCAGGATCATGCGCTCGAATGCATCAGCCGGCGAATCCGCACGGCTCGGGCCGGCCTGGACGATCCGGGCAAGCCAGCCGGTGTGTTCCTTTTGGTCGGCCCGAGCGGCGTGGGCAAGACGGAAACTGCGTTGGCGCTCTCCGATCTATTGTTTGGCGGCGAACACAACCTGATCACGATAAACATGTCGGAGTTTCAAGAAGCCCACACGGTTTCCACGCTCAAGGGATCGCCTCCCGGCTATGTCGGCTATGGGGAGGGCGGCGTGCTTACGGAAGCCGTGCGGCGAAGGCCCTATTCGGTAGTGCTGCTGGATGAGGCAGAGAAGGCGCATCCGGACGTGCTGGAACTTTTCTTTCAAGTATTCGACAAGGGCCGCATGGAAGACGGCGAGGGGCGTGAAATTGACTTTCGGAATAGCATAATCATCCTGACTTCCAACGCGGGAACCGACAGCATCATGAAATTGACGGCCGATCCGGAAACTTCGCCCGCGCCCGACGCTTTGGTTAACGCGCTGAAACCGGAGCTGAATAAAGTCTTCAAGCCGGCTTTTCTGGGCCGCCTAGTCATTGTCCCGTATTTTCCGGTCCGCGATGAAGCTTTACGGAAGATCATCGAACTCAAACTGGCGAAGATCCAGCGGCGGATTGAAGTCAGCCGCGCCATCACGCTCTCTTACGATGATGCGATTATCGGCGAGATCGCCAGGCGCTGTACGGAGGTCGAAAGCGGCGCCCGGAACGTCGACAATATCCTGACCAACACGATGCTGCCCGAGATTTCCCGTGAGATTTTGGGGCGGATTGTCGAAGTACAGAAGCTGGAATCGGTTCACGTGGGCCTGGACAAAGACGGCTTCACATACAACCTAAGCCAAACACTGAGCGGGAGAGACTTCGTTGCCAGCTACGCAGACTGATCGCCCGTTCCGGATCAAGACGCCGCTCGGGGATGACTCCTTACTTCTCGACCGATTCGAAGGATACGAGAGAGTGTCGGAGCCATTCCGTTTTGTGCTCCGCCTCCTTTCGCCAGACTCGAACATCGATATGGAACATCTTATTACCAAGCCTGCGGTTCTGTCACTCGATCTGGTAGAGGACTCCGAGCGTCATGTGCATGGATACATCAGTCGAATCAAGCTCCTTGAGTGTGGAGAAGATGGGATGGCAGCGTATGAGGCGGAAATGGTTCCGTGGCTATGGTTTTTGCATCACTTTTCCGACTGCCGCATTTTTCAGAACAAAACCGTCCCCGACATTGTGGAACAGGTGTTTCAGGGACGAGGCTTCTCGGATTACCAGCTCAAGCTACAGGGATCGTTTCCGCAGAGGGAATATGTCGTCCAATATCGGGAAACCGACTTCGCCTTTGTCTCGCGTCTCCTCGAAGATGAGGGCATCTTTTACTACTTCGAGCAGAGCCAGGACAAACACACATTAATCTTAGCCAACGATAACTCTGCCCTCAGTCCATGCGCCCACAAACCACAGGCGCGCTACCTGGCTACTACCGGGTCGAGCCAGCCGGAAGATACTGTCATCAGCCTGGAAACCGAGTTTCGGATGCACACAGGAACTGCGTCTCTTATTGACTACGATTTCGAGAAGCCGAATACCAACCTGTTTGCCACCCTAGCCGGGAACCTTCCGGGGGAGGACTACGACTATCCGGGCAAATATAAGACCAAAGACGAAGGGTCACGCTACGCGCGCATTCGCCTCGAAGAAAGAGAGGTGGCCCTGACCAAGATGACTGGCGCAAGCAACTGCATGGGGTTCGAGTGTGGCTACCAGTTCACTTTGAGCGACCATTTCCGGGATGCCAACAATACGGACTACACCCTAATCGCGCTGGAGCACCACGCTCGAAATGCCAGCTATCGCTCGGGGCATGAAGACCCCTTCGAATATACGAACCGCTTTGAAGCCATTCCCCACTCTGTGCCTTTTCGGCCGCGCCGATCGACGCCCAAGCCCGCAATTCACGGCACGCAGACGGCGGTTGTGGTGGGCAAGTCCGGCGAGGAAATCTGGACAGATAAATACGGCCGGGTGAAAGTCCAATTCTTTTGGGATCGCCAGGGCCGCAATGACGAGAACAGCTCCTGTTGGATTCGAGTGGCGCAAGGGTGGGCTGGAAAACAGTGGGGGATGATTCAAATCCCACGGATCGGGCACGAAGTGGTAGTCAGCTTTTTGGAAGGCGATCCCGACCGGCCTATTATCACGGGTTCGGTGTACAACGCCGACCAGATTGTGCCTTATGCTCTTCCGGGTGAGCAGACCAAGAGCACATGGAAATCGATGAGTTCCAAAGGAGGCGGCGGATTCAACGAAATCCGTTTCGAAGACAAGAAAGGCAGCGAGCAGATATTTGTCCACGGGGAAAACGACATTGACATTCGGATAAAGAATGACCGGCGGGAGTCCATCGGCCGGGACCGGCACCTGACGGTCGCCAGAGACAAACTGGAATCGGTGAAGCGGGATATTCATGTGGATATCACCCGCGACCAGGTGCAGAAGGTTGGCCGCGACAACAATCTTGAAGTGGTGGGAAAGAGCGCTGTCAAAATCACCGGCTCTCATTCGCTTAGCGTGACTGGAGATGTGATGGAAGAGTTCCAGGCGAATCAC
>DATBID010000569.1:0-3359 GCA_036557125.1 Bryobacteraceae bacterium | reverse complement strand
TTCGCACCAGAGGCGCAATGTACACCGTCCCGTTCAGCATTGATGACCGGCCGTTATTCCATACGCTCCGGTAATCAAACAGTGGCTCTTGCCGGCTCGCATAGCGGTCTCGTGAAGTGGGAGCGGACACTCGGAGACATTTTCTCCGATGCGGGCTACGCAACCGCAATTGTCGGCAAGTGGCACATTGGCGATTCGCCCGGCCGCTGGCCAATCGACCACGGATTCGATGAATGGTATGGTATCCCCCGCTCGTATGACGAATGCCTGTGGCCGGAGGACCCCTGGTATGACCCTAAGCGTGACCCAGTAACACGTGTGCTCGAAGGCCGCAAAGGGCAACCGATCCATGAGCTGGAACAATTGACTCTGGAGGTAAGGCGTAATATCGACGTCGAATATATGAAACGCGCTAAAGCGTTTCTTAAACGCAGCACCGATGCCGGCAAACCTTTCTTCCTCTATTTCAACCATTCAATGATGCATTTGCCGACAGTTCCGCGAGCCGAGTTCAAGGGCAAAACAGGTCATGGCGACTGGGCCGACTGTCTGCTGGAACTCGATACGGATTTCGGGACGCTGCTTGACTATCTCAAACAACTTGGCGTTGCTGACAATACGATCGTTGTCTTTTCGGGAGACAACGGGCCGGAAGAAGCAGAACCCTGGCGCGGCACAGCCGGCTATTTCGAGGGATCTTACTTTACCGGCATGGAAGGCTCTCTCAGGACACCTGCAATGGTGCGCTATCCGGGCCATGTGCCCGCGGGCCAGGTCAGCAACGAGATTATGCACATCACCGATATGTTCACAACGCTCCTCCTTTGGACAGGCTTCGACATCCCGAAGGATCGCGTGATTGACGGAGTCGATCAGCGCGCCTTCCTGGAGGGGAAGCAACCGAACTCAAATCGCGAAGGTTTCCTGTATTGGCTAGGAAGTGAGCTCTACGGAGTTAAATGGCGCAATTTCAAATTGGTCATGGTGGAACAAAAGACGCTCACCGACCCGGCCTTACCTCTCCCGAACCCGCATTTGATCAATCTGGATACGGATCCCAAAGAGCGCGAACCTTTCGATTATCCGTACCTCCACACCTGGGTCGGTGCACACATTGCAAAGCTCCTGACGGATTATCAGGAGAGCCTGAAACGCGAACCTCTCATTCCGGTGGGCGCACCATTAAATTACGTGCCGGAAGAGAAACAACCGTAAACGCCTCAGTGTTCGATGTTTAGATATGTAAGTGATATAGCCAGGAACTGGCCGCTCGTTCTGCCCCGGACATCGAACTGCGGCTCATAGCGCACATCAAAGCTGAGGTGCGCCTCAGGTAAGGTGAGAGAAACCTCCGGGCCTATACTGTTCTCCTGATCGTGAAACGCAATCGCGGTGCCTGTATCTAACGTCAGTTTCCGGTAGTAACTTCCGGCTACACCGACATTCAGTGCATAACGAAGCATCCGCCGGCCAACGCCATATTCAAGAGCCATCTGCGAGCCAGGCCTCACATTTGTCGCAGTCTTTGTAGTACAGATTTCCCAGGTGCTGAGGATCGAGGCGTTCCACTTCTTAGTCTTCTCCGGGTAGTAAGTGGTTCCCAATTGGAACATGTGGGACCACATGCCGAGTCCCGAGTTGAAGACCTGGTCGGAACTGAAGTCGCCCGTGGGAGCTGCCAGGGTGTAGGAAGCTAGAAAGTCTGCTTTCGGTTTGTGCCATCCTAACTCAACAGGCGTGAAAAAGAGATCCGATACCCCATATCCGCCGCTGAAGCTACGACTTGGCACAACGTTTGTGGTAATTCGCTGATTCATGATCGGGACCAGGATGGCAAAGCCGTAGTCAGCCCCGAGGAACTTGGTTTTGGTAACGCCGCTGACCATCGCGATCGGTGCGCTCATTGTGAGGTTGGCAGGGATAGACCCACCGCTCGGCCCTTTGATGGAATCGACATAGTAGACGAAAGGAATAAATCCCAGATAATACCCGGCGGGCGGCAGGCTGCCGTTCATCAGACCGGTAGCCGCTTCTAAGTAATGGCCGCTTTGCTGACCTTTGGCGGGCGCAGAAAACAGCAGCGCTAATACAACTGCGACTGGCGCAAAAGAATTCCATCGTCGAAGGCTCATAATTGGCAGCACTTAGACGGCGCGCCAGGTCGGCCGGATTTTTTATTCGACACCGGGTAGTGTAGACTCAGCCACAATGGGCAAGGCCAGCATGGTCGAATTAGCTGCCGGGTCCGATACTGGAGAACGCACCCGAACGTTGGGTCTGTTGCTGTTTGCCTCGGGCATTGCGGCGCTCATTTACCAGATCCTCTGGATTAAGCAGCTATCGCTGATAGTCGGAATTGATGTCTACGCGGTCACGACTGCGGTAAGCGCGTTTTTCGCGGGACTCGCCCTGGGGAGCGCCTGGTTTGGCCGAAAGGCTGACCGGGCGGAACGGCCCCTTCTTCTTTACGCATTTTTGGAACTTGGCATTGGTTTATTGAGCGCCGGCACGACCATTGCGCTCGCGCACAGCGGTTTGCTTTTCGTGACACTACAGCGGCACGCGGGCATTGTTGCCTGGCTGCTTCCGTTCGCTCTAATCGGAACGCCGGCCCTGCTGATGGGTGGAACGTTGCCGGTTCTCGTGCGCGCGCAGGCCTCGCGAACCGCCGAAGTGGCCCGGGCGGGAGGCGCCCTGTACGCCGCCAACACAGCAGGCGCGATCGCCGGGGCGCTGATTGCTTCGTTTGTGCTGATACCGGCAATCGGAATACGGGCGACAGGGTTCGCCGCGGCGGGCATTAACATCGCCCTGGCGATAATCGCGGCGGCGCTGGAAGGCGGCATTCGATCAAAACCGGCAGCCACGCGATCCCTCGATCCGAAGCTCACGGAATCGCAAGCCCGGTTTGCGCTGGCGCTATACGCAATTGCGGGCGGAATCGCGCTTGGTTACGAAGTGGTCTGGTCGCAAGTGGTGGTTCAATTCACAAGTACACGGACATTCTCTTTTGCCGTCGTGCTGGCGACATACCTGGCCGGGCTGACCATCGGCAGCGCACTATACGCCCGCTGGAGCCATCGGGTGCGCGACGCCTGGGGCATCTTCGGCTTCCTGATTGCGGCGGCAGGCCTTATCGCTCTGCTCGAAATTGCGGGCTTAGGCGACTGGTTGATGCGGCTGCAATCGCAGGCGGAGGAAATCGTGCGGGCCGGTGGCGGGACAGAGTTGCTCGCCATGTGCGCACGCTTTCTGATTGCCGCTTTGGGTATTGTTTTTGTCCCGACTGTGCTTTTGGGGGCAGCTTTTCCCGCGGCGCTGCGGTTGGTTGCCAGCCGCACTCATGCCGGCACGGATGT
>DATBID010000568.1:0-9206 GCA_036557125.1 Bryobacteraceae bacterium | reverse complement strand
GACTGCGTACGTGCCGGGCGCGAGCGAGGAGGGAAGCACGCCCGCAAGCTGGCGGTCCAACGAATAGACCATCCGGGCACTGATTGCGGCGCCTCCGCCCGCGGGGGTGAAGGCGATCGATGACCCCCCTAATGTGGTCGGATAGTCCGGCGGCGTTGCGGTGACAATCGAGGACGGCCCTAAATTGCTGCCCTTGATTACGAACACCGCTCCCGGCGCCAGCTTACTTTGATATCCGCCGGCATTTTGGACGCCATCGGGAGTGATTGTCGGCGCTCCCGCCGGCGGCTGCGCCCCCGACGCGCGGACGTGTAGTTCTACCGTGATATTCAGCGGACTGTTAGCCACGCCACTGGCAACAATAGCAATCGTCCCGGTGTAGTCCCCGGCCGCCATGCCCGCCACGTTGGCCGCTACCGTAAGTGTGGCGGGCACAGACCCGTTCGGCGGTGTCACCGACAGCCAGTCCCCGCCTGAGGAGGTGCTGGCTGCCGCCCCGAAACTGAAAGGCGCGCCGGAACTGGCAAGCGCCACCATCTGGCTCGGCGGAGCCGCACTGCCGATCGTATAGCTAAACACGACGGCGTTCGGGCTGGCCGAAATCGCCGGCGCGGCCGGATTGGAACTGGTCACTTTACGGATCCTATTGTTATTAAGGTCGGCGATATAAATGTTTCCCGCGCTATCCACGGCAACGCTGCTCGGCGCGTTCAGAGATGCGCTGGTGGCCGGACCGCCATCGCCGGAGAATCCGGCCATGCCGTTTCCCGCGACCGTCGTGATGGCGCCGCCTGTGGTCACTTTCCGGATTCTGTTGGTGGCATCGTCCACCACGTACAGATTTCCGGCGCTGTCCACGGCTACCCAAACCGGAACCATTCCCGTGCTAGTGGCGGGAGCTCCCTCGCCTAATCCGATGGGACTGCCGTTCCCCGCTACCGTGGTGATGATCCCGGTTGTATCTACTTTCCGGATTCGGCTGTTGTCGGCGAAATAAAGATTGCCTGCGTTGTCGGCGGCCAGCCCTTGCGGAAGGTACAGCGAGGCACTGGTAGCCGGGCCCCCGTCACCCGAAAAACCAGGCAAGCCGTTCCCGGCGACGGTGCTGATGATTCCCGAGGGGCTGATCTTCCGAATCCTCGAGTTCAACGAATCGGCGATGTATAAGTTCCCTGCCCCATCTACCGCCACGCCGCTGGCATTGAATCCGGCGGCGGTAGCCGGTCCTCCATCGCCGCCATACGCGATGTTTCCGCTGCCGGCTATCGTGCTGATGATTCCTGCCGGGTTCACTTTGCGAATCGTTGCCCCTTGCGCAAAGTACAGGTTCCCCGCGCTATCTACGGCTGCGCCGCCCGGAAATATTTGGGCACCGGTTGCCGGCCCCCCATCACCGATAGCACTCCCGCCGCCGGCTACCGTCGTAATGGTTCCCGCCGCATTCACTTTACGAATGCGCCGGTTGCCGCCATCAACGATGTACAGGTACCCGGCGGTGTCTACCGCCACATCCAGAGTATTGCCTGAAGGGGCGCCTAGTGCCGCGCTGGTGGCCGGGCCGCCATCGCCCGAAACCCCCGTTGCGCCCGTTCCGGCCACCGTGGTAATCACCCCCTGGGCGTAGACGAGAATGGGGGCACTGGCTAACGTGAGCAATGCGAAAAACCGAGTCATAGTCTCCTGGTCCTAATACGGTAGGAATGTCGGCCGGGGCCGCAGCCGTGGGAGAATGAGTCCGAACGGAAGCAGTGGGCCGAAAGGCATTCTGCCACGCTGCTCCCTGAAGATACTCTCAAGAATTCTAAAGAATCCTAACTCATGCTCTTCGAATCGCCTAGCGCCAACGAAAAAGAGGTTCCGGGCCTACTCTGGCGTTTTGCCGATTGCGAGTTCAACGAAACCAGCCGCGAGTTGCGCAGGCACGGCCAGCCCGTAGAGCTCGAGGCCAAGCCCCTCGAAGTTCTGTGCCAGCTATTACTCCATGCCGGGGAAGTGGTCACTAAGGAAGAACTTTTGGAGGCTGCCTGGCCGGGTGTGCGCGTAGTGGAAGGTTCGCTTGCGACCGCCATATCCAAATTGCGGAAGGCGCTCCACGATGAAGATTCCCACATCATCCTCACCGTGCCGCGCACGGGGTACCGGCTGGGTGTGCCCGTCCAAAGCGCCAGCCTCCCTGCTCCGAGAATCCCGGAATTGGGCTTTCTGCCCGGGGACTTTGTCCCGGGGCGCGAACAATGGCAGTTGCTCCGGCGACTGGATGCTGCCGGTTCGAGCCAGGTGTGGCTGGCCGGGCACCCCAAAACGGGCGAGCGGCGCGTTTTCAAGTTTGCTTCCGATGGGATTCGCTTGAAAGCGCTGAAGCGCGAAGTTACCCTCGCCCGATTCCTGAAGGAGTCTTTAGGCGAGCGGCCGGAGTTTGTGAAGCTGCTCGAGTGGAACTTCGAGACCGCCCCGTTCTATCTCGAAAGTGAATACTGTGGGGCTAATCTCGAGGAATGGGCGGAGGAGCAGGGCGGGCTGGAAAAGGTTCCGCTACTTACGCGAGTCCGCTTGCTCTCTGAAATCGCTGCCGCGGTGGCCGCTGCCCACGAAGTCGGCGTCCTGCACAAAGATCTCAAGCCTGCCAATATCCTGATCGTCCCTGCACACGACGGCGGCTGGCAGGTGAAAGTGGCCGATTTCGGTAGCGGCTCGCTGTTGGAAGCATCCCGCCTCCGTGAATTGGGTATCACCAATCTCGGATTTACCCAGACCGGGACGCACGACCCTGAGACCTTGACCGGCACCCTGATGTATCTCGGTCCGGAGGTGCTGGCCGGCCAGGCGCCCACCGCCCTAGCGGATGTCTACGCTCTCGGCGTGATTCTGTATCAACTGGTAGCCGGCGATTTCCGCAAGCCGCTCTCCCCTGGTTGGGAGGCCGCTGTTGACGACCCGCTGCTTCGGGAAGATATCGCCGACGCCGCCTGTGGCGATCCGCAACGGCGTTTGCCCAGCGCCGCTATGCTAGCCCAGCGGCTGGATCAGGTGGATCGCCGGCGAGTGGAGCGCGCCGAATTGGCCCGAAGCCGCGATCAGGCGCTTCAGGCGGAGCGGCGTCTGGCCCAGGCCCGCGCGCGCCGGCCCTGGGTGGCCGCGTCCGTTGCCGCACTCGCGGCCGGGTTGATTACCAGCTTCGTGCTCTACCATCGGGCCAGCGAAGAGCGCGACCGGGCCAATCGCCAAACCGCGGTCTCCGCCGCCATCAACCGGTTCCTCGCCAGCGATGTCCTGGGACGCAGCGATCCGTTTGCCGAGGGCAAGGCGGCCGAGACTCTGCCGGACGCCATGAAGCAGGCCGCCGCAAAGATCGACCGGCAGTTCCAGACGTCACCCGAAGTCGCGGCTCAGTTGCACCAAGCTATGGCCCGCGCCTTCGATAATCGCAGCGATTTTCCGGACGCGCGCCGGCAGTACGAGCGCGCCGCCGCGCTCTTTGAACAAGCACAAGGGCCGCAATCGGAAGGCGCGCTCGTGGTGAAGCTCCAGCGGGCCAGCATGGAAGCACGCAGCTACGAAAAGGGATCGCTGCCCCTGGCAAAATCGATCCTCGCCCGGCTGGAGCCGGAGATCCACTCGCTACCCAAACCCTCCGGTGATCTCTTCGTCTGGCTCGCTTCGGCGCGGGGGACGATCGCGCTCATTGACAATGACGCCAGAAAAGCTTCCGAGCAGTTTCAACTGGCCTTTCAACGCGCCTCGGAGCTTTCCGGCTTCGATGAGAACGCGCGTCTGATTCTGGAGCAAAGGTTGGCTTTCTCGTATATCCGGCTGGGCGACGGCGCCAAGGCTGAGAAGCTCTTCCGCCAACTGATCGCCGACTTCACGCGCCTGGATGGCGCCGGCAGCCCCAGTGTTCTGCGTGTGCGTCTGAACCTTGCCCAGGCCTTCATGATTGAAGGCAAGCACCGCGAAGCCATTCAGGAAACCACCGCGATCTATCCGTTGTACGTGACCAGGCTCGGCGAGGGCCACGAACTCAGCATGCAGGTGCTCACCACCCGGGCGGAATCCGAAGGCAGTCTCGGCCTGTGGGACCAAGCGATCCGTGACGACCTCGCAATTTACCGGCTGGCGCTTCGCAAGCAGGGACCTTTCTCGTTCTTTGCCATTGCCACCCTCTCGGATGCGGCGCTGGCCCAATGCCGCGCCGGGCGTTACCAGGAAGGCGCCGGCAACGCGCATACCGCCTGGGAAGCTTCCACCAAAGCCTTCGGCCCCCGCGCGGGGCTCACCGGTGGAACAGCCCAGACCTTGGCAACATGCTGGATCGCGCTCGACCGCCTTCCGGAAGCTGCCCGGCTCCTGGAAACGATTGACCCCCAGGCGGTCGCGCAGCTTTCCGGAGATCCGAACTGGTCAGCCAATCTTGATCTCACGCGGGCCGAACTGGCATTCCGGCGCGGCGACTATCCTACGGCCCGGAAGTACCTTCAGGCCGCAGCGCCGGTTTTCTCCCGGCCCAATGCGGAGGCATACCAGCGCAACGAACTGGAGACCTTGCGCGCAAAAATGGATCCCAGATGACAGGCCGATAGATTGCCGGAATTTCAGTATGGCTGCCCTCAAGCTGGCGGGAAGTGCCCATTGCGCGCCCCCAAAAAGTCGAAAAGCCCGGCCAGCCGAAGCTGACCGGGCCTTTCAGGTACTGCAAGCGCACCCGATGTTAAGCGACCTGTTGCGAGCGGTACTGATTCAGGATCGCTTCCATCTGATCTTTTAGCCGGAGTTTGAGTTTCTTCAGCCGTGTTTCTTCCACCTGCTCGTCATAAGTCAGGTGAGCACGGGTCTCCAGGGCTTCCAACTCCCGGGCGTAGCGCGAATGCTGGCCGGCGAGCGTCCGAAACTCCTCGTTAGTCTCCATCAGGTGCGCCTTAAGCTCTTCCTGTGCGTTCCGTTCCATAGTGAGGCAATTCCTCCTACGAGGTTGCCACGCCGAGTCGTGGTTCGGAATTCAGGCTCGGTGGGTAATCTCTTGGTTCATTTTTGTGCGTAGCGGGGGAACCCCGCCTAATCGAACATTAACATGAATGAAACTTCAGAACAATAGCGGGCTCGGGGGGATTATGGTAATAGTCGGGTCTACTGCTAACCTCTTCAAAAGCCAAGAACTTATAGAACTGCCGGGCAGCATGATTTGAGGGCCGCACCTCCAGAAAAACCTCACCCTGTGCCCGTTCCAGCCATGCTATTACGAGCGCGCTCCCAATGCCTTTGCGGCGAAAATCGGGCGCCACGGCTAGGTCCAGCAGCTCGTGTTCACGTGCGGTGAGTGTACGGCCCACGAGGAAGCCGGCGACGCGCGCGCCCTCAGTTGCCACGAGCAGATCGAAGTTCAAATAGGAAGCCGGATCCCAACAGGCGCTTTCCAGGCTGGCGGCCTGAATGGCGCGAATTTCCGCGAGATCTCGCGCCTCGCCCGGGCGAATCATGTTTTAGAACTTGGGAGCGTAGTAGCCTTTGCGCGCCCTGACCACGAGATCCTTCCGGCCTTTTACGCGGAGATCCACCGTGTGATAGAGCCCATCGGTGATTAGCGGCTCGGGACGGTAGAAGATGTTGTACTGGTGCCGCAGCTCGTTGGCGATATTTTCGAACGATTGCGCCAGGTCCTCTACTTTGAACGGGAAGAACGCGTGCCCGCCGGTTTCCGCCGTCAGATACTTCAAAACTTTGTCGCCGTCGGTTTCCGAGTGGGTGATGTTGGTGGAAATCGCATAGATCACCACGTCGGCTTTCTGCGCCATTTCGAGCGCCTGGTCGCGGGTATAGCGGCTCTGGTTATCTTCGCCATCGGTGAGAATCACCATCGCTCGGCGAAACTTGTGCTTGGGCTGATCCTGCTGTAGCTTATCGCGGCAGGCGAAATAGATGGCATCATAGAACGCCGTTCCGCCGCCGGGGCGCAAATTCAACACGGCATTATCAAGCTGGCGGGTGTCGTCAATCAAATCCGAAACCAGTTCTGCAGAAGAATCGAAGCTCACCACCATAGCTTTATCCACACGGGGGTGAACCACGTTGTTGATGAATTCGGTGGCGGCTTCCTGTTCGAAGCGGAACCGGTCGCGGATGCTGCTGCTGGTATCGATCAGAATGGCCAGGCGAAGCGGCAGGTCGGATTCGGCCGTGAACTCCTGGATTTTCTGGAGCTTCTTGTTTTCGATGATCTCGAAATCATCTTTCGTCAGGTCGGTTACGAAACGGCCTTTCTTATCGGTCACGGTGAACAGCATGTTCACGCGAGTGACATCGACCAGAATGCGCGCCGGCTCTTCTTCCGCGGAGGCAGCGGGGGCGGCAGGCAGTTTCGGCGCGACGGGATCGGCGGCCCAGAGCGCAATCGCACAGCCGCTGAGCACACCCAAAAATCCCCAAAACTTCATTTCTTGATTATACTTGCCGCTACCGCTCAGAACTGTACGGGGATCACGCCGGCCGTGCCGGGCGCTTCGGGGTCGCCATCGGAAGGACCGGCCGGCCCTTGCTGCCGCGCTTTGGCGCTGATTTCTTCAATCGCAATTTCCACCAGCATCGTAGCGGCCAGTTCGGCAGACGTGGCGGGGGCATAGTCCCGGCCGGGTTTGCGTCCAGCGAAGTAGCGCTGGATCATCCGGTCATAGATGGCGCGCTGCCGGCCTTCCTCTTTCACTTCGCATCCGCGACCGAAGCAAACCGCGCTGCGGTAATTGATGGAATGGTACATGGCCGACTTGGAGTAGACCAAGCCATCGAGGAGCGTGACGGTAACCGAGAGCGGTGCGCCGGATGCGGCTAGGTTGAGAGCGCGGCTGGCGCGAGAGCCGTGAATATAAAGGCGATCGGGCTGGGAAGCATCGAACTGGTACCCGAAAGGGATGGCGAACGGCTGGCCGTTTTCCGTGAACGCCAGATGCGCCACGCGCCCCACTTCGAGAATGGCCGCAGCCTGTTCGGGAACGCTGCGTTCGGCGTGCCGTTTGACTTGCGCTCGCTGACTTGCCATATTCCGACTATACTGCGAAAGTGGCCTTTTCCAAATGGCCACTTTCGAAAAACTTATGGTGCCATTTCTCGCACTGAATCTGGACAGGCGCTCGCGCATCGGGCTGCAGCGGCAGTTATACGATCAGCTTCGAACGGCGATACTGAGCGGCACATTTTCGCCGGGAACGCGCATACCCTCAACGCGCGAACTGGCGGCCGATCTGGGTGTTTCGCGCAACACCGTCGCGGGGGCATTCGACCAATTGTTGGCGGAGGGATACCTGGAGGGCAAGGTTGGTTCGGGCACCTTTGTCGCCGCCGCGTTGCCCGAGGAACTGCTGCGCGTGAACGCGGAGGCGCCGCGTCCTGCCCGGTCTCGTTCCCCTGTTGAAGCACTTCACGCTTCCAGGCGCGGGCAGGAATTGGCCTCGATACCGCTTTCACCGAGCAGACTGGCGCACATGGAACCGCGGCCATTCCGTCCTGGTATACCGGCGCTCGATCAGTTTCCTCGCGCATTATGGGCGCGCATGGCCGCGCGCCTCGCCCGGCATGCGCCTTCGGCCATGCTCACCTATGGCGACCCGGCAGGCTACCGGCCGCTGCGCCAAGCTATTGCTGAGTATTTGCGTGTGGCGCGGGCTGTGCGCTGCGCGGCCGATCAAGTGATCGTCACGGATGGCACGCAGCAGGCATTCGATCTGGCGGCGCGGGTATTGCTGGATCCTGGCGATACGGCCTGGGTGGAAGATCCGGGCTACTTGGGTTCGCGCGCCGCGCTGCGAGCCGGCGGCATTTGTTGCATGCCTGTTCCCGTAGATACCGAGGGCATCAGTGTCCGCGATGGGATGGCGCGGGCGCCCCACGCGCGGCTCGTTTTCGTGACGCCGTCGCACGAATATCCGCTGGGCGTCATCATGTCGCTTGCACGCCGGATGGCTTTGCTCGAGTGGGCCCGCAAACAGCGCGCCTGGATCGTGGAAGACGATTACGATTCCGAATTCCGCTACCGCGGCCGGCCGCTGGCGTCGCTGCAAGGTCTGGATGAAGCCGGGCGCGTGATCTATACCGGCAGCTTCAGCAAGACTCTGTTTCCCGGATTGCGGCTGGGGTACGTGGTTGCGCCGGAGAAGCTGGTAGAGACGTTCGTGCAGGCCCGCGCCCTGGCAAGCCGGTCCTCGTCCGGTCTGGAGCAGTTTCTGGCCGCGGAGTTCCTATCCGAGGGGCACTTCGGCCGCCATGTGCGGCGGATGCGCGCGCTGTACGCCGAACGCCAACAAACTTTGTTGGTGGCCGTCGAACGGGAACTGGCCGGCGCCCTGGAAGTGCAACCTTCCGATGCGGGACAGCACCTTGTTGCCTGGCTTCCGGCAGGTTCGGATGATGCTGCAATCTCCGCGCAGGCTGCAGCCGCGGGAGTCATCGCGCCCCCGCTTTCGGCTTACAGCATGGAAGCCCGGCTGCGTCCCGGGCTGCTGCTTGGCTATACGGCCTATAATCTGCGGCAGATCCGCGAAGGGGCGCGGAAGTTGGCGGCCGTGCTGCAGAAAGCGCTTTAGCTGATAGCTGACGGCTGAGCGCTGATAGCTTGTTTACCAGCCAACGGGTTTACCCTTGTTCTGCTCATCCAGCCACTTCTGCAAGGGTGCGAAGTAGTCGCGAATCGCGCCGGCGTCCATTTCGCGAGTACCTGCGATCTTTTCGAGCGCATCCTGCCATGGCTGGCTCGCTCCCATTTCGAGCATGGCGTTCAGCTTCGTTCCCGCCGCTTTGTTGCCGAATATCGAGCAACGGTTCAGTGGCCCCGAGCACCCGGCCGCCTGCGAAAGCGCGCGATGAAATTGGAATTGCAAAATGTCGGCGAGGAAATAGCGCATGTAAGGCACATTCGCGGCCACGTGATACTTCGCGCCAGGATCGAAATCGGCTTCCGAACGCGCGACCGGCGGCGCAATGCCTTGATATTTTTCCCGCAACTGCCACCAGGTCTCGTTGTATTTCTCTGGCGGAATTTCGCCCGAGAACACTTTCCACCGCCACTGGTCGATTACAAGGCCAAACGGCAGGAAGGCAATCTTGTCCAGAGCCTTGTGCAAGAGCAATCCGATGTCGCGCGAAGGATCGGGAGCCTTATCGAGCAGGCCGATTTTCACCAGATATTCCGGCGTGACCGAGAGCGCAATAGTGTCGCCAATGGCCTC
>DATBID010000567.1:0-7382 GCA_036557125.1 Bryobacteraceae bacterium | reverse complement strand
CTGAAAAGCGATCTGGAATGTCATTTGGGCCCGCTGGGTCTCAGTATTCCCACGGTCATATTCGGCCGCAACTTCAAAACCAAGTGCACCAACGCAGAGTGGATTGTGGCGCGGTTTCGCTGGGATGGCGAGGATGTCCTGCTGCGGGTATCACTCCGGCCAGGCGACAGGCCAAAAGCGGCACTCACCCACAGCGACATATTCGCGCTTGAAGTCTGATCTACACCCAAAGAGGAGAACAAAGACGAGAATTATGCCGTCGATCATTGCTGACCAAAAGCAGGTAAATGCCAGCAGTCCTGCCGACGAGAGGTCTGGCAAATATCTCACCTTCCAACTGGGGCAGGAAGAGTTCGGAATCCGCGTACTCAAGGTCCGGGAGATCATGGGCATTCAGGAGATCACGGCCGTGCCGCAGACGCCGCTGCATGTCAAAGGCGTGATCAACTTGCGCGGCAAAGTTGTGCCAGTCATTGACTTGCGGCTAAAGTTCGGGCTGGCTGCGGCAGACTACACCCAGCGCACCTGCATTATCGTTACGCAAGCCAAAGGTGAGCAGGGGCTCATTCTCATGGGCGTGATCGTAGACGGTGTTTCCGAAGTACTCAATCTGGCGTCGTCCGATATCGAAGATACTCCGGATTTCGGCGAAGAAACTACCGGTGATTATTTGCTCGGCCTGGCAAAGGTGAAGGGCAAGGTGAAGATTCTCCTCGATATCGATCGCGTGCTGTCCGCTCAGGACCTCCATCATTTAAAGGCCATGATTGAATAGCCGGAGCCGAATTCCATGTCAGAAAACAGAATGCCCTTTTCGACAAAGTTGCTGATCGGCATTTCGGCGAACCTGGTGCTCGTGGTTTGGCTCGCCTGGCTGGCGGCGGATGCCGGCGCGGGATCTTCACATTGGATGACGTGGCTGCTGGCGGCCGCAGCCTGCGCCGTTTCGGCCGCGTCCGGATTTGTGGTGCTCTCAACCAGCCGCCGCTTCGAGCGCATCGCGGCCGGTCTGATGGAAGGTTCGCGTCAGGTTGCCGTCGCTTCCAGTCAGGTCGCTTCAACCAGTCAGTCGCTGGCCCAAGGAACTTCCGAACAAGCTGCTACTCTCCAGGAAACTTCTTCTTCCGCCACCGAGATTACGTCCATCACTCACAAAAATACCGAAAACACGCGCGCCGTCGCTGGGTTGATGGCCGACGCCACCCGAGCCGTGGCTGATGCCAACCGGAATTTGGAGGAAATGGTGCGATCTATGAAAGAAATTACCGGTTCGAGCGAAAAGATCTCCAAAATCATTCGCGTCATTGATGAGATCGCTTTTCAAACGAATATCCTCGCGCTGAACGCGGCTGTGGAAGCCGCTCGCGCCGGCGAGGCGGGCATGGGGTTTGCAGTCGTTGCCGACGAGGTGCGTAATCTGGCCCAGCGAAGCGCGCAAGCCGCCAAGGATACAGCCGCGCTCATTGAAGACTCCATCAGTAAATCCAACGAAGGCAGCCGGAAACTGGACACTGTCGCCAAATCGATAAACCAGATCACCAAGAGCACCACCGACGTGAAAACACTGATTGACGAGATCGACGCCGGCAGTCAGGAACAGTCCCGCGGCATCGAACAGATCGCCAAAGCCGTAGGCGCCATGGAAACCATGACTCAGCAGGGCGCTGCCGGCGCCGAGCAAAGCGCCGCTGCCAGCGAAGAACTGGCCGGGCAAGCCGATCATCTCTGCTCCATGGTGGGCAGTCTCCGCATGATGTTGGGCGGGGCGCGCGAAACCGCCGCGCTATCTGAGCCGGCGCTCGTCACCTCCCGTTCCGCCGCCGATCGCGTTCCGTCCGCCCTCGACGGTTCTCCTTCATCGGCAGCCAACCGCCAGGCCTTTCCGCTGGACGCTGATGACAACCTCTTCTGAGGCCCCTGATGGCAGCCTATACGGAACTGCGATCGCGAGTGGAAGACCTCGCGCTGCGCCTGGTAGTGGGAACCGCTGCGGAGCAGGACCTCGACATCTGGAATTCGGCCCTTGAGTCGATCCACAGGGACGCGCTCCAGCAAGGTGCGGCGGCCGCGGCCGCAGCCGCCCGAAGCCTTCTAGCCGCCATTCAGGCCGCCGGCGCTCAGGACGCGGACGCCATTCTTCACGAAGGACTGATCCAACTGCAAGAGGCGCTGGAAGATCCACGCCCCGCCGAACGAGCGATCTCCCAGGATCCGGAGTTGCTCTCCGATTTCGTGCTCGAATCGCGGGAGCACCTGGCCAATCTGGAATCGCAACTTCTGGTTTTAGAAAAAGATCCCTCCAATTCCGAGGCTCTTCACGCGATTTTTCGCAATTTCCACACCATCAAAGGGCTGGCTGGCTTTCTGGAGTTCCGCGAGATTCAGAAAGTGGCGCACGAAGTCGAAACCGTACTCGACCAGGCCCGCAACGGGCAATTTACGGTCACCCCGGAAGCGATTGATGTTATTTTGCTCAGCGGAGACTATCTCAAGCGCTGGCTGACGCACTTGGAATTGGCTCTGCAAAACCAGCCATCGAGCGCCCCGGATCTCGACCCGTACCTGCTCGCGCGCATCGCCACCATCCCAACGCTGAACGCATCTACGGAGGCACGGGGAATCGGCGCACTCGCCGCCGCCGTCGAACAGAGCTCTCAAGCTCCCGAGCACCCCGTCGCCACTGTTTCCGTAACCAGGAGCCATCCCGCGCCCCGGTCCGACTCCATGGCCGTAAAGGTAGACACTGCAAAATTGGACTTCCTCGTGGACATAGCAGGTGAGATGGTGATTGCGGAAACTCTAGTCCGTCACGATCCGGAACTCGCCAAAATCAAGAATCCCCGTTTGCAGCGCAACTTGAGCCAACTGACGCGGATCACTTCGGAACTCCAGCGCACCGCGATGGCCATGCGTCTGGTGCCCATCGGTCCGCTGTTTCGACGAATGGCGCGCCTGGTTCGCGATTTGTCGCGGCAATTCGGCAAAAGAGTCGAGATCGAGACGGCCGGCGACGACATTGATTTGGATCGCACGATTGTCGAGGAACTGGCGGACCCTCTGATGCATATGGTCCGCAATTCCTTGGATCATGGCTTCGAGATGCCGGACGAACGGAAAGCGGCGGGCAAGCCGCCTGCCGGCCGCTTGTTACTCAAAGCCCAGCACCTTGCCGGCCAAGTCGTCATCGAACTCTCCGATGACGGGCGCGGTCTGCACCGCGAGAAAATCCTCGCCAGGGCCATCGAGAAAGGCCTCGTATCTCAGGATGCTGCGCTCGCAGACAGCGAAGTCTACGAACTCATTTTCAAGCCCGGTTTCAGCACAGCGGCCCAGGTGACCGATGTTTCCGGCCGGGGCGTCGGGATGGATGTTGTTCGCAAACACATTGAGAAACTCCGGGGACATATCGAAATCCGCTCCCACGCCGGTATCGGGACTACGTTCCTTCTCAAACTGCCTCTTACCTTGGCGATTATTGACGGCTTGGTGGTGGGTGTGGGAGATGAACGCTATATCGTTCCACTGTTCGCGATACGAGAGATCTTCCGCCCCAAAGCCGATACGCTGTGGACTATTCAGGAGCGCGCGGAAATGGCGCTGGTACGCGGCTCTCTCACTCCGGTTCTGCGCCTCTGCCGAAAATTCGGCGTAAAACCCGCTTCCCAGGATGCCAACCATGGAGTTCTGGTGCTGGCCGAAGTCGAATCGCAGCGCTTCTGTATTTTGGTCGACGAGGTGGTTGGCAAACAGGAGGTGGTCATCAAGAACTTGGGTGAGACCTTCCAAGGCGTCAAGGGCATCGCGGGAGGCGCCATTCTGGGGGATGGCAGGGTGGGACTGATTCTTGACCTGGACCGGCTATTCAGGGACAAAAGCAGCGATGCCTCGATTTGATCACTCTGGTCGCGGAATCGAGGACCCGGTTCGCCCTCTGGATAACGCGGAATTTGAACAGATTCGGGAATTGGCGCGCCGCACATTCGGATTGGATCTGCGTCCCGGCAAGCAAGAGCTGGTTTCTTCCCGCCTCCAACGTTTGGTCCGGACCGGCGGTTTTCGCTCGTATCACGAGTATTACCGTCACGTGCTTTCCGACGCGAGCGGCGAAGCTTTGATGGCGCTGATCGACGCCCTGGCCACGAATCACACCGCGTTCTTGCGCGAGCCCGACCATTTTGAGTTTCTACGCAAAAGCGTCCTGCCGGGCCTGGCGCGCCGGCCTTCCATCCACATCTGGAGCGCCGCCTGTTCCACCGGCGAAGAGGTCTGGACCTTGTTACTGGTGTTGCAGGACGCCTTACCCGCCTGCAGGTCTCTGGTGGTCGGCAGTGATATTTCCCGCAAAGCCCTCCGCTTTGCGGCTCGCGGTGTTTATCCCCCGGATCGCATCTCTGCCTTGCCACGCGCCTGGCAGGAATTCGGATTTGCCCGGGAAGCGGGCGATTCGGGCTTCCATTCGGTAAAACCGGCGCTTCGGGAGCGCGCCAAATTTCGCAGGCTCAATCTCATCGAACCGATCAGTTGGCCCATCCGCTTTCCGGTGATCTTTTGCCGCAACGCGATGATCTACTTCGACCGGCCGACCCAACGAAAAGTGATATCGAACCTGACGGCCAACTTGGAACCCGGAGGCCATCTGTTCGTAGGTCACTCGGAGAGTTTTTCGGGAATCGAGCATGGCCTGGAATACGTCCGCCCCGCTGTTTACCGTAAACCGCGCGAAAAAGGAGGATCTTGGACGGGCACATCGTAGTCGGCGTAGCGACTTCCGCACAACTGCGGATAGTCCTCAGAATTGGAGAGTAAACATGGCCTACCGAGTTCTGATCGTAGACGATTCGCCAGCCATGCGCGCGTTCGTTCGGCGTGTGATGGAGGTTTCCGGCTTTGACCTGGCGAGTTGTTTCGAAGCATCCAATGGCGTACAGGCCCTCGAGGTGCTCCAAAGCGAGTGGGTAGACGCCATTCTCAGTGATATCAATATGCCGGAAATGGATGGCGAAGAACTGTTGCGCCGCCTGGAAGCTGATGAGACGCTGCGCCAGATTCCCGTCATTATCATCTCGACCGATGGCACTCCCGTGCGCACCGAGCGTATGCTGCAGTTGGGCGCCAAAGGTTATGTAGTCAAACCTTTCCGGCCCGAAGTCTTGCGGGCTGAACTGGAGCGCAGCCTGGAGGTCGCCCATGGCTGATTTCGCCCTCGAACGCGCTTTGACCGAATGCACCGAACAAGTGCTCGAGCAGATGTTCTTCGTGCAGCCGGTGGAAGAGCCAGTGCCGCAGCAGTCGCCCCAAGCAGGCGATTCGTCTCACATTTCCGTTGACGTCGGCTTTTCCGGTGAACCCTCGGGCCGCTTGCTGCTTCGTATCTCCAAACCGGCCGCCCGCTCTATTGCCGCGGATTTTCTTGCCGAGGATGAAGCAGTGCTCTCAGAGCAACAGGTCGGAGAGGTGATCTGTGAGCTGGCCAACATTATCTGCGGCTCAGTGCTCACCAGGGTTGAGAGCCGGACTTCTTTCCGGCTAGGCTCGCCTCGGCTCCTACTTCATATCCCGGAATCGGAAATGCGTCCCGCGGCCGTCCGTTCCCTGGATCTTTGGAACGGCAACATCACCATCGCCATGACGACGGAGTCGGAGCTATGCCCCGGAATAACGAAATTCGCGTCCTGATCGTCGACGACTCGGCGATCGTGCGCAAGATTCTGACGGAAACTCTTTCCGGTGAACCGGGGTTACAGGTGGTGGGTACCGCTCCCGATCCGTACGTGGCCCGCGACAAAATTCTGGATCTTGAGCCCGATGTCATCACCCTGGACATAGAAATGCCGCGCATGGACGGCCTCACCTTCCTGCGCAAGCTGATGCGCTATCACCCGCTGCCGGTTGTGGTTGTCAGTTCGCTGGCCCAGCACTCCTGCAGGGCGGCGCTCGAAGCGCTGGAATTAGGCGCCGTCGAAGTATTGGCCAAACCTGGTGGCCCCTACTCGGTGGGCGAGTTGCGGGAAACGCTTGGTGCCAAAATCCGCGCTGCCGCCGCTTCTCGGCTGCCCAGGCCCTCGCCGTCTTCGGCCGTCTCGAGTCCTCCCAAAGTGCGTCCAGAAGTTCCTCAGGTCCCTTCGGCTTCCTTCGCGCCCGATCGTGTTATTGCCATTGGCGCGTCTACGGGAGGCACTGAGGCAATTGCGAGGCTCCTTCGTGCTTTCCCCCAGAATTCGCCGGGGGTAGTTGTTGTGCAACATATTCCGCCAGGTTTTTCGCGCGCTTTTGCCAACCGCCTGAACGATGCCTGTGCCATCACGGTCAAGGAAGCGGAAGACGGTGACATCCTCAATCCGGGCCTTGCCCTCATCGCTCCGGGAGACCTGCATATGGTGCTTCGCAAGTCCGCTGGAAAATATACCGTCAATGTGAAACCCGGCCCGCGCGTTTGCTATCAGCGCCCTTCAGTAGACGTGCTCTTCTCTTCCGTGGCAGAAGTGGCCGGCCCCCTTACCGCGGCTGCCCTCCTCACCGGAATGGGATCCGACGGCGCCCAGGGTCTGCTTCAACTCCGCCAGGCAAGCGCCTATACCATTGCTCAGGACGAAGCCACCTGCGTTGTATTTGGAATGCCGCGCGAGGCTATTGAACGTGGCGCGGCCGAAAAAGTAATGCCCCTCGAGCGGATCGCTCCGGCGCTGCTCACGGCCTCTTGTGGTCCGCGCCGGCAATCAGAGCGCGTTCTCGTCTCCTGAATCGCTCCGAATCTTTCCCGCAGCCGCTCGCAATCCCGATGGGCGCTCGCCGACCTCCATCGTATTCAGCACAATCCGGTGAACCTTCAGCAACAAGTCCACCTCCTGCTTCGGGATTGCCAAAATACCGGCAATCTTCTCTGCCGGTTCACCCCGCCGGTGCAAACGCAAAGCTTGGCTTCGGTTTGTCAGGTTCAATCCGGGCCGCGGATTCCCCGGAGCCATGGTAACTGCAGGCTGGCGTTCCAGGTCCTGCACTTCCGCAGTCAACGCCTCCAGGCCCGCTTTTGTAGCCTGAACGGTGCGCTCCATCTCGCTTTGCAGTTCGCCCGAGCGTCGGCTCGCCGCCTGCACCAGCGACTTGGCGTAAACGAACGCGAACCAACTCACCCCTAGAGCGCTCAGAGCGAGCGTGGTTACAATGGCCAGCACAATTGCCACGCCGTATAGATCGGCAGACATCGATCAGATCTTTAGAGCAGGCATCTCAGGCGAGAGCTGCCGGCCAGAGCAGCCGGATTGACCCCCATGCTCGGGGCACGATAAAATCGGTCCCCGTAGGCTGCATCCCAGAACCAGGAGGATCGATGAGCAGGATCTCGCGCCGGAAGTTTGTGGAGGGGACGGGCGCCGGAATCGTCG
>DATBID010000566.1:0-12486 GCA_036557125.1 Bryobacteraceae bacterium | reverse complement strand
TCAGTCGCCACGGCGACCTTGATCGCCTTCGCCCAAGGCCGCGCTTCCGCATAAGTCAGCAGAGACATCGGGGCCACTTCACCCGGCCGGTGGCACTCCTGGCAGTTCTTCTGCAAGATGGGAAGAACGTCCTTATCGAAGGTCACAGAGGCGGGGGCGTTTGTAGCTGCCGTGCCCAACCAAGCCACTCCCAGCAACCCGGTGGTAATCCGTAGTACAGTCACAGGTTCCTCCTAGGCGGTGGATACTCGGGAAACATCATATCTTGTGGCTTGGCGGAGCACAAGCCGCAGGGTAACGCCTGAGGAGGCCGATCACGGTTTCTTCAGATGCGCGCCGTCCCGCTCGTTTTCGCAGAAGCTTTCAAATATGTCCTCGTCCGCCAGGATCTCGTGGGGAACTTTGACCAACATCCTGGGCACCCCGCCTCCACCTCCGCCGCCCAACGTTCCCGCATTCAACGAAATGGCCAGCGGCACGGTCCGCGAGCGCATGGTGCAGCATCGTTCCAATCCCGCCTGCTCCGGCTGCCACAGCATGATGGACCCCGTCGGTTTCACCATGGAAAACTTCGATGCGATCGGTCACTGGCGCACCCGGGACAATGGCGCCCCCATCGATGCCTCCGGCGCTCTTCCCGATGGCGTGAAAGTGAATGGCGCAGCCGCAATGATCAACGCCCTAGCCGCTCACCCCGAGCAATTCGTCCGCACCATGACGACCATGATGCTGACCTACGCCCTCGGCCGCGGCCTGGAATACTACGATATGCCCGCTGTCCGCATCATCGCTCGCGAAGCCGCGAAGAAAGACTACCGCTTCTCGGAACTCGTGCTAGGCATCGTCAAAAGCCCGCCATTTCAGTTAAACCAATCTGAGCCGCTGCTGGCAGCTCGACCGTCAGCGAGCGGTCTGGAGGTTCCATCCCAATGACCTTTCTTACCCAACGCCATCTCTCCCGCCGCACTCTTCTCCGCGGCGCAGGCGCAGCCATCGCGCTGCCGTTACTCGATTCCATGGTCCCCGCGCGCGCGGCTACGAAACCCAATCTCCGCTCGGGCTTCATCTATGTCCCCCATGGCGCAATTCTTCCGCAATGGACGCCCATCGGCGATGGCGCGGACTTCAGATTCTCCCGCATCCTCAAACCTCTCGAACCCTTTCGTGACCGCCTCACCGTCGTCACCGGCTGCGCCATCAACGCCGAAAACGGTCATGCCATCAGCAATTCCATGTGGTTGAACGGCGTCAAGCCCGCTCATGGAACCGAGATCCGTTCCGGCACCACCGCCGATCAATTAGTCGCCGCCAAAATCGGCCAGGACACCGCCTTTCCTTCGCTCGAACTCGCCACCGAAGATCACTCCGCCGAACTCGGAAGCTGCGGCGGCGATTATGCCTGCGCTTATATGAACACCATTTCCTGGCGCAATCCGAGTACTCCGAATCCCATGGAGCTGAATCCGCGCGTGGTCTTCGAGCGCTTATTCGGCGGCGATGGCGCGACCGCAGCCGATCGCCTGGCCCGCATGAAAGACGACCTCAGCCTTCTCGATGGCGTCACCGCCAGCGCCAAAGATCTCTCCGCCAAACTCGATCCCCGCGACCGTGCCCGCCTCACCGACTATTTGGATAACATCCGCGAAATCGAGCGCCGCATCGCCCAGGCCGAAAAGAAAAACAGCGAATCCGAACTCGCCGCCCCCGAAACGCCCGCCGGCATCCCGGATTCCTTCGAAGAGCACGTGAAGTTGATGTTCGATCTCTGGGCCCTCGCCTGGCAGGCCGATATCACCCGTGTCACCAGTTTCATGATGGCCCGCGAACTCAGCACCCGTACCTATCCGCAAATCAGCGTCAACGAAGGCCATCATCCGGTTTCGCACCACCAGAACGTGCCCGAGCAGATCGAAAAGCACGCCAAGATCAACACCTATCACGTGTCCCTGCTCGCCGGCTTCCTCGACAAACTCCGCAGCACGCCCGATGGTGATGGGAATCTGCTGGATCACTCGATGATCCTCTACGGCAGCGGCATGAGCAACGGCAACGTTCACAGCCACGACATCCTGCCCGCCGTGATCGCTGGCAGCGCCGCGGGCCGCCTCCGCGGCAACCGCCACGTCAAAGTCCCGCTCATGACTCCCATGGCTAACCTGCTCGTCACCCTCCTCGACCGCGCCGGCATCCCCACCGATCACCTTGGCGACAGCACCGGCCTCATAACTGAGGTGTAGCCCGTATGAATCCTCGGCGCCCTCTGCCCCCTCGGTGCTCTCAGGTTTTGACTTTCTTTTTGTCTTCTCTGCGCCTCTGCGTCTCTGCGGTGAGCATCCTCGCCCTCCCCACCTTCGCCGCCGAGATCGACAGCACCACACCCCTGATCTACGCCGCCCATAACGACGACCTCCCCCAGGTCAAGCGCCTTCTCGCCGCCGGCGCCAATCCCAAAGCAGCCAATCGCTATGGCATTACCGCCCTCTGGGAAGCCGCCAATCTCGGCAACGGCGAAATGATCGAAGCCCTGCTCAAAGCCGGCGCAGATCCCAAAGCCACCGTGGGCCAAGGCGAAACTCCGCTCATGACCGCTTCCCGCACCGGCACTCTCTCCGGCGTCAAAGCCCTTCTCGCCGCCGGTGCAGACGTCAACGCCAAAGAATCCTATCGCGGCGAAACCGCCCTGATGTGGGCCGTCGCCGAAAACCACGCCGATGTCGCCAAACTGCTCATCGCCGCGGGAGCCGATGTCAATGCGCGTTCCACATATTACGATTTCAAATTCCGCAAAGTAGCTTCCGGCGGCACGCAAGCCGTCTACTACCGCGGCGGCCTCACGCCCCTGCTATTCGCCGCGCGCCAGGGCGCAACTGAATCGGCCGAAGCCCTGCTTGCTGCCGGCGCGGATGTGAATCTCCCCGAACCCGAATACCAGTTCACCCCGCTCCTCGAAGCAATCTATAACGACCATTACGATTTCGCCGCCATGCTCGTCGAGCATCACGCCAGGCTCGATGGCGCACTCTATCTCGCCGTCGAAATGCGCAACCTCGATTACTTCGGCAACCGCCCCCGCAAACCGATCACCGATAAGCTCGACGAACTCGGATTCATCAGATTTCTGCTCGATCACGGCGCTGAACCCGATGCGCCGCTCCAAACCAAACTCCCCGGCCGCATGGCGCAAGGCGCAATCAGCGTCCCGCCCGGAGCCACACCCTTCTACCGCGCCGCCCGCTCCGCCGATCTCGAAACCATGCGCCTCCTGCTTGCCCACGGCGCGGATCCCAACCGCCCCGCCGATGACCACACCACCCCGCTAATCGCCGCCGCCGCCGGACAAGGCGCGCGCTTCGCCGGGGGCCAGGAGCGCCCCGAACCCCAATTCGTCGAAGCTATTCGTTTGTGCGTCGAAAAAGGCGCGGATATCAATGCCGCCAACGATCGCGGCGATACCACCATGCACGCTGCCGCCCAGCGCGGCGCAGACTTGATCGTCCAATTCCTCGCCGATCACGGAGCAAAACTCGACGCGAAAAACAAATCCGGCCGCACCCCGCTCGATCTCGCCCTCGGCATCGGCGGCGTCGCTCAAACCGGCGGCAGCGCCCATGGCAGCACTGCCGAGCTGATCCGCAAACTACAAACGAAATGATTCGTTATTTTCTTTTCCTCCTGCCGCTGGTGGCCTACTCTCAAACCCTGCCTGATGGCGCCGGCAGAGAGATCATCCTCCGCGAATGCACCGCCTGTCATCAGCCCGATCACTTCACCAAATACCGCCACACGCCCGAAGAATGGCAGGCCATCGTCATCCGCATGAGCCAGCGCGTCCACTCCATCACCAAAGAGGAGATCGACACCGTCCAAAAGTTTTTCGTCACCAATTATCCGAAACTGGACGACAACACCAAGTTGAACGTAAACAAAGCCACAGCCGAAGAAATATCCGGCCGCCTCGATCTCACCCTAGACGAAGCCAAAGCCGTAGTCGACTACCGCCAGCGCCACGGAACCTTCCGCGAATGGGGCGAACTGCTCGCCATCTACGGTGTCGACGGCCGCAAGATCGAAGCCGCCAAAGACCGCATGAGCTTCTAGAATTCCTTACAACAATCCGAAATCGCCCATTTCGGAGCCGCGACCGTCAGGGAGCGTTCGACACGCATTACCACGGCACTCGCCCGTCATCGTCGAAATAGCCGCCGGTAGGGCCATCGGCGCCGATCATGGCCATTTCGATCGCGATCCGCGCTCCCTGCTCCGGGGTTCGGGGACCGCTATGATTATTCAGGTCGGTGGCGACATAGCCCGGGCAGACGGCGTTTACTTTTATGGGCGTACCTTTCAATTCGTTCGCGAACTGCACGGTGGTCGCGTTGAGCGCCGATTTGGAACTGCAGTAGCCGAGCGCCAGTAACTGGGACATGGGGCTGGCCGGATCGCTGGTCAACTGCAGAGATCCCAGGCTGCTCGAAACATTCACGATGCGTCCCGCCGGCGACCGCAGCAATAGCGGAAGCATCGTCTGAATGGTAGCGATCGGACCGAAAAGGTTGGTTTCATAAATCTCGCGCACTACGGCAAGATCCGTATTGCTGGGCTTCGATTGCCATTCCCTGGCGATGCCCGCATTATTGATGAGGACATCCAGTTTGCCGTAACTCCCTTCCACGTGCTTTGCGGCAGCCGCGATCGTCTCCGCGCGGGATACGTCCATCAGCAGGGGAACCGCATCGAGCTTTTCCTGCTTCAGCCGTTCGGCGGCTGTTTCGGCCCGCCCCATGTCGCGGCAGGCTAGCAAGACGGTCATTCCCTTCACTGCCAATCCGCGCGCGATTTCATAGCCGATGCCCTTGTTTGCGCCCGTAACCAGCGCGATCGTTTGTCCGTTCGTGTTCATGATTGCAATAATACAAGAAGAGGTTTTGACCCCAACCCTCATGCCATTTCGTACACGCTTATCCCGAGTCAGAGGGTAAAAATTGCAGCTTCCTTGAGCTTCGCCCTTGCGTCTGAACTAGTAGACTGTGGAACCCTGAATGCTGCTGAGATCCTCTTTTCTATTGGACGGAAACGATTAGCCAGTCAACTGTAAGAAAACTACCGGTTTCATGAAGGCTGAATTTCGTACATCTGCAGCGACTCTGAGCGACCGCGTGCGGGCGCTGCGGAACATCCGTCCACTGCTGGCGATCGTCTGGAAATCCGGCCCCGCTGTGGTGACCGGCGGAATTGTCGGGCGGGTGCTGGCAGCGCTCGCGCCGCTTGCTATCTTGGCCGTCACCCGGTTGATCCTGAATGCGATTCAGGACCACACGGCGGGCAAGCCGCTGCCCGCGTATTTCTGGTATCTGGTGCTGGCGGAATTCTGTTTGGCCGGCACCGCGGCCATGCTTGCGCGGGTCGTTGCGTTTTTCGATAGTCTGCTGTCTGATCGTTTCACCCGCTACGTGAGCGTGCGCGTAATGACACACGCCTCCCGCCTCGATCTGGCCTCTTATGAAGACCCGGGCTTCTACGACAAGCTCGAACGCGCTCGCGTGCAGGCCACCGACCGAATTTACATGATCCAGGCGATGGGCCAGCTTCTGCAGCAGTTCGTTACTGCGGCGAGTCTCGCGATTGCGGTCGCCACGTTTTCGCCATGGCTGCTGGCCCTGCTGGTGGCCGCAGTAGTGCCCGCTTTCCTTGGCGAAAGTCATTACGCATTTCTGGGCTTCACGCAGAACATCCGCCAGACGCCCATCAAGCGGCAGCTTGATTATCTGCGCCAGTTGGGAGCGAGCAAAGAATCAGCTAAAGAGCTGAAGCTGTTCGGGCTGAGCGATTTTCTTTCGGGCGAATACGACCGGCTCGCCGGGGCGATCTACGATCAGAATGTCGCGCTGGCCCGCCGCCGTCTGCTGGCTGGGGCCGCGTTGGCGCTGCTCAGTACGGCCGGATACTACGGGGCCTTTGCATACGTGGTTTACCGTACCGTGATTGGAGCGCTCACCTGGGGCGGATTGCAGTTCCTGGCGGGATCGATTCTGGGAGCGAGCCAGAACATTCAAAGCATCTTCGCCACTTCGGCCAGCATTGCGGATCAATCGCTGTTTCTCACCGATCTGGTGGATTTCTTCAAGGTTACCCCAAGGCTGGTTTCGAAGGCGGATGGCATTCCCGCGCCGCGGCCGATCCGCGATGGGTTTGCATTTGAGCGGGTGAGTTTTCGCTATCCCGGCACGGAGCGCCTGGTGCTGGATAATCTCGATCTGCGGATCGCCCCCGGCGAACGGATCGCCTTGATCGGCGAAAACGGGCAAGGCAAAACCACGCTGGTGAAGCTCATCACCCGCCTCTATGATCCGAGCGGCGGCCGCATTCTGCTCGATGGCGTCGATCTGCGCGAATACCGCCTGGAAGATCTCCAAAGCCAGATCGGCGTGATTTTCCAGGATTTCATGCGGTATGAGATGACGGCTTGGCAAAACATAGCCGTGGGCCGGCTGGATGTATTGCGGAAGGACATTCCCGCGAATGGAGAAGTGCCGGAAGCAGCTTCCAAGAGTCTGGCCGATTCAGTGATCGAGCGGCTTCCAGGAAGGTACGACCAGCTTTTGGGCCGCCGCTTCGAGGGCGGGGTGGATCTTTCGGGCGGGGAATGGCAGAAAATTGCGCTGGCGCGGGCTTATCTGCGCGACGCGCAGGTGCTGATTTTGGACGAGCCCACCGCTTCGCTGGACGCCCGCTCCGAATACGATGTATTCCAACGCTTCGCGGACTTGACGAGCGGCAAGACCGCGCTGCTGATTTCTCACCGCTTCTCGACGGTGCGGATGGCTGACCGCATCGTGGTGCTGGAAAACGGCCGCATCGCGGAACAAGGCAGCCATAACCAATTGATCGCTCTTGGCGGGCAATACGCCAACATGTTCGAACTGCAGGCATCGAGCTACCGATGACAACTTTACTTGCCCCCCGCAGAAAACGCGTGGCGCTGAGTGCCGTCTCCGCGGCCGGCGCGCCACTGAACCGGAATCCCAAACTGCGCCGGCGCGCTTTCGAAGCGCTCCTCGCCCGCGCCGCGGCCGAGGGCCCCACCCCGGATGCCGCCGCCGTCGTCGACAACGAGCGCTTTCTGCGCAGTGTGGAGCAGCTTGTGCCGGATTTCTTCCGGCTGGAGAAGCGTCTGCCGGTTGTGGAACCGCTCCCTTCGGTTGCGGCTCGGAACGGCGGCGCCGCCATTCCGCGAATTTTGGCGCTGGTGCGGCAGTATCTGGACCAGTCGGCGAATCAGTTTGAAGCTGAGGAATTTGCAGCATTTTTGGATGAATATCAGACGGAAACCGTCCTCGAAATTTTGGAGTTGTCGGAGCTGGAAGCGGCGCTGGAACTGGAACTGCTCGACAGGCTAACCGCCGCGCAGGATGCTTCTTCGTGGCCTGCCATTGTTGTCGGGCTTGAGCGCGTGGGCAAAGCCAATTGGCGCGAACTGGTGCATTCGGTGAATCGCATCGACCGCGTGCTGGGGGAAGATCCGGCGGGAATTTACTCCCGCATGGATTTTGAAAGCTGCGCCCGCTACCGCCAGGCGATTCAGGAGATCGCGCGCCGCAGCCCGCAGAGCGAAGTGGAAATCGCGGGCATGGCGATTCGTCTGAGCCGCGAGGCGCTGGCCGTTTCGGATGGCTCGCGGGCGGCACAGCGCCGCACCCACGTAGGTTACTATCTGGCAAGCTCCGGTCGCCCGCGCCTGGAGGCGGAAGCCGGTCATACGCCGTCGCTTGTCGGCCGCCTGCGCCGCTTTCTTCTCAATCACCCGACCGGCTTCTATCTCATCTCCATCGAGCTGCTTACCTTCGCCCTGGTTCTGGCGGCGATCTCCGGGCTTGACCGGCTCACGCCCATCTTTGCGGGCCTGGTGCTGCTCATGCTTCCCGCCTCGCAAGCCGCGATGGATTTCGTCAACAACCTGGTCACCTCCATGCTTCCGGCCGGCGCGCTGCCAAAGCTGGATTTTTCCGAAGGCATCCCGGACGACTGCGTCACCCTGGTGGCTGTGCCGGCCTTGCTGCTGAATGAAGAGCAGGTGCATGATCTGGCGCTTGATCTGGAAATCCGCTTCCTCGCGAACCGCGACCCCAATCTGTACTTCGCCCTTCTGACCGATTCGCCGGATTCGGATCAACCGGTCGATCAGCGCGACCACCTGGTGGATATTGTGAGGCGGCTGATCGAAGGTTTGAATGCCCGCTATGTGGAAGACGGCCGCTCCGCCTTCTTCCTGTTCCATCGCTTCCGTACCTATAACGAGAGCGAAGGACGGTGGATGGGCTGGGAGCGCAAGCGCGGCAAGCTGCTCGATCTCAATCGCGCTCTGCGTGGAAACCTGCAGGCGTTTCCGATCACCGCCGGCGATCTTTCCATCCTGGAAAACGTGCGCTACGTCATCACGCTCGATGCGGATACGCAGTTGCCGCGGGATTCTGCTGCGCGCCTCATCGGAACCATGGCTCACCCGCTGAACCAGGCGGTGATCGATCCTAAGAGCCGGATCGTGGTGGATGGTTACGGCATTCTGCAGCCGCGCGTGGGCATCAGCATTCAGTCGGCGTCGCGCAGTCGCCTGGCTTCCCTGTATTCCGGGCAGACCGGCTTCGATATTTACACCCGCGCCGTTTCCGACGTTTATCAGGACCTGTTCGGCGAAGGCAGTTTTTGCGGTAAAGGTATCTACGAAGTGGATGTATTCCGCGAAACCCTGGAGCACCGCTTCCCCGAAAACGCCCTGCTGAGCCACGACCTGATCGAAGGTGCGTATGCGCGCGCCGGGCTGGTGAGCGACGTCGAAGTGATTGACGATTATCCTTCGCATTTTTCCAGCTACAACAAGCGCAAGCATCGCTGGGTGCGGGGAGATTGGCAAATTCTGCGCTGGCTGCTGGGGCGCGTGCCCGATTTCACCGGCGAAGTGGTGCAGAACCCAATCTCGCTACTCGCGCAGTGGAAGATCCTCGACAATCTGCGGCGGAGCCTGTTTGAGCCAAGCCTTTTCCTGCTAATCCTCGGAGGCTGGCTAATCCTGCCCCAATCGCCTGCGTATTGGACAGTGGCGGCGGTGGCGGTGCTTTTCCTGCCGGCGTATTCGCGCCTGCTGTTTGCGCTCTTCCGCATACCTTTCGACCGGCGCGGCTTCGCGGCGTGGGCGCGGGATACCGCCGCGGCGTTTCTGAAAGAGAACGCGATGGCTCTTTTCAGTCTGGTGTTCCTGCTTCACCAGGCCCTGGTGCTGATCGATGCCATTGTGCGGTCGCTGGCCCGGGTATTCGTGACACGGCGCAAACTCCTCGAATGGGAAACGGCCGCGGAAGCCGAAGCGGACCTGCGCCCCAAAGCCACGGTCGACCGGTATCTCGAATGGACGCCGTGGATCGCCGCTCTAATTGGCTCGGCCGTGTGGGCTCTTCACCCCACGGCTCTTAGGGCCGCCGCCCCGATTCTCTTTCTCTGGCTCATCTCCCGATTTGTTTCCGGCTGGCTCAACCGCCGCCCCCGCGCGGCTGGATGCCGCGTGAAAGACAAAGACGCTCTGCTGTTGCACGCGGCCGCCGAGCGGATCTACCGCTTCTTCGCCGATTGGAGTTCGCCCACGACGCACTGGCTCATCCCCGATAGCGTGCGGGAAAACGGCGCGGTGGATCTGCGGATTTCGCCCACCAACGCCGGCTTGTTGCTCAACGCGCGGATCGCGGCTGTGCATCTGGGTCTGGCGCCGCTCAAGGAGTTCGTTTTTGAGACGCGGCGGACCCTCGAACAGATTCAAGCCCTTCCGAAATATCGTGGGCATCTCTACAACTGGTATTCGATCGCCACGCTCACGCCGATTGCGCCGCTGTTCGTTTCTACTGTCGATAGCGGCAACCTCGCGGCCGGCCTGTGGACGCTGAAGCGAGCGGCATTGGCCTTTGCCGCCGAGCCTGCGGCGCGGCGCGGCCTGACCAAAGAACTGGCGGCGGAGCTCGAATCCATCGCCGAAATCTGCGAGAGCCTGGTGCGCGAAATGGATTTTCGCTGCCTGTATCATCGCGGTCGCAGGGCGTTGTCGATCGGCATCGATGCAGCGACCGGGGAAGTTGCCGAAGCCTGCTACGACATGCTCGCCACCGAGGCGCGGATTGCAGCCTTTATTGCCATTGCCAAAGGAGACGTTCCGCAGGAAGCGTGGTTCAACCTGGCGCGCTCCCATACCTCGTTCCGAGGCGAGCGGGTGCTGGTCTCCTGGACGGGCACCATGTTTGAGTACCTCATGCCGATGCTGTGGATGCGACACTACGCCGGCACCATCACGGAGCAAAGCGTGAGATCGGTGGTGCGCATCCAGCGGGAGTACGCCCGGCGCAGAGGAGTGCCCTGGGGAATTTCCGAATCGGCATGCCTGGGACCTTCGGAAAACGAATTCGGCTATATGGCGTTTGGCCTTTCGCAATTAGCGATGCGCCGCTCGCCCGATAACCTGGTGATCGCGCCTTACGCTACATATCTGGCGCTGCCGGTAGACCCGGCGTCCGGCATAGACAACCTGGGGCGGATGGAAGAATTCGGCTGGACAGGCCGCTACGGCCACTACGAATCTATCGAGTACACGCACAGCGGCGGCGAGCCGATTCGCTCTTGGATGGCCCACCATCTAGGGATGAGCCTCCTGGCGATTGTCAACCTGCTGTTTGATTACCCGCTCCAGCAATATTTCCATGCCGAGCCGCAAGTAATGGCCACCGAGCTATTGCTGCACGAGCGCGCCGCCAATTCGGCGCTCGACGAGCCCGCCATCACGCTGCCGGAGTTCGCGCCCGCCTTCAGCGGCGACTAAGGGGCCATAGCCGTTACCGCCCGCGGCTCCGATCCGAGCCGCGACCGTAAGGGAGCGGTCAAGCTTTTTTTGAAAAAGCCACGGAACAACTGCGCAGTTCTCTCGTCTAAGCTTTGCGAGAGAGGCGAAGAACTGTGCTGGCTGATTTACGGGAGGGGTGTCGGCAACTACGGAAAGCGCCGGGCGTAACCATCACGGCGGCGATCACGTTGGCATTGGGAATCGGGGCGACAACGGCGATCTTTACGCTGGTCGACCAGGTGATGCTGAAATCGCTGCCGGTGGCAAAGCCTGAAGAGCTGTGGCAGATCGGAGACAAGAATCGCTGCTGCAACTGGGGCGGATACACACAGGGCGATGACGCCGATTTTTCGCTGTTCTCCTGGGAGGCGTACAGAAATTTTCGCGCGCAGACGCCCGAGTTTACGGATTTAGCGGCGCTGCAGGCGGGTGCTGCGCAGCTCGCGGTGCGGAGAGCGGGCGCGCGCGAGCAGGCCGATACGCGGAATGGCGAATATGTTTCTGGAAATTTCTTCCGGACGCTGGGCGTGAAACCGTGGATCGGACGCCTGATGACCGATGCCGATGACCGGGAAGGCGCGCCGCCGGTGGCGGTAATGAGCTTCCACGTCTGGCAGGAGAAATATGCGGGCGACCCATCCGTAGTGGGCGCCAGCTACCAGGTTAACGGGCATCCGTTCACCGTGATCGGCGTATCGGCGCCCGGATTTTATGGAGCGAAGCTGGCAGGCTGGGGCATGCCGGATTTTTGGCTGCCTGTGACTACAGAACCCTTGATCGACGGTGACACCGCGGGGTTAAAACGGCCGAATCTCAACTTTCTGGACCTGATCGGGAGAGTGCGTCCGGAAGTGAACCCGAAGCAGCTCGAAGCCAAACTGAAGGTGGAACTTCATGCCTGGCTCGCCAGCCACGTGCCGGATATGGAGCCGGGCGAGAAGCAACTCTGGGGCAAGCAGACTTTGCATTTGGTTCCCGGCGGCAGCGGCGTGGCGATGATGCGGGACCAGTATCAGGCTGGCCTGAAGCTGCTGCTGATCGCGGCGGGAGCGGTGCTGCTATTGGCGTGCGCGAATCTGGCGAATCTGCTGCTCGCGCGCGGATTGCGCGACCGCGCGCCGATTTCGATACGCGTTGCGCTGGGTGCATCGCGCGGACGGCTGGTGCGCAAGGTGCTGGTCGAGTCGGTGCTGCTGGCAATAATTGGAGGAGTCTTGGGCATCGGCGTGGCATATGCCGGCAGCAAGCTGATCCTCTCGCTGGCTTTCGCGAGCCGTATCCCTAACTTCGTGCCGGTCGATGCGGCGCCTTCATGGCCGGTGCTGCTGTTCGCGCTGGGGGTGTCCGTGCTGACCGGAATCGTCTTCGGGATCGCACCGGCGTGGATCATGTCGCGCACCGATCCGGCGGAGGCGCTGCGCGGAACCGGCCGTTCGGTGGGCGCGGGACGCTCGTGGGCACAAAAGACGCTGGTGATCGCGCAGATCACGCTATCGGTGATGCTGCTATCTACCGCAGCCATGCTGGGGCAAAGCCTGCGCAATCTGGAGCGCCAGAATTTTGGCTTCGATCCTCAGGGGCGATATATCGCCTGGATCAATCCCAAGCTCAGC
>DATBID010000565.1:0-9822 GCA_036557125.1 Bryobacteraceae bacterium | reverse complement strand
GAAGGCGCTCATCAAGCAGGCCGACGATGACACGCTCGGCGCTTTCGGCGAAATCGGCTCCTGGGACGAAATCACGGCGGACGAGCGCAAGGTCTTCCGGGCTATCGGCAAAGCGCAGGTGGCGACGAATCTGCCGATCTTCACGCATACCGGGATTCCCGGCAAGTCGGCCATTGAACAACTCGACCTTTTGGAGGACGCCGGCGCAAAACCGGAACACGTGGTGATCGGCCACCTCGGGAACCTAGTCGATCCGAAGGTTTACGTGCAGAAAGTCATCTGCAAACGCGGCGCGTTCGTAGGTTTCGACCGGCAGGGGGGCAATAACGACGCGCAGCAAGTGCCCATGGTGATGGCGCTAATCGAGGCCGGCTATGCCGATCATCTGATGTTCTCGGCCGACGCCTCGAGCAACTACGGAAAAACGTTGACCGTCTTTCTTCCGAAGCTGAAAGCCGCCGGCGTGACCGACGACGTTCTGCATAAGATCACGGTGGATAATCCCCGCAGGTTTCTGGCGTTCGTGCCGAAGCGCCCGCGTAAGCACTCAGCGGGGTAGGCTGCTAGGCCAGGCTGCGACGGGCTGGATCTTTCCTACGGCATGAGTGTTGAGGGATGAACCGCCTCGATATCGTACCGCGAGAAATCGGCCGTGTTGAAAGTAAGAATGCGGCGAATGCCGTGGACGTTCATCGTGGCCACCAGCCTGGCGTCGTGAACTTTGCTCCCCAGGACCCCGTGTCGCACCACGAGGCGTTTCCATTCGGCGTAGACTGCCGGCGAATCCGGAAGGACCGCCAGGAACCGTTCGATCTTTTCCAATTCCTCAAGCGCGAGCACTGAGGAGAAGCCCAGTCCGTTATTGACTATGGGCCGTGTGGCAATGTTCCAGAACTCAGCGACATTTTGAAATGTGAAATACACAGGCTCGCTAGACGCGAGCAGCTTCGCGACGCTCTCGACGGCTAACAGGTGGCTTGGATGATCGGGCTGCGTGCGCCGTAAGAGGAAGTTTGTATCAGCCAGGATGCTCATCTACCGCGGTGGTTGTAAATACTCTCGCGGCTGATAGCTTCGTCAGACAGGGGCGGTGTATGCGGAAGGCCGAGCGCCGCTTGCCGCCAAGCCTCGGCCCGCTCGGCTGGCGTCAGAGTGGCGCCTCCACGGGACGGAACCCGCTCGCGCAGCAGACGCTCGACATATCGGGGTAAATCGAGATCCTGCGCCTTCGCTTGGGCGATGAGGTCGGCTTCAATATCGGGTGGCACTTGAATCTTAATGGTCATACAGAAATCCACCGTTCCCAGTTCTTAGAATATCAAGACACTCTTATATGCCTTGCAGACTCACTCTTCCTCCTCCCCTGCCCGCCGCCAGCGCACCACGCCCCAGTCTGCTCGCGCGGCTTGAGCAGCCGCAACCATCGCATCCTCTAATCCGGACAGTCCTGCGGTCTCGCCGCTGCCCGCTTCTTCGCCTGTCTTGGAATTGCGGACCTTCCACGAATAACCACGGGCAGTTTCGCAGATGCTCAGTTCTAAGTCGCGAAAGGTAGCGGAGTAGGTTCGCGGCATACTCAGGTCCATGACCTGAGTATTTTACAGCGGCGTGCCACCGCCCTCGCAAATATGTAAAATCGGATGCTATATGGTCCGGAGATATATGATCCACAATCGTGCGACAGTCATGGTTTTTCACTCGGCCCCCGTAGTCCGCACCGTGATCCGCGAGATTCTGGAGCGTGAAGGATATCTGGTGCGGGCAACCGGCGATTTGGGGAACGCCGTTGATATGGTGCGGGAATCGCCGCCGGATTTGCTGCTCATTGGCGTCTCCGCGGGGCACGTCAACGGACATGACGCGGCAGTCTATCTGCGCGGGAAATGCCCCAGCATGCGGGTGCTCATGCTGGCGGGATTGCCGGCCGACGAACGCGTCGAGATCTGGACAAGAGGTGAGGGGTTTAGCGTCTTTCCACAGCCATTTGCGCCAGCGGAACTAACCGCTTGCGTGAAAGAGCTTTTGGCGCAAAGCCGCCCGGCGCAGCGGAGGGCCGCCACGCACCAGACTTCGTATTAACTCCGGGTACCCTAGTGGCGCGCTGTTAAGATTGATTCAGTGGATCCCGAACCAACCGCATCCGCAGAGCTTGCGGGAACCAGCGCCGCGGCGCCTGCCGAGCCGAGTCCCGCGTGGCGGCGCGTGCAGTTGGCCCGCCATCCGAAACGTCCTCATTCGCTCGACTACATTCAGCGCATATTTCCGGATTTCCAGGAATTGCATGGTGACCGCGCGTTCGGCGACGACCCGGCAATTGTTGCGGGATTGGCGCGCTTCGAGAACCGGCGGATAGCCATCGTGGCCGAGCAAAAGGGCCGGGACACGAAACAGAAGTTATTCCGCAACTTCGGCATGCCCAAACCGGAGGGGTACCGCAAAGCACTTCGCGTGATGCAGCTCGCCGCCAAATTCGGCCGGCCGATCGTCACGTTGCTGGACACGCCAGGCGCATACCCGGGCATCGATGCCGAAGAACGTGGGCAGGCCGAAGCCATTGCGCACAATTTGCGGGAAATGGCGCGGCTCGCTGCGCCGGTAGTGGCGGTGTGCATTGGGGAAGGCGGCAGCGGTGGCGCCCTGGCGTTGGGCGTGGGCAATGCCGTATTGATGCTCGAAAACGCCATCTACAGCGTAATTTCGCCGGAAAGCTGCGCCGCCATTATCTATCGCGATTCCGGCAAGGCTGAATTAGCCGCGGGCGCGCTCCGGCTGACGGCCGAGGATCTCAAAGGCTTCGGCCTCATCGATGGCATCGTGCCCGAGCCTCCCGGCGGCGCGCAGGAAGACTACGACGCCGCGGCCGAGATGCTGCGCGAATCGTTAAGCAGCCACCTTTCTAAGCTGGCGCTTTTGAAGCCACAGGAACTTGTCGAGCAGCGCTACGCCAAGTTCCGCAATATGGGCAATTTCTTCGCATGAAAACTACCACTTGGCTGGGCATTGCGTTTGTAGCAGTCGTCCTGGCGTTTATTGCTTTTTCGTCATTTCACCAGGAACGGGTAACCGCCCGGGTTTGCCTCACCTTCAATGGCCGGCAGGACTGCCGCACGGCCTCCGCCACCAATCGCCAGGAAGCTCAACGAACCGCCATCAGCAATGCCTGCGGGCTGCTGGCCTCCGGCGTCACCGAATCGATACAGTGCGAAAATACTAAGCCCGATTCCGTCGATTGGCTTCGCTAATTTTCGCGGGGCCTGTTCGTCGTTGAAGTTAGGGTCTGAACCGTACGTACTGGTGAGTTGTAAGATAGATGATAAGAGATTGAACTCCCGCACCGGATCAACCGTCTAAAGCATTGGCAGCCAGCATAGAGGGTACATTCGCGCCGTGAAGACTAACACGAAAATCCTGATTTTGCTTATTGCTTTGGCGCTTGCGGGTGCGGGCATCTACGCCAGCACCGTATACGCCCGCAGAGGTGTGGTTACGGTTCAGACGGCACGTGTAGTGCGCCAGGACCTCGTCAGCCAGGTGACCGCTTCAGGCGAAATCAAACCCAAGGAATACATCAACATCGGCGCCAGCGCCATGGGGGAGATCTCCGAAGTGTTGGTGAAAGAGGGAGAGCGAGTCCGGAAGGGTGAATTGCTGGCGAAAATCGAGGACATTCAGCCTGCCGCGGACGTGCGGGCGCAGCAGGCCGCGCTCTCCTCCGCCGAAGCCGATTCGGCCGCTGGCGAGGCCGGCGTGCAAGCCGCCGATGAGGCTATCCGTACCGCCCAGGCGGATATCGACAAAAACAAAGCCGATCTGGAGCGAATGAAGTCCGATTTCGACCGCGCTGCCTCTTTATATAAAGACCAGCTCTTGGCCGGGCAGGATTACGAATTGAAAAAGGCCACTTATGAAGGCCAAAAGGCCATGGTGCGCCAATCCGAAGCCAAGCTGGTGCAGGCCAAGGCCCAGCGCGAGCAGACCGCGGCTCAACTCGCTTCCGCGCAGCGCCGCGTAGCACAGGCCCGCGCAACCCTGGCCCGGTATGCCGATGTGCTCCAAAAATACAACGCCTATGCGCCCCGCGATGGCGTGATTACCGATCTGCCGGTCCGCGTCGGCGAAACCGTGGTGCCTGGCATTCAGAACTCCGCGGCCAGCACCATCATGACTCTCGCCGATACGTCTCTGATTACTGCCGAATTGCGCGTCGATGAGGCTGATATCGTCAACGTGAAGCTCGATCAGCCGGCCGAGATCACCATCGATGCCATTCCCAACCGCACTTTTCACGGCCATGTGAGCGAAATCGGCAACATGGCGCTGGTGCGCTCTACCGGCCAGGTGGCTTCCCAAAGCGCCGTTTCGAGCCAGGAAGCCAAGGATTTCAAAGTGGTGATCGTCATTGAGAATCCTCCCCAAGAGGCGCGGCCGGGGCTTTCCTGCACCGCCAAGATCACCACTGCGGTGCATAAGAACGTGCTCACCATACCCATTCAGGCGTTGACCGTGCGCCAGCGCGGCGACCTGGAGAAGAAGCCGGATAAGGGCGCGGCGCAGGCGGCCGCGGCCATCGATCCCGTATTGGAAAAGCAGCGGAAAGAAGAGATTCAAGGCGTATTCGTGGTCAACAACGGCAAAGCCGAGTTTCACAAAGTCGATACCGGCATCACTGGCGCCACCGATATCGAAGTGCTGAGCGGGCTTAAGGGCGGCGATCAGATCGTCACCGGCAGCTATCAGGTAATTCGCACACTCCGCAACCAGGCCGGAGTTCAAGTGGATAATCGCAGCCAGCAGCAGACGAGCAGTTAGGAGACGGAGAGCGAATGGAGGCAGTTGCCGAAAGAGAACTCATTCAGCGCGGAGAGGACCTGAAGCGGGCCGGAATCGTTATCCGCACCTACGATCTCTGGAAAACCTACATCATGGGCGACCAGCAGATCCATGCGGTTTCCGGCGTCGATATCGAAATCAAGCGCGGCGAATACGTCGCGATCATGGGGCCGTCGGGTTCCGGCAAATCCACATTGATGAATCTGATCGGTTGCCTGGATACGCCCACCAGCGGCCAGTATTACATCAATGGGAATCTCGTAAGCGAAATGAGTGACGACGAGCTGGCGCGCATCCGCAATAAAGAAGTTGGCTTCGTCTTCCAGACCTTTAACCTGCTGGCCCGCGCCACCGCGCTGCATAATGTCGAGCTGCCGCTGATATATGCCGGCCTGCCCGCGGCTGCGCGCATCGAAAAGGCAAAAGAAGCGCTGCGCGCGGTCGATCTCGAAGCCCGTATGTACCACAAGCCCAACGAACTCTCCGGTGGCCAGCGGCAGCGCGTGGCGATCGCGCGCGCTTTGGTCAACCACCCATCCATCCTTCTTGCCGATGAGCCGACCGGCGCCTTAGACACCGCCACCGGCAACGAAATCATGGGCCTGTTTGAGATGCTCTACGAGCAAGGCAATACCATCGTGCTGGTCACGCACGAGCACGATATCGCCATGCACGCTCACCGCATCATCCACATTCGCGATGGCAAAGTCGAGCGCGACGAACGCGTGGGGCGCTGAGTTACTCCTCCCGCAAAATCTCCAGCGGCTTCCGTCCCAGCACGCGAAAGCTGGCCGCCCATCCGGCCGCCGTGGCCAACCCGATCGACACAATCACGGCCACGCCGTTCGACACCGGATCGAAGCGGAATGGAATCTGCATCAAGTATTTGAGGATCAACGCCGCGAAGCCGCTGGCCAATAGGCTGCCGATCAATCCCGCCGCCGCGCCGAGCACCAGAAACTCGAGTGAGAAGATTCCGGCGATTCGCTGTCTTGTGGCGCCGAGAGTCTTGAGGATTACCACCTCACGCATCCGCCGGAAGCGCGTGCCTGCCACGCTCGAAGCCAGCATCACCGCCCCGGCGAGAATCGTGAATGCGGAAATGAAGTGCACCAGCAGCGAAATTTGACTCACCACTTGTTCCACGGTTTGCATCACGTCCGCCATGTTGACCACGGTTACTGTCGGATAGCGCTCGTATAATGTGCGCTGCAGGGGAGCCACGGCATCGGGGCGCACGCGCGCGCTGCCGTAGTAAACCGCGGGGAAGCCTTCGAGATTTCCCGGATTGAAAAGGAATTCGAATCGGGCCGACATGCGCAATGATTCCGTGCGCTCGATGCAAGCCACCTGGGTGCGCAGATTCCGGTTCCAGATGTTCCAATCCACAGTCGAGCCAGGCCTGAGGTTCAAAATGTGAGCCGTCTCCTCATCCGCGCAGACGAGCGGTTGGCGAGCGTCGGGCTTCCACCACGCGCCGGCCAGAACTTCCATCTCCGAAGGCTTGTTACTCATCGCAGTGACCGAGCGCGTCCGCAAAAAGCGGCGCCCCCAGTCGCGCAGCGGCAGCTTTTCTATGGGCACGCCGTCAACCGCGGTGATGTGCGCCGCCACAGCGCCTGCGATATCCGGAGGCGCAGCCACGCCCGGCTGTTTGGCGATAATTCCTGCGATCTCCTGCCGCTGCTCGGCCGGAATGTCCAGCAGAAAAACGTTCGGCGTTCCCGGCGGCGCGCTCGCGCGAATCTGCTCGAGCAGGCCGCTCTGCACCAGAAACACAGTCAGCGTGAACATCACGCCAATGCCGAACGCTACCAATGCAGCAGCGGCCTGATTGCCGGGCCGGTAGAGATTGGAAATTCCGTGCCGCCAGGCAGCGGGCAGAGTATGATCCGCATGCCGGGAAACAAATCGGATGCCGCGCAGCAGTGCCCAGGCGCTAGCCGCCAGCAAAACGATTCCAACACTCAAGGCCAGCGTGAAATATAGGCCTGTGCGGAGAGCGAGACGCAGCCCGCCATCGGTGAGCGTGGCCGCGACAAGGCCCGTCCCAATCAGAATGGCGCCGCCCGCCAGCATCGCCGGTCGCGATTCGACAGAGAACCACCGCCGCCGGCGCGCGGCCGCTTCCGGCTCCATATCGCGGCGGAAAATCTGCGCCGGGCGAATCGAGCGAATGCCCAGGAGCGGCGGGATAGTAAAGAGCAACGTCACCAGGCAGGCAACCGCCACCCCCTGGAGCGCCGGCCACCACGCGATTCCGGTCGCTTCCGGCAGGGGCAGGTAATGCGCCAGCACGGAAGGAAACGCGGCTGAGGCCGAAATCCCCAAAATTACTCCCAGCACTCCACCCGCCCCGCCCAAAAGCAGAGTCTGCGCGACGTAAATCCGCAGAACCTGTCCCGAGCGCCCGCCCACGCACTTCATCACAGCGATGGAATCGAGCTGCTGCTGCAAATGGCCGTGCATGGCGCTGGCTACCCCCATGGCGCCGATCACCAACGCGATCAAACCAATCAGGCTGAGAAATGTAGTAGAGCGGTCCAGACCGCGCGTGATGATAGGATGCGTCTCGCGGTAGTCGGCCAGCGTGGCTTCCGGAAAGGCGTTCTTCAAAACGCGTCGAACTTCAGCTACGCCAGGGGCGGCCGCTGCCGGCAGTTTGAAGAGAAACCGCTCGGAGGCGCGGCTGCCCAATTTGATGAGTCCGGTACGGGCCAGCCCTTCGCGCGTCATCATCACGCGCGGTCCGACGTTCAGCGTGCCCGTCATGCGGTCCGGTTCGGAAGCCAGCACGCCTGCGATTTGAAATTCCTGCCCGCCGATGCGGAGGGTGTCGCCGGTCTTGGCATTCAGGCGCAGAAGAAGGTCGCTCGAAACAGCGACGGTGTGCGCGTTGAGCGCCTCACGAAAGGGCCGCGGCGGATCGAGTTTCACCTCGCCATAGAACGGATACGCGCGCGGATCCACGGCTTTGATCGAGATGAGCAGCGGGTCGGCGGCGCGCTGCGAAACGGCCATGGTGAGCGTTTCGGTGATCTGCGTGCGTGCTACGCCTCGGCGCGCGAGGCCGTCCAGCGCTAAATTTTGCGCAGACGTGGTTGCGCCGAAGATTCTGGCCGAAATATCTCCCGCCATCAACGTGCGCGCTTCGCGCAGCAGCATCCGCCGGAACAACCAGCCAAAGCCGCGAACGCCGGTCAGCGCGCCTGTCCCCAGCGCCACGGCCACAATCACAAAGAGAAACTTGGCCCGGGATGCCTGCAATTCCCGCCATGCGATGCGGAAAGCAACACGCCAGGACAGAGAGTTCATTGGCTCACCACTAGTCCATCACGCAGAACGATCCGTCTGTCGGCGCACTGCGCAATTGCTTCCTCGTGCGTCACCAGCACCATCGTCGCGCCCTGCTCCCGGTTCATGGCGAGCATCAGGTCGAGAACCATTTGGCCGGTGGCGCTGTCCAAGTTACCCGTCGGTTCGTCCGCCAGCAAAATCGGCGGACGCAGCGCGAAAGCCCGCGCCAGGGCCACGCGTTGCTGCTCGCCCCCGGAAAGCTGCACCGGATAATGATCGCGCCGGCCGCCCAGTTCCACGCGCTCCAACAGTTCGCGAGCGCGCGCCCTTCCGCCCGCGCCATCGCCGGCCAGTTCCATGGGAAGGAGCACGTTCTCTTCGGCGGTGAGCGTGGGAATCAGGTGATAGGACTGAAACACGAAGCCGATCTTGCGCCCGCGCAGCAGCGCCATCTCGTCCTCTTTAAGCGACGTGATCTCTTCGCCATCTAGAAGAATCTTGCCGCTGGTAGGCGAATCGAGGCCGGCCAGTAGCCCCAGCAGTGTGCTTTTGCCACTTCCCGAAGGCCCCATAATCGCGGCGAACTGCCCGCGGGGAATATGCAAGTCAATGCCTTTCAAAATATCGACGCGACGCGTGCCCGTATGGATCGACTTCGTTAACCCGCGAACTTCAATCAAATCTCATTATGGCTCAGCAGCATTTCCGAGCCGCGACCCGTCAGGGAGCGGTCTGCGGTGCCCTATGATGACAGTCAGATGAGCAAACGCCAGTTTCTGCTGCTACTTGCTGCTGCAGCGCCTCTCTTAGCACAAGATCAGCCCCGCATTGTTTGCTTCGGAGACAGCCTCACCGCCGGCTATGGCCTCGATCCGGGCCAAGGCTATCCCGACCTCCTCCAGCGCGAGCTCGATCTCCGCGGTTATCACTATCGCGTGATCAATCGGGGCCAAAGCGGCGACACTACGCAGGATGCGCTGGCGCGGTTGAGTTCCGTGATCGCCGAACATCCGCAAATCGTCATCCTCGAATTTGGCGCAAACGACGGACTCCGCGGCTTGCCGGTCTCCATCACCGAAATGCACCTCGCGCGCCTCATCGAAGAGCTGCGTAAGGCGGGAGCCAAAGTGATTCTGGCCGGCATCACCCTGCCACCGAATTACGGGCCGGATTACGTCACGCGCTTCGACGCGATGTACACCACCCTGGCAAAGCGCTACCAAATTCCGCTGATTCCATTCCTGTTGGAGGGCGTCGCCACTAAGCCTAGCTTGATGCAGCAGGACGGCCTGCATCCGAATGCCGCCGGCACTCGAATCGTGGTGCAGAACGTGCTCAAAACGCTACTGCCGCTATTGCGTAAATAGCGCCTTGCTCAAGTAGCGTCCGGTGTATGATTCCTTCACCCGCGCCACCTGTTCCGGAGTGCCCGCTGCTACCACCTGACCGCCGCGCGCTCCTCCCTCCGGCCCGAGATCGATAACCCAATCCGCCGCTTTGATCACATCCAGATTGTGCTCGATCACCAGCAGGCTCCCGCCGTTTTCAATCAGCCGCTGAAGCGCCGCCAGCAGCTTGGCGATATCGTCGAAGTGCAAGCCGGTTGTGGGCTCGTCAAGGATGAAAAGTGTCCCCGCGGAACTGGACGTCGTCAGGTGCGCCGCCAGCTTCACACGCTGCGCTTCGCCGCCGGAA
>DATBID010000564.1:0-11418 GCA_036557125.1 Bryobacteraceae bacterium | reverse complement strand
GGCGAGAGTGGCGACACCCGCGCCATCATGTTTGCCGATCTCGAGGCAGAAGCGAACCGCGTGGCCCACGGACTTCAGGCGCTGGGAATGGCGTCCGGCGATCGCGCCGCGCTGTCGATGCCTATGGTTCCCGAGATCCTTTCCATCCTTTATGGCTGCTTCAAAGCGGGAATCACGGTGGTGCCCATCTTCGCCGGGTTCGGAGCCGGAGCGATTGCGGCGCGCCTCGAAGATTCGGGCGCGCGGGTCCTGTTTACGGCCGATCATCTGGAGCGGCGCGGCAAGTTGCTTCCCTTATTGGAAAAGGTCCCACCGATGGTGGAGCACACCATCGTGCTGCCGTATCGCGGCGGCGCGACTCCCGCCCGCAAGGGAACACTTTCCTGGGAAGAATTCCTGCGTGGACAGCCCGCCGAGTTCGCCACCGCCTCGCTCGAATCCGAACATCGCGCGCTGATCCTTTACACTTCCGGAACCACTGGAAGGCCGAAAGGAACGGTGCACACGCACGCCGGCACTCTGGCGCAGACCGGCAAGGAGGTTTGGCTGGCGTTCGATCATCAGCCGGGCGACCGTTTTTTCTGGCTTTCCGATATTGGCTGGATGATGGGGCCTTGGACCATCCTGGGCAACCATCTGTTCGGCGGCACGATCTTTCTCTACGACGGCGCGCCCGATTACCCCGGCCCCATGCGACTTTGGGAAATGATCGAGCAACACCGGCTCACTGTCTTTGGCATTTCGCCTACCGCTATCCGTATGCTGAGCAAGCAGGCGGGCGATCTGCCGCCCATGGATTCCCTGCGCCTTTTGGGTTCGAGCGGCGAACCTTGGGACGAGGTTTCGTGGATGTGGTTTTTCGAGCGTGTCGGGCGGCGGCGTTTGCCGATTATCAACATCTCCGGAGGCACGGAAATAATCGGCTGTTTTCTGTTTCCGCTACCGATTCAGCCGTTGAAACCCTGCTCGCTCGGCGGTCCAGCGCCGGGCATGGCGGTTGAGGTTGTGGATGAGAACGGCCAGCCCGTGCGGGGCCGCAAAGACTATCTGGTTTGCCAAAAACCTTCCCCTTCTATGACGCGCGGCATCTGGAACGATCCCCAGCGCTATATCGAAACATATTGGTCGCGCTTTCCGGGCATGTGGTATCACGGCGATTGGGCCAGCGTGGATCAGGACGGCCACTGGTTCCTACACGGCCGCGCCGATGAATCCATGAACGTGGCCGGACGCAAAATGGGGCCAGCGGAAATCGAAGAAGCGATGCTGCAGCACCCAGGGATTGCGGAGGCGGCTGTGATCGGAGTGCCGGACGATGTGAAGGGGGAAGCGATTGTCGGCTACGCGGTTGCCCAGCCCGGCATTTCCGTTGATCCAGGGGCTGTCTGTGCCACGGTTTCGAGCGTCATGGGCCCGGCCTTCCGGCCCCGCGAAGTGATTCTGGTGGCCGAGCTGCCAAAAACGCAGAGTGGCAAAATTGTTCGGCGCTTGATACGGCAAAAATATCTGGGCGAACCATTGGGAGACTTATCTACGGTAGCGAATCCGTGGGCACTCGAATAGCGCTTTCTCCGAGTCAGAACATCCGGACGAATTCTACTATTTGGCCTGCCTGTCGATCAGCACAACCGCTGAATTCTCACGCAAACGGTCGAAAACGATCTGTTTTCCGTCCGGCGTGATGTCAAACGTGCGCATGGTGGCCCGGCCCGTCAGGCGCGTCAGTCTGCGTGTATTCATCGTGGCGAGGTCCAGCAACCAGAAATCCTGCCACGGCGTTGCTTCCGTCGCTCGCATAAAAACTAAGCCCCGGCCGTCGGGCGTAAAGCGCAGCCTTTCTCCGTTGCGTTGTATGCGGATATCGGGCATCCTGATGGGAGTGCCATCGGGCCGGATAGCAAAAAGCGGGGTCAATGTGAAGACGTTCGGGCCGGAGTACGCGATCATCGATCCATCCGGCGACCATACCGGGTCTCGTCCAATTGTGCTGGTAAGCCGGACCGGAGCGCCTCCGGCCGCTGGAATTTTGAACAGTCCTTCGCTCTTTCCGTCATTGCCGCCCGTGACGATCCAGCGCCCATCCGGGGACCAGTCCGTAGAACCTTCGACATCGATTTGCTCCGCGATTGAAGAGGATTCCGCGCCATCCGCGGTAACTAACTGCAGGCGTCTCTTACCCGCCTGGCTAGTTACGATAGCGATCCTACGCCCATCCGGCGAAACTGCGGGAGGCTCCACGATCCGGCATTGCGGTCCTCCCCAGACTTCGGAAGACTTGCCTTGGTCAAATCGCCACAACCGGTCGCCCGGACCCGAGGAGGACAAATAATATAGCGTTTTTCCTCGAAAGCGCGGCATCAGCGCCGGCATCGAAGCGGACAGGAACGGCTTGACGTCGCTTTCCGAAGCGGTTGAGCTAAGAATTGGGACGCTCCACAGACGCACGGTCGGATTTGAGACTGTTACGGCAAGCCGCTCGCCGCTGGCCGAGGCCGATAGCGATGTGTACTGCTCTAATCCAAACAAGATCCGGCGAGTGATTCGGCGCCCAAGGTCAAATGCCCAGATCCATGGCCCCGAGCCGTCGCGCTCTTTCGCCAAATATAAAATCGTCTCTTGGCCTAGGGGCATCGGATCGCGCATGTCCGTGTGTTGCTGTGTAAGCCGTTCCGGTTCACCCCCCAATGCCGGGATCCGCCACAAGTCCATATCGTTTGTGGCGGGTGTGCCGTGCACGTAATAGATCCATTTGCCATCCGCTCCCCAGGCGAGATAGTGGTTGTGTTTGTCTGGTCTGTCTTTCCATATTTGCCGCGGGTTCGAGCCATCGACGCCCACCACGTAAATCGGATCACCCGGATCGTAAGTGTGATACGCGATTCTTGCGCCATCGAGCGACCACACCGGACTCACCACCTTCTCCCCGAGGAACACGCGAGGCTTGCCGCCGACCATGGGCAGCAACTGAAGTCTGCGCACCTGTGTTCCCGCCACCCATATTTCCGTTCCGTCCCTTGAGAATCCTATGCTGCGCAATGGCCCACGCAGATCGTCCGGCCCCGGTGTGAGATTGATTGGATTGCCGGCCCCAATTTGATCGAGCCAAAGTTGAAAGGGGCCGTCGCGATCCGACAGGAATGCGACGAATTTTCCATCCGGAGAGATCGACGCATCCACTTCCGACCCTTCATCGGTCAAGGTTGTGAAGGTCGCGTTGGCGATAGGATTGTCGAGTGGCGGAGTGGGCGCTCGTCTCCAAAGGACTGCGGCAACCAACACCATAGCCGTTGCCAGCACGATCCATAGCCACGCCAGCCTTTGCCGCTTCGGCTCCGCTGGAACCGGAAGGCCATCTTCCAGCGCCACTCGAGCCTCGCCAATCGACTGCAAGCGGCGGCGGACATCCTTTGTGAGGCAGCGGCGCAACAGGGGCATCCACTGTGGCGGAATGCCTGATAACTCCGGCTCGACGTGAACCACCGAAGCGAGAATCTTACTCGTGGATGCGCCTTCAAAAAGATGCTTTCCCAAAAGCATTTCGCTGACCAGCACGCCGAAAGACCAGATGTCCGACCGCCGGTCCGTCGGGCCGCCTAGCGCCTGCTCTGGGGACATGTAAAGCGGAGTGCCCACGACGATGCCCCGCTGCGTCGTTTCACCTGACATCGTGGGCCAAACCTCGTGCATCGCCTTCGCCAGCCCGAAGTCTAGGACCTTGACGACGCCACCTTCCCCGAGCTTGATATTCGCGGGTTTCAGGTCTCGATGCACGATCCCTTTTTCATGTGCGGCTTCGATAGCTTGGGCGACCAGGAGAGCAATGCGCTGAACCTCCTGTGGCGCGATGGGTCCCTTGCGGATCAAATCCGCTAATGTCGGGCCCTCCACGTATTCAAGCACCAGGTATCCGAAACCCGCGTCACTGGAGCCGACATCGTAGAGAGTTGCGATTTGCGGGTGGTTCAAAGCGGCAATAGCGCGAGCCTCACGTTCGAAACGTTCCGAGAACTGCACTAGTGACGCCTTGATTGCTACCGTTCGGCCGAGGCGGGTATCCGTGGCGCGGAAGACCTCGCCCATCCCTCCCCGTCCGATTCGTTCTTCAATCCGGTAGGGCCCGAGTTGCATGCCCACCGCCAAGATTGTGTCCGTCTTTAGCAGATTCTTATGGTTTTGCCAGGCGGCACGATCCAGGAAAGAGGCGCCTTCAGGGGGAGCGTCTTCCTGGGCCAGGATGGCGGCGACCGTGGAACGGAGTTCGGGATCGGCGCGTTCGAGCAGACGGTTTCGTTCGGCCGGAGAAAGGCCATGCGCCGCTTGGTACAACTCTTCCAGTTGGCGCCAACGCTCCGGCTTCAAGGACACAAGTCATTGTATCCCCGCAAGGCTACTCGAAAGCAGCTCTAACTGGCCTACCTTGTTGATATCTGGTTGACGACGCCGTGAATCGGCTGCGCGCCGAAATGGCTGGTGGCCGGTCCGGTGTACACCAGAGTCAGGTTCGAGAACTGGACCTGGGATCCTCCCGTGATGCAAGCCTGGAGCGTCGACGCGCCCTTAGACTCAAAAGGGGCGGGACCGCCATTTCCCGTGGTAGTGGCAGTTCCAGTGACCACGACACCCTGACTATTCGTGGCTGGGTTATTCGCGGGGCAGACGGACATGTCGTAGCTGACTGCACCGTTCGTCACGGTGATGTGATGAGTGTGGGGACTTCGGGTGGCGGGGTTGGCCGGATCCACCTGAGTGGCGCCGCTAATACCGTAATCGGACGTTTCCATGTTCAGGTCCGCCGTAAAACTGGCCGTGCCGGATCTATTTATGTCCAAGGACCACTGGCCGCGAATTTCGTACGGGCCGCCCGATACTGTCGAGGGCGAGTAGTCGTTAATCAGGCCCCCAAAATGGACGCCCCTCAGCTCTTGAGCCCCCACATAACCTGCCGCCAAGGCCAGAGCGATGCCGCAAAGGCCGACTGTAAATAGAGTTTTCATTGTCTTAATCCTGTCCTAAATTCCGAGGCGTTCCCTGCCCGATCTACGTCGCGAGAAATTCACCACAAAACCGTAACGGCTGTGCAAAATATTTTTTTTCGTTATGATGTCAGGCGTTTGTGAAATCTCAAGTTTCTGAGACAACACAACTACTTCTGGACTGGGCGGCCGGCGACCCCGCCGCGCTGGACGCACTGACTCCTCATATCTACCGGGAGCTGCGCCGGATGGCCGCCGGCCTGATCCGGCGCGAAAGCGAAGGAAATACGCTTGAGGCCACCGCGCTGGTGCACGAAGCCTACCTGAAATTGGTGGACATTCGGAAAGCGGGGTGGACAGGCAAGGCGCACTTCTTTGCGGCGTGCGCCCAGATCATGCGCCGGATCCTGGTCGATGCCGCCCGCAAGCGGTCTTCTCCCAAGCACGGCGGTGGGCTGAAGCGAATCAACTTCGACGAGGTCCTCTACTTGAGTCACCACAACGATGGCCGCCTGCTCGCCCTCGACGATGCGCTGAACCAATTGCACGAAGCCGATCCCCGCAAGGCGCGAATCGTAGAGTTACGCTACTTCGGCGGCCTCAGCGTGGAAGAAACCGCGGCAGTGCTGAAGGTATCCATAGAGACGGTCACGCGCGACTGGCGTCTAGCGCGGGGATGGTTGCTAGTGAAGATCGGAAAAACGACCTGAGCGAAGCGGGCGACTTCATCCAAAAACGTTTGTGGCGACCAGCCGCTGGCCACTCGCGGATCTGCCCCCACGAAGGCGCATCTTACTACTTTGGCGGTCAGGGCTCGAAACTGGCGGTCAGAAGACTGGCCTAGTGGCCGTCTTGAAGAAATCTCACTATGCGCGACTCTTTCCAGCGTCATGGGCCCAGCCTTCCGGCCCCGAAGTGATTCTGGTGGCCGAGCTGCCAAAAACGCAGAGCGGCAAAATTGTTCGGCGCTTGATTCGTCAGAGGTATTTTGGCAAACCGCTGGGCGATTTATCCACAGTTGCGAACCCCTGGGCCCTGGAGTAGCGCCGGCAGCACCACGCTGTCCACGGCGGCTCGCCGCGAAATTGGCTATTAGTACCGCAATGCGACTATTGGGTCGATGCGCGCGGCGCGGCGAGCAGGCACGTAGCACGCCGCGAGTGTAATCAAAGCGAGTACGAGTGCAACGACCGCTAATGTCGGTCCGTCCCATGGCCCCACACCATACAACTGTGTCGCGAGTGCCCTGGCAAAAACAAGCGCTCCGCCGAAGCCGATCGCCAGGCCTGCAAGCACCATCCAAATCCCTCCGCGCATCACCAGCGCGAGCAGGTTTCCGCTGGTTGCGCCTAAAGCTGCACGGATGCCAATCTCGTTCGTCCGCTGGGCGACGGAATACGAGACCACGCCATAAATTCCGATAGCCGAAAGCGCCAATGCAATGCCGGCGAATATGGCAAGCAAAAAGGATCCCAATCGATCGTTGGTCGTGGATTCCGTTTTCAGTTGATCTACGGTTTTGATGTCAGTTAAAGGCTGATCTTTGCTGACCTGGTATACGGCATTGCGGAGGGCGTTCCGGACAAGCTCGGGGTTGATTGAGGTGCGCGCCACAATTCCGCCGAAATATACGGGGCTTTGGTCGTTGGTTACGTATACGCCCGGGCTGTCGCGTTTGTTGTCCAAATCTGTGACACGCTCGTCGGCGACAACACCAACCACTTCCCACGCCTTCTCAGGACCGAGTTGTGTTTTGCCTGGAATGATCTGTTGGATGAGGATAGTCTTGCCAATCGGGTTCTGGTTGGGTAGATACTTCCGCCGCATAGTCTCGTTAATTACCGTGACCAACGGGGTACCGGCCACATCGTGCTCGTTCAAACCGCGTCCCAGAAGTAAATGGAGACGGAGCGTCTCAAAGTAAGAAGGAGTCACCATCTTGAAGAAGCACACCTGCCGATTAGCGCGATCTACCCTTGGCTGGTCTGCGATCTGAAACGGCATCCCGTAGCCCCAGCCGCGTAAGGGCAGGGCGGAGGTGAATGCAACGTCGCGAACGCCCGGAATTGCCCCAATGTTAGAGACAATCGACTTGAGGTAGAGGTTGAGCTCGGCTGGATCTGGATGGCGGTCACTTGAAACAGGCAAACCCGCGGTGATGACATTCGTGGAGTCGAAGCCTATATCCGCGGCGACCAAATGCGAGAGACTTCGGATCAGCAGACCGGCGCCGGTAAGGAGCACGAATGCCAGTGCCACTTGTGTTACCACTAGACCGCTGCGTAGCGCTTTCCGCCCAACGCCGGCCGAAGTATTCCGCGCGCGATCTTTCATAATTCCCGCCGCGTCGCCACGACTCACCAAGACCGTCGGCGCGAGACCGAAAACAATCCCACTGAGAACGGAAATCGCAAAGGTGAACGCCAAAACTCGGAGATCCAGCGCGATACTGGCCTCCGCCGGAATTGTGTACCGCGGAATCGCCGCCCGCAATGCGGCCATGCCCACATAACCCAGACCAAGCCCGAACACTCCACCGGAAACCGAAAGCAGCACGCTTTCCGTTAGAAACTGACGAATGATTCTCGCGCGTTCGCCACCCAGTGCCGATCGAATTGCGATCTCGCGATCCCTCGCCGTACCGCGAACCAGCATCAAATTCGCGACATTGGCACAACTGATCAACAACACCATCGCCACCGATGCCAATAGAATGTACAAGGATTGCCGTAAGCCGGGGCCCACCAGAATATCGGCGTAGCGCTCGATAACAACCCCCCAGCCTTTGTTGGAATCGGGATAATCGTGCGCAATCCGCGCTCCGATGGCTTCCATCTGCTGGCGGGCGGCCGCGAGCGTAACACCCGGTTTCAGCTTGGCGAACGACGCCAGCCAATGAAAGTTGCGCGTCATGTTCTCCGGTTTAAATACCAGTGGCGTGTAGAACTGGGCTGCTAACCGGTCGAACGACCCGCCGGCGGGCAGTACGCCGACGACGGTATACGGTTCGCCATCCAAATGGATAGTTCTCCCGATTAATGTGGGATCGCCTCCGAATTGCGATTCCCACAGGGCGTGACTCAATACTACGACGTGGTCTTTGCCCGGCTGATCTTCGCCGGCGGCGAGGGTTCTGCCAAGCACGGTGTGAACGCCAAAGATCTTAAAGTATTCCGGCGCCACTGCACCCCGCCGTAATCGCACCGGCTCACCCTGACTCGTGAGCGTTGCCACACCGCTATCGAACGCAGTCATGTACTCGAATACATTGTTCTGGTTTTTCCAATCGAGGTAATTCAGCGTCGAAATGCCGTTCCGTTCGCCGCGAGGCGGTTTTTCCATCACGAGCACTATCCGGTCAGCGTCTGCATAGGGCAACGGTTTCAATAGCACGGCGTCAACAAAGCTGAAAATCGCGGTGTTCGCGCCGATTCCGAGCGCCAGCGTCAGCATAGAGACAATCGTGAAACTCGGGCTTTTTGCGAGCATTCTTAAGCCATAGCGAACGTCCTGCATGAAGCCTGTCAACTCGCACCTCCGGACATCCCAAGTTTATACGGACGAAGCCGGGAAAGGTTAGGCGGCGGTACTTCAATGGGAGCCCCGGCGCGCTACCGGAATGCGCGGTGCGGATGAGATGCGCTCCGGTTTTTGCGAGCCTCGGCTCCTGTGTTGTGAGGTTGTGCGGTGTTAGTCGAATGAGTCCAGCTTGGCCGTAATGCGCGACGCCAGCGCTTCCGGTTCCGGGTCGAAGCGGTACTGGGCTTCGCGCGGGAGCATCGCCCGGAGGTCTGCCAGAGTTCGGGCTTCAGCCGGAGGGACGAACGCAAAGCCGAGAGAATCTGCCATCATTACGGCGACCCGCACCAGATCTGCTAAATCGAACTGGCTGTCGTGCAGCGGTTCATGATGGGTAATCACAACCCGCCGGAGATCGTCCGGAAAGCCCCAATTGCGCGCCAGCCAGCCGCCGGCCTCGCAATGATCGATTCCCAATGTGGTCCGCTCTTTCTCCAGAACATTGTCCCCACGGGCGTCCGCCAATAATTCCGAATACGTCCGTGGATGCGCTACGAAAAGGCCCAGGCTTCCGATATTGTGCAGCAAGCCGGCCGTGTAGGCCTGGTCGTCGCGGGTCATGTTCGAGGAGCAAACGATTGAAAGCTCTTCACAGAGCAGCGCGCAGGCCAAACTGTGACGCCAAATATGGCGCAGCATGTCGATCCGCAGGGCCGTGTGCAGGAAGCCCTTCATCGAAACCGTCAACGCGAAGCTCCGCACCGTCTGGAAACCTAACAGTGTGATGGAATTCTGGAGGCTGCTGATGCGCGTCGCAAAACCATAAATCGGAGAGTTGACGATGCGCAGCAGTTCTGCCGTCAGAGCCGCATCCGATTTGATCAGGTCCACAATCTTCTTGACGGCGACATCCTCATCAGCGAGCAAGCGCAACAGCTTGGTCGCGACTCCCGGGAACGGCGGCAGGCGGCGCAGAGCGCGATACCGGTCGTCGGTCGCATTCGTCGGGCTTTCGTTTACCTTTGGGCGGTTTGCCATAGGGCGTTCGGCCCCGCTAGCCGGCTCACCAGTTGATCTCTGTTCCGAAACAGAGGTAACGCTCTCGGTAGGATGAGTCATTGGATCACCTTAGGGGGCCTGAACCTCCGTGCCACATTCCCCAGCTAAAGGAACTAATCGGCAATTTCCCAGGAATTCTACATAGAAGGATGATTGCCCGACAATTTTTGGCTAGGAAGTATCAGATGACACGACGACGTTCTTTTTCTTTAAGCGGCATATCAGTGGTTGTACTCGGCTCCGCCTGCGCGCTTCTGGCTCAACCGCCGGGCGGTGGACGGGGATTCCGCCCCGGAGGCGAGTTTGGAGGATTTGGTGGCGGCGGACTCCCCAACTTCGCGGAAAAAACGATCACGGGGGCGCCCTTTTCGGCCAATTTGACCTCTCAATCGGTCCAAACGCTGGCCAACGGCAATCAGATTCAGCGGCAGGAAACGGGCGAGGTGGCCCGGGATAGCCAGGGGCGGGTCTACGTGCAAACCACTACGACGCGGCCGGGCGCTTCCGGAAACCAGACAATTTCGAGTATTACCATTTATGACCCGGTGGCCGGCTATATCTATCGTCTGAACCCGCAAAGGATGACCGCAGTACAGTTGTCGATCCGGCCGCGGCCCTCGCCGCCGACTAATGCGTCCCCGCCACGCAACAGTTCGCAGGTGCAGACCCAGAATTTGTCACCGCAAACGATCAATGGAGTGACTGCGAGCGGCACTCAGGTCACCAGAACAATCCCGGCCGAAACAGTCGGCAATACCCAGCCGATTCAAATTGTGCGCGTCACCTGGATATCTACCGCCCTCCAAATTCCGGTCCAAATCACCCGGACCGATCCGCGCACTGGGACTTCCTCGATGAATCTCACCAACATTGTGCAGAGCGAGCCGAACGCGTCCTTATTCACGGTCCCCTCCGGCTACACGCTAAGCTCGGCTGCCGCTCGGGGCCGCCGGGCCTTCCCGAGATAGACGCCAAATACCGGAATCATGGGCGCTTGGCGGCACAGGCTTTACAATAGCAGCAGCGCCCATGAAGCAGGATGCTTCGTTTTTTGATGGCCACGAGCCATCCCTGGTTTACATTGCCAAGAAACTGAAAGATGCTCTCCGCCTCGAGTCGATCCTCACCTCGGCCGGCGTGGACTATGGCGTGGAAGCCGACCAATACCGGGGCGGCGTGATCTTCCGTTCCGTGCGCGTCGGCGCTTTTTTCTACGTGCGCACCGATTCGGAAGATAGCGTCCGCGAAATCATGCGCCGCCACGGATTTGAACCCTTCACCGGTACAATCGAGTAGAGGCCGCATCTAGAAGCCACACCCCAGGTTCCCGGCCCCGCAAACGAGATGGCCCGCCACAAAAGAAGCCCTATGGCGACTGTCGCGCTTTACCTGACTCTCGCCATGCTGTTGCCGGTGTCCGTAGCTGTAGGCTATTTCCTCGGATCTTTCCTCGATAAGGCCTTCGGTACGCACTTCTTAACCCTGGTCTTTCTGCTTGCCGGAATTGTCTCCGGTTTGGTTCAACTGCTGCGACAGGTAATGCGGGATACGCGGGATGACGGTCTCTGAGGATTTTTATCAGCGCGCCGTGGCCCGCATTCTCAAATTTCTGGGACTGCTGGCTGTTAGCGGCACAGTCGTGGCGTTCGCCTGGAAAGGTTGGCGCGCGGCGGCGGGCTTCGCTCTGGGCTCCGCTCTTGCCTGGATCAATTTCCTCTGGCTGAAGGGAATCGCCGATTCGATGGGCGCCTCGGAAGCCAAAGCGTCCGCCCGCGGCGCGTTCATTTTGGGTTCGCGCTATCTGATTTTGGGCGGAATCGCCTATGTTATACTCAGGATTACTAACGTCAGTACACCTGCGACTTTA
>DATBID010000563.1:0-17917 GCA_036557125.1 Bryobacteraceae bacterium | reverse complement strand
TCCTGATCGGCTGCGCCAATCTGGCCAATCTCACCCTCGCTCGTGGCGCTGCCCGGGAACGAGAAGTCGCCGTGCGCGCCGCTCTGGGCGCCGGCCGCCGCCGCCTCATCCGCCAGTTCCTCACCGAAACCGTTGTGCTCTCCATCGGCGGTGGACTCGCTGGACTGCTCGTCGGCTTTGCCACCATGCGCGCCATCCAGGCCGCCATCCCGCCCTATACTTTGCCGCGCGAAGTAAACGTCACTATGGATGGCCGCGTCCTGCTGTTCGCATTTCTCCTCTCCGTCGTCACCGGCATCGTCTTTGGCCTCGCTCCCGCGCTCGGCGCTACGCGTGCCGATCTCACCACTTCCCTCAAGGAAGGCGCGCGCGGCTCCATCGGCAGCCGCGGCCGGCTCCGCACGTCGCTCGTCATCGGCGAAGTTGCCCTCGCCTTCGTACTCCTCACCGGCGCGGGCCTCCTCAGCCGCAGTTTCTTCCATCTGCTGACTATGGATCTTGGTGTCGATACCACCAATGTCCTCACCGCCGGCCTGCCTCTCTCCGACAAGCGCTACCCTGATCCCGTCCGCCTCAACTCCTATCTGCGTCAGGTCGTCGAAAACGTGAAAGCCATCCCCGGGGTCCGCGATGCAGCATTCACCGCCGCCCCGCCCATGCGCGGGGCCGGATACGGTATGCCGTTCCAAATCGCGGATCAGCCGGTCCAGGATCGCGCCAATCGCCAGGGCTGCATGTTCAAAATTGTCAGCCCGGATTACTTCCGGACGATCGGAATCCACGTACGCAAGGGCCGCGGCCTGGGCAGCCGCGACGTGGCCGGCGCGCCTCCCGCCATGGTCATCAATGAGACGTTCGCCAATAAATACCTTCCCAAGCAGGACCCTATCGGCAAGCGGATCCTCGTGCAGCAGATCATTCCCGGCAAAACCCAGCTCGGCCCAGAAATTTCGTGGGAAGTCGTTGGGGTCATCGCAGACGAGCGCCTCTTTTCGCTGGACAATAAGGAGGACGCCCCCGCCATGTACGTCAGCAATGAACAGAGTCCCATCTATTTCGGCAGTCTGGTGATTCGTTCTGCCATCGACCCCGCCGCCATCGAAAAACCCCTGCGCCAAGCCGTCTACCAGGCTGATAAGGACCAACCCCTCACCGACATCAAAACTCTCGAACAGATCAAGTCCGAATCCGCCGGGTCCGACCGGATTATGTCCACTCTCCTGGCGATCTTCGGCAGCGTCGCTCTTTTGCTCTCGGCCATCGGCATCTACGGCGTTATCTCCTATTCCGTCGCTCACCGCACCAACGAAATGGGCATCCGCGCCGCTTTAGGAGCGACTCCCCAAAGCCTCCTCGGCCTAATCCTCTCCCACGGCCTTTGGATGACCGCGATCGGCCTGGCCCTGGGCATTGGCGGCGCACTCGGCCTTCCCCGGCTGCTCAAAGCGTTCCTTTTCGGCGTAGGCGCGTGGGACCCCCTCACGCTCGCCTCCGCCGCCGCGATCCTCGGCGCAGTGGCCCTATTCGCGTGCTATCTCCCAGCCCGGCGAGCCACCAAAATTGACCCTCTGACCGCTCTGCGATATGAGTGACTTATGCCGGTCTGAGAGAGTTCGGGTGCACCACACTCCCTAACGGTCGTGGCTCGGAATTCACCGTGCGTTCATCTCCCAAGCCCTATACTGACGGTTGAGACCACTCTGTCACATGATGGGGGCCAGCGTGATTCCTACCGGTTTCGGAAAAACCTGCGCGATGGCGGGCTTGCTTGCGGCGGTTTCCGGCGCATTCGCACAGAGCCTGTCGGTGATACCTGGCCAAGTCCCGGGGCAGCAGGGTGCGCAGACGCGCCTGGCGCAGCCGGCCGCAGCGCCTGCGCCGCCTACGCTCACTTTGAAGGATGCCCTGGCGCGCGCGCTGATGTATGAACCGCAGTTTCTGGGCACCGTGGATGCGACGGAACTCGCCCGGCAAGATACCATACAGGCGCGGGCGGCGGCGAAACCATCGGCCGGTCTGCGCTCCGAATACCTGAACACACAGGGCAACGGACAGTGGCCAACCGGCAGATATGTTGAAAACGACGGCGTTCACGTTTACCACGAATGGGCCGTTTTTCATCAGGACCTTTCGCCGGGCATTCTGATGGGAACGCCGGTTCAGCGGGCCAGAGCCGCCGAAGCGGTCGCCCGGGCAAAGCAAGAGGTTGCGCGGCGCGGTCTTACCGTCACTGTAACCAGAGCCTATTACACCCTTGTCAATGCGCAACGGAGGTATGCGACAGCCCAGCTCGCTCTCGAACAGGCAGAACGGTACGTCACCATCAGCCAGAATTTGGAGCGGGGTGGGGAAGTGGCGCACAGCGATGTGGTGAAGGCACAGATACAAGACAATGCGCAGCAGATCGCTCTGCGGGAAGCGCAGCTTGTGATGGAAAACGGGAGACTTGACCTGGCCGTCCTGCTGTTCCCCAATTTCGATCAGAATTTCCAGGTGGTGGATGACCTCAACCTGGCTTCACCGCTGCCGGTTTTTGCGGAGATCGAAGCGATGGCGCGTCGCGAAAATCCCGATCTGCGTGCGGCTCAGGAGACCCTACGGGGCGCTAACCTGGATGTGACGCTGGCCCGCCAGGCATACCTGCCCACTCTTACCGTTGACGTTCTTTACGGCCTGGAAGCCAACCAGATCGGCTGGAGCACCGTTAATGTGGAAGAACCGGAAAAAGGCCGGGTACCGTCGGTTGGTTACTTTATGACCATCTCGGCCGCGATTCCGGTGTGGGATTGGGGGACGCGGCGCAGCCGGGTGCGACAAGCGGAAATCCGGCGCTCGCAGGCCAATCTGGATCTTACTGTCACGCAGCGGGAGATCGAAAGAAACCTGAACGGGTTTTACAACGAGGCTCGGGCCGCGCGGGAAGAGATGGATTTGCTGAGGTCGGGAGCCGATTTGGCGGCCGAAAACCTGCGGTTGAACACGCTGCGCTATGCGGCGGGCGAAGCCACCATTCTGGAGCTGGTGGACGCGCAGAACACGCTGACGCAGGCGCGCAACGCCTATGATGATAGCCAGGTGCGGTATCGGCTCGCGTTAGCCAATCTGCAAACAGTGACGGGAAGTTTTTAGGATGGTGAAGGTTTCGAAGAGTTCGGACGGACCGCTCCCTGACGGTCGCGGCTCGGAAATGGTTCTGGCAGCGGTAGGGGCAGCATTGCTGTTTGCAATGGCGGGCTGCGGGAAGAAGGAGAAGGTTGAAGCGGCCGCGGCGCCCGCGCCGGTGCAGGTCACGGCGGTTACTCAGGATACGATCCGCCGCACGGTAGAGGCCGATGGCGTGCTGTTTCCGCGCGATCAAGCCAATGTGATGCCCAAGATCAGCGCGCCGGTGCAGAAGTTCTACGTGAGCCGCGGCGACCATGTCAAAGCGGGCCAGCTTCTGGCGACGCTCGAAAACCGCGATCTCACGGCTGCCGTGGTGGCGGGCCGGGGCCAACTGGCGCAGGCCGAAGCCAACCTGCGCTCCACCCGGGATGCCACGATTCCGGACCAGGTTACCAAGGCGCAGACGGATGTGGAATCGGCCAAAGAACAGGCCGAAGCCGCGGGGGTGCTACTAGAAAATCGGCAGAAGCTCTTTAAAGAAGGAGCGCTGGCGCGCAAGCTGGTGGACGACGCGCAGGTCGCCTACGTGCAGGCGAAAAGCCAGTTGCAAGCTGCTCAGGAGCACCTGCGCACTCTCCAGGGCGCCGGCAAAGAGGAGCAGGTGAAAGGGGCGCAGGCGCAGGTGGAAACGGCTCGGGGCCAATTGCAATCGGCGGAGGCGCAGGTGAGCTATTCGGAAGTGCGCAGCCCGATTGCCGGAATCGTTGCCGACCGGCCTCTTTATGCCGGAGAAATGGCCAGTGCCGGATCGCCGCTCCTCGACGTGATGGATATTTCGAGCGTGGTGGCGCGGATCAACGTCCCGCAGAGCCAGGCAACTACAGTCAAGGTGGGGCAGAGCGCTACGATTACGGTGACCGGCAGCAACGATCAGCTCGAAGGCGTCGTTTCGGTAGTGAGCCCCGCAACCGATCCAAATACGACCACGGTTCAAGTCTGGATTAGCGCAGCCAATCCGGGCGAGAAGTTCAAGCCGGGCGCGGCCGTGCACGCTGCGATTCTCACCGAGACCATTCGAAATGCTACTTTGATACCGTCCGCGGCGATTCTTCCGGGAGAAGAAGGCGGCACGGCGGTGCTTACCGTAACCCCCGACTCAGTTGCGCATTTGCGGCCCGTGGATGTGGGCGTGCGCTCCGGCGACAAGGTGCAAATCCTGAACGGGGTACGCCCGGGCGAAGAAGTGGTCGTGGCGGGCGGCTTGGGAGTGGACGATAAATCCAAGGTCAAAATCGTCGGCGCATCCGAAGCCCAGGAGGACGACGACGAGGACGCCAAATGACGCCGACGTCCATTGCACCGGCATCGCTATCCACTCCCAACAAGGCAGAGGAGCGCCATTGGACTGCGCGCCATGGCAAGCCGATCATCTTCGTCATTCTGACGATGGTGGCGGTAGGTATTTATCTCGCCGCGACGCTTCCCATCGCCGTCTTCCCGGATACGAACTTTCCGCGCATCGTAGTAGGCGTCGATAACGGCGTGATGCCCATCGGCCAGATGGAAGTCAGCATTACACGGCCGGTGGAAGAGGCTTTGAACGGCGTGCCGGGACTGGAATCGCTGTGGTCGATCACCAGCCGCGGCACGGCGGAAGTCGACCTGTTCTTCTCATGGAAGGTGGACATGTACCGCACGCTCGAGCTGGTGAATGCGGCCATCGCGCGCATCCAGCCCACGCTCCCTTCCACCGCCAGGTTCAACACGAACCGCCTTACCTTCGCGGCGTTTCCCATCATGGGCTACAGCCTCACTTCGAACAACTACTCGCCGACGCAGCTCTGGGAAATGGCAACCTACGATATGAAGCCGCGGTTGAACCGCCAGACCGGAGTCTCTGCGATTGTGGTGCAGGGCGGGCAGGTGCCGGAGTTTCAGATCGAGCCCGATCCTTCGAAGCTCATTCAGACCGGGACCACCGTTCCCAATATTCTAGATGCCGTCGGCCGCGGCAACCTGATCGATTCCCCAGGGCTCATCGAGATGCAGCACCAGTTGGTGTTGAGCCTGATGACGGCCCAGGTGCAGAACGCTTCCGAGATATCGAATATCGTAGTGAAGACCGCACCCAATGGGGACGTTGTGCACATCGGCGATGTAGCCAAGGTTTCGCCCTCGGTTGAGCCGGTCTACACGGTAGTGACGGCGAACGGAAAACCGGCGGTGCTGCTGAACGTGTTTCGTCAGCCCGATAGCAACACCGTCACAGTGGCGGATGCAATCCATGCTCAAATTGCCGAAATCCAGAAAGGTCTGCCTAAGACCGTTCATTTGCAGCCGTTCTACGATCAGTCCGAACTGGTGAAAGATTCGATCAAGAGCGTGCGCGACGCCATATTGATAGGGCTTATCCTGGCATCTCTGATCATGGTGGTGTTCCTGCGGGATTGGGGAACCTCACTGGTTGCCGGCCTGGTGATTCCTGCCACGATCGCCATCACGTTCCTGGCGCTGAAGGCGATGAACCAGACGTTCAACCTGATGACGCTTGGTGGCCTGGCTGCGGCGGTGGGGCTGGTGATCGACGACGCCATCGTAGTGGTAGAGAATATCGTGCTGCACCGCGACTCGGGCCAATCACGGTCGCAAGCCATTCGCAGCGCATTGCGCGAGGTCCGGAAGCCGCTGGTTGGCTCCACGTTCACGCCCATCGTGGTGTTCCTGCCGCTGATTTCCATCACCGGCGTCACCGGCGTGTTCTTCCGCGCCCTCGCCATTACGGTGGGAGCTGCGTTGCTCACTTCGCTCGCTCTGGCGCTCACCTGGACCCCGACGCTCAGCCACATCCTGATTCGCAGGCGCCGGCATGACGGCGGCGGCGTAGAGCATCAGGGCGTGCCCGGCTGGCTGTTTCGCCCCTATGCCCGCCTGTTGCGCTTCGTGCTGGAACATCGCCTGCTGCTCGGAGCGTTTGTGTTGGTACTGATCGGCGCTTCCTATTTGTGCTACACGCAGCTCGGTTCGGATCTGCTGCCGGCCATGGATGAGGGCGGCTTCATTCTGGACTACAACATGCCCGCCGGAGCATCGCTGGACGATACGAACCGCGTGATCGGCCATGTGGAGCGGATTTTGCGCGCCACGCCGGAAGTGGAGAGCACTGCCCGCCGCACCGGGCTGCAGCTTGGCCTGGCGGCGGTCACGGAGGCGAACCAGGGTGATATCTCCGTGAAGCTCAAGCGTGACCGCAAACGCAGTGTCGATGAAGTGATCGCCGATGTGCGGGCCAAAATCACCAAAGCCGAGCCGGTGCTGGATGTGGAGTTCCCGCAGCTTCTGCAGGACATGATCGGCGACTTGACGAGCGCGCCGGAACCATGCGTGATCAAGTTGTTTTCCGAAGATCAGAACGTGCTCAACCAGTGGGCGCCGCGTGTGGGGGATGCGATCAAGAAGATTCCCGGCGTGGTGGACGTGGAGAACGGCATTGAGAATACCATCAGCGGGCCGGCACGCGTGTTCACCGTCGATCCGGCTGTGGTAGCGCGCGCCGGCTTTACGCCGCAAGAAGTGGAAGTGGATGCCAGCGCGATGCTGCAGGGCGAGCCCGCCACCACGCCTGTCGTGCTCAACGACCGCCCTTACACCATCCGCGTGCGCTTTCCAGCCGGGACTAGAGAATCGCTCGACTCGATCCGAAATACGCCGCTGGTGAGCGGAACGGGAAAGACGGCGACCATCAGCGCGCTGGCAAACATTGCGGAAATTCCCGGCCAGAACGAGATCCGCCGCGAGAACCTGCAGCGCGACGTGCAGGTGACGGCCCGCTTCGAAGGGCTGAGCCTGGGCGCGGGAATGAAGCAGGTGCAGGATACCGTGGCGTCTTTGGACTTGCCGCCTTCGATCCGCGTAGACTACGGCGGGCAATATCAGGAGCAGCAGAAATCGTTCCGCGACCTGGTGTTCGTGCTCGTGCTGGCGGTGGTCCTGGTGTTCGGCGTCCTGCTATTCGAGTTCGGTGATTTCGCCGCTCCGGTGGCGATTCTGTGTTCGGCGTTGCTTTCGACCTCCGGTGTTTTTGTGGCGCTGCTGCTAACAGGAACTACTTTCAATCTGTCATCATTCATGGGCCTGATTATGGTGATCGGCATCGTCGCCAAGAACGGTATTCTGCTGCTGGATGCCGATCAGAGGTACCGGGGCGAGGGAGTAGAAGCCGAAGAGAGCATGCTGCGCGCTGGCGAGCGCCGCTTGCGGCCCATTATGATGACGGCGCTGGCTACCGTGGCCGGCATGATTCCGCTGGCGCTGGGGTGGGGCTCCGGTTCGCAGATGCTGCAGCCACTGGCGATCGCGGTGATCGGCGGGATTCTGGCTTCGATGATCCTGTCCCTGGTAGTTACTCCGGCCGTGCACTACTACCTGGCGGGCCGGAAAGATTTGACGTTGGAAGGAGAGTAGCAATGAAAAAGATCGTCACTTTCGCTCTGGGTATGGCGGCCACGGCGTTCGCAGCCGAGGGTTACCATGTCCTAAACAAGATCAAGGTTGGCGGCAACGGATTCTGGGATTACGTTACGGTAGATTCGAGCGCGCACCGCCTCTATGCCACGCATGGGACCGAGGTGGACGTGCTGGATATCGATTCCGGCAAGGTGGTGGGGCAGATTCCGCAACTGCACGGCGTGCACGGCGTGGCTCTAGCGCCGGATCTGAACAAGGGCTTCATCAGCAACGGCCAATCGAATAGCGTCACTATCTTCAATTTGAAGACGCTCGCAAAAGAAGGCGAGCCGGCGGTGGAGGGCATGAACCCGGACTCGATTTGCTACGAGCCGAAGACCGAGCGGGTGTTTACCTTCAATGGTCGCTCCGCAAATTCCACAGCCATCAATGCGAAGACCGGCGAGCCGATCACCAGCTTTGCCGTGGGCGGCAAACCCGAGTTTTGCGCGGTGGATGGAACCGGCAAGGTTTTCGTGAACCTGGAAGATAAGGGGCAGATTGTGGAGATCGATGCCGCCAAGCCGGCCGTGCTGCGGACTGCGTCGATTGCGCCGTGCGAAGAGCCTTCCGGCCTGGCGATCGACACCAAGGACGGCTTGCTGTTTTCCGCTTGCGACAACAAGATGATGGCCGTGACGGAGATCAAGGACCTGAAGGTGATTGCCACTCCGGCCATCGGCCCGAACCCGGATGCTGCTGCTTTTGACCCCGGAACCGGTCTGGCTTTCAGCTCGAACGGCGGCGGCGATGGCAGCCTGAGCATCGTGAAGAAGGTTAACGGTAAATGGGAGACGGTGGAGACTGTGCCAACTGAGCGCGGCGCGCGCACGATGACAGTGGACCCGAAGACCCACCACGTGTATCTGCTGGCTGCGGAATTCGGTCCGGCTCCGGAGGCGAAAGCGGGGGAGCGGAAGCGCCCGCCGGTGGTGCCGGATAGCTTCCATGTGCTGGTGGTGGGGAAGTAGTTCTTCGAGGAGCAAGGAGTCCAGGAGCAGGGAGCCAGGAGCTGGCGCGCTGCGCGCGGTTGGTAGGCGAAAGCGCCTGCCCCACCTGGAAGGGTGGCGGGCTATTTTTGGAACCGCACGGTGAAGGTACTCCCTGCCCCGGGCTGGCTGGCCAGTTCGACGGCGCCGCTGTGGGATTCGGCGATCCATTTGACGATGGAGAGGCCGAGGCCGAAAGAGCCGTTACCGGAGCCATTGCGCGAGCGGGCCGGATCGACGCGGTAGAAGCGCTCGAAGACGTGCGCGGCGGCTTCAGCCGGGATGCCGACGCCGGTATCGGCCACGCGGATGCGGGCTTCGCCATTGTGCGATTCGACCGCCGCGGATATCTTGCCGCCGGACGGGGTATAGCGAATGGCGTTATCGAGCAGGTTCAGGACCATGCGCCGGAGGAGCTCTTCGTCGCCGCGGAGGGGGATATCGGCGGGGGCGCTGCATTGCAGCTTCAGATTGCGCGCAGTGGCCATAGGCTCGACGGACCGGCAGCACTCGGCGACAAGCTCGTTGAGGTAGAGGTCTTCCATACGGAGCTGGACACGGCCGGCATCGGCGCGGGCGAGGTTGAGCAGATCCTCAACCAGGCGGGAAAGGCGGCGGGCTTCTTCATGAATCACGGCCAGGGATTCGCGATATTCGGCGGCGGTGCGATCGCGGGAGAGGGCGACATCGGCTTCGCCGCGGATCACGGAGAGCGGGGTGCGAATCTCGTGGGAAGCGTCCTGCACGAAACGGCGCATCGTTTCAAAAGACTGATCGAGACGCGAGAGCAGCGCGTTGAACGATGTGGCGAACAAAGCCAGTTCTTCGGCAGCATTGCCGATTGCGAGGCGGGCGCTGAGGTTTTCGCCGGTGATGCGGCGGCTCTGCTCGGCCATGGCGCCTAGCGGAGCGAGGCCGCGGCGGGTGAGGAAGTAGCCACCAATAATCGACAACGCCAGGAGCGGCACGAGGGCGAGCCCGAGTGCTGCGCGGAGATCGTGAAGGTCATCGACCACGGAGTCGAGCGGCCCGATAGCGACAACTACGAAGGGGCGGTTGGACCAGGTAAAACGATTTGCAGCGCCGCGAGCGCCGTGTTTGCCCCAATTGGGGAGTGCCCAGGAGCCAGCGGCCGGAGGGTCCGCGCGATCGAGCAGCGGACCCGAGGCGGCGAGAGTAGCGTTTCCTTCGAGGATGGCGACTACGCTATCGCGAGGCCGCATCTCGGAAAGGACGTCGTTGGCAGCGCGAGGGGCATCTCCATGCATCTCATCCAGCTCTTCCTGCATGAGGGCAGTGGCTGTGTTGGCCTGAGATGCCAGCGACTGGTCGAGGCGGCGCTCGAGCGCACGCCCCAGGGTCGCATAGAGGAGCACGGAAAAAATCACAAATGAACCCAGAAAGAACGCCAGGTACCAGGCGGTGAGCTGGGCGCGGAGGGTTTTAAACATCGGCAGCTCTCGACTCGGAAGCGGACCGCTCCCTCTGGTCGCGGCTCGGAACTGCGCTGTCTTCAGCAGCCAGGATGTAGCCCTCGCCGCGGCGGGTGTGGATCAGGCGGAATGAAGAACCAGTGTCGATTTTGGCGCGCAGGCGCTTGATGTAGACGTCGATGATGTTGGAGAGCGGATCGAAATTTTCGTCCCAGACGTGCTGGGCGATCTGCTCGCGGCCGACGACTCGGCTCTGATTCAGGACGAGGAATTCCAGGAGCGCATACTCTTTAGCGGTGAGGGCGATGGGGCGGCCGGAACGGACGACGGCGTGGCTGGCGGTGTTGATCGAGAGATCGCCCACCTGAACCACTTGCGGGCGGAAAACCGCGGCGCGGCGCAAGAGGGCTCGGAGGCGAGCAAGCAGTTCTTTGAAATCGAAAGGCTTCGTCAAGTAATCGTCAGCGCCGCTATCGAGGCCGGCGACGCGGTCATCGACGCTGCCACGAGCAGTTAGCATCAGGATAGGAACGCGCCTGCCAGCAGAGCGCAGCTCGCGGCAAACGGCATGGCCATCTTTGCCGGGCAGCATGACATCGAGCACGATCAAATCGTAGTCGTTGACAGAGGCGAGCCAGGCGGCCTGCTCGCCATCGGGGGCGACATCGACGGCATAGGTCTGTTCGCGCAGACCTTTGGCGACGAAGGAGGCTACGCGGGGATCATCTTCGGCGAGCAGAATGCGCACTTATTTCCTTGGCAGGCGAAAGCGCCTGCCCCACTATCTTCTATTTTGCGATGAACGGGGGATGGATTACCAGATGGAACGGATGCGGTCGAGCAGTTCCCATGGGTGGTAAGGCTTGCGGAGGAAGGCGGGGGGCTTGCGAGTATCGCAGCGGCTGGTGACTTCCTGCTCATTGAAGCCGCTCGAAAACACCACGCGCACCTCAGGGTCGATGCCTGTTATGTGTTGCAGGACTTCAATGCCATCCATGCCGGGCATATTGAGATCGAGCAGAACGGCGTGAATCTGGGCGGCGTGGTCGGTAAAAACCTCCACTGCCTGCTTACCGTCGTTGGCGGTAATGACGGTGATGCCGGCGCGTTCGAGAATGGTGCACGCCAATTCCTGGACGGCAAGCTGGTCTTCGACAACCAGGACGATGCCTTCGGCGCGCCAATAATCGAGATCGGCCATGCCGGCCGGTCTGTCCGTCACGTCAGTGGCCACGGCGGGAAACATCACGCGAAAAGTGGTGCCTTTTCCGGGCTGGCTATTCACCTGGATGGTGCCATTGTGGCCGCGGACGATGCCCAGCACGGCGGCGAGTCCGAGGCCGCGGCCGGTGAACTTTGTGGTGAAAAAGGGATCGAAAATGCGCCGTAAGGTCTTTTCGTCCATGCCGCAGCCAGTGTCGGAGACTTCGAGGTAGACGTATTCGCCCGCGGGAAGCGATTCGACTCCCTCGGTAAGGGCTGCGCGGCGCGGAGGACAACCAGTTCCGGTCCATTCGACGCCGGTGGTTACTTCGACGAGGCCAAGTTTATCGCCCAGAGACTCGGCGGCGTTGGTAATGAGGTTCATGACCACCTGGCGGATTTGGCTGGCGTCAGCGTAAATACATGGAAGGATCGGAGCCAGGCGTAAGCGCAATTCCGCCTTTTTGGGAACCGTGGATTCGAGCAGGCGGACAACACTTTCGATCAATTGGGTGAGGTTAATGGTTTCCAGGACGAAAGTGCCGCGGCCGGAGTAGGCGAGCATCTGTTGGGTCAGGTCGGCGGCGCTTTGGGCAGCGTTGAGCACCTGATCGAGCGCGCGGCGGGGAGAGGAACCGTCGGGCAGTTCCATAGAGGCCAGGCTGGCGTAGCCCATGATGCTGGCGAGGAGGTTATTGAAATCGTGGGCGATGCCGCCGGCTAAAACTCCAAGACTTTCCAGGCGCTGCGCGTGCTGTACCTGCGCCTCCAGACGGCGGCGCTGCTGCTCGGCCAAGTGGCGTTCTTCCATTTCGCGGCGGAGAAACTGGTTGGCCAGTTCAAGTTCGGCGGTGCGCTCCTGGATGCGGTGTTCGAGATTCTCCTGGACTTTGCGAATCGCTTCTTCGGCGCGGACCCGGCGGGTGACATCCAAAATGAAAGTTCGCAACCCGACGACGAGACCTTGCGAGTTGCAAATCTGGCAAGTATGCAGCTCGAGGGTGAGCAGTTCCCCATCCGGGCGGATCCAGTTTCGCTCAACCGGTCCAATGGGGGTGACTATTGCAAGATTCTTCAAGACGCGTTGATGGCTGACCTCACGTTCCCCAAGCTGCACAAATTCCCAGACGTTGCGGCCGAGAATTTCCCGCTCCGGCAGTCCCAACAAGCGGCACAGAGCGGCGTTGACCCGAACGATTTTTCCGGCGCCGTCCAGCTCGTGACAGGGGACGGGCGCGTTGGCAAGCACATCGAATCCGTGCTGCCAACTCTGTTGAGGGTGTGCTGCCATGTAGGTTTCTATCTATGTTGCCAAAAAATCAGAAATCCGGTTGTGCAGCGGCACACATTTTGGTTATATCTTGCGGATAACTGTGCCATTAGGTAACGGGTTTAGACGAACGTTTTAGAATCCCATTATGGGGTTCGGCGGAGTCGCAGTTTTGGCGCTCGAGAGCAGGCGCTCGGCGGAGATGGCGGAACTGATTCGCAGACAAGGGGGAGTTCCGTTTGTGGCGCCTTCGATGCGCGAAATTCCGGTGGGAGAAAATGCAGAAGCTTTTCGATTTGCCGAAGGACTCTTTGCGGGCGAGTTCGACATGATGATCCTGCTGACGGGGGGCGGGACGCGGCAATTGCAGCGGCTGCTGGCGACCCGATACCCGGCGGAGGCGTTCGCCGAAGGGCTACGGAAGGTGACAGTAGTGGCCCGCGGACCGAAGCCGGCTGCGGCGCTGCGAGAGATGGGAGTCGCGCCGGCCCTGATCGCACCGGAGCCGAATACCTGGCGGGAAGTGCTGCGAGTGACGGAGGGGCGGCCGGAACGGCGAATTGCGGTACAGGAATATGGACGAACAAACCCAAATTTGATTCAAGGGCTCGAAGCCCGCGGAGCCTGCGTGACGACTGTGCGGGTTTATCAATGGGCGCTGCCGGAAGACACCGGGCCGCTGCGGACGGCGGTGCGCGAGTTGGGGGCAGGAAAATTCGCAGCCGTTCTGTTTACGACAGGGGTGCAGATCGATCATTTGATGCGCGTAGCAGAGGAAGAAGGATTGACGGAGCAGGTACTCGCGCGGCTGCGAGAGATGTTCGTGGGATCGATTGGCCCAACGACCAGCGAAGCGCTGGAGGAGTTCGGGCTGCGAGCGAGCATGGAGCCGTCGCACCCGAAGATGGGATTCTTGGTGAGGGAAGCGGGGGAGAAATACGGGAGCCAGGAGCCAGGAGTCAGGAGTCAGGAGAGAATTGCGCCCGCGGGTGAGTGATCAGTTATTGAGGAACTCTTTCCAGGATTCGAGTCCTTCGCGATTGTGGCGCTGGAGGGCGGCCAGACCATCTTCGGGGGCGTGCGGGTCAGCGAGAAGGTAGCGGGCTACGCGGGCGATCTGTTGGACATCGTCGGTGGGTGCTTTCCAGTGGTCCGGAGCCCAATGGATGGCTTCCGAAACGACCGAAGCGACACCTTCGGCAATGCCATCGGCAGTGACCATGTTGAATGACTCGGTATAGCTCGGCTGCATGAGCAGATGCATGTGCCGAACTGTGACGCGGAACTTCGGCCAGCTCTGCCAGCCGGACTCGACGAGACGGACGTTGGGGAGACCGGAAATCATGGAACGAACGGCGTCGAGGATGCCGCCGCCGCCCTCGGTGCGGCCGGCAGAAACCCACAGCTCGAGTTCAGAGTGCAGTTGGGCGGCGACTTCGACGGCGGCTCCAGCGGCGCTCATGAAATTCTTCAGAGGACGTGTCGCTCCAAACGCTCCGATACGCAGATGCTGTCCACTAAATAGGGGACGGCGCGGCGGAGGAACAGGTTCGAGGTAGTAGAGGTTCGGCAGGTATTGGCATGGAGTGCAATAGGTATCGGTGACCCAGCGGCAGAACTTGGCACTGTTGCCGGCGACGTGAAAGTTCCAGACGCCACGCTCCAGTTCCATGGCTTCGCGCACCAGTTTGACGCCGTTAGCATCGGCCTGCAGGAAGCCCACGTTCGAGTGGCAGTTCACGGCGAACCTGATATCGGGATAGCGCTGAAGAATGCGCTGCCAATCCGCTGTAGGAATCCACGGAGCCGACACCACGACATGGGAAACCTCCGGGCGCAGGCGGGTTTCGAGGTCAGAGGCATTGACGATCGGGAGGACATCGACGGCGTAGCCATGCCGCCGCAGGGTTTTGGCCGTATTCATGGCCGCCACACCCAGACCGATGTGGCTGATGTGCCGATTTGCCGCAAAATTCTTATACGCGAGGATCACTCGTCGTGCCGAGGGAGTCATAGTGCCTTTCCGATTTCCAGAGTAGTAGAGTGACTGGCCGCTGCCAGCCCGGAAATCGGCTAAGGCATTGTGGGAATTACGCGAATTTTTGAAAAAATGCCGTCACCGCCGCGACGGAAGGGCCGCAACTCAGATCTGAGCCACGAGCGAAATGCCAGAAGGTTGGCTTGGACGAGGATGTGTGACGGCATGACCCATCATGCAGAAAAGGACTTGGCGTCGAGACCACCCGCAGCGGGGGTGGCCCCAGACAACGTATTCTCGATCATTCGAAGCAGAGACTCCGTCTTAAACGGTTTCCACAGGACGCGATAAGGCTGGGCACTACCGGCTACACGGGTGATCTCCTTTGGGCCGAAACCCGACATCAATAGAATCCGTATACCCGGCCTTGCTTGCTGTAGGCGATTCGCCAGCTCAATACCGTTCATATTGGGCATGACGACGTCCAGTAGAGCCAAATCGATTGGCTGAGCACTACTTTCGAGAAGTTGCAGGGCTTCATCGCCGCCTCCCGCAGTTAACACCTGGTAGCCGCCAACCTCCAACATCCTTCGGCAGAGGTTCAGCACTATAGGTTCGTCGTCAACAATGAGCACTGTTTCCATAATGGGAAATTTTCCGATGAAACGTCTTCTTTAGTCCGATCCTGCCGAATCTGCCGGCATTTTGCCCCGGACTATCAGATCAGTAAAGATTTCCAGGACCCGCCGATACTCCGCCAGCGCATCCGTTTCCGCCTTTTTGGCAAGCCGCAGAGCTAGATCATCGTCCGGGCCAGGGGTCAGCAGAGCCTTTCGTTCCTGCGCCATCTTCTTGCACCTGGCTGTAGCGCCCCGGCAACGGCTTAGCGCTTCTTGCATCCTGGCGCACCAGAAGTCCTCCAATTCCTGCCGATTTGCTGGCGGTTGCGGCACTACACACCTCCCAGTCCCCTGAGGAGCAGATTCGGCAAGCGTATGATCCGTTGATCCCATCAGCATAAATAACGTCAATCGCGGAATCCTGGATGGCAAATCTCCTATTTTTTCTGGAATCGGCTTCGAACCGGAACCACTTTCGAGGCCGCAATTGTGAAAAAGGTATCAGAGCAAATTGGGTGATGAATCGTTTACTTTGAAAGCTTCCATCAGGTTTATCTTGTTGCCAAAGCAGACCCACCAATCCGCACGGGCAGGGTTGACGTTTTACTGATTGGGTCGACTGGTCCCGTAAGAACCGCAGCTCTCGACGGCAGCCTACGAATGTTATGATCGCAATCGTGCATCCAGGACGGGAGGACGATAAATCAGAGACGAGGATACTCGGGGATATTCTGTATGGCGATAAGACTAAAGTTCCTGCGCCCGAGGAGAAATGGCTCAGGCTCGTCAAATCCATCGCCGGAGGGGATCAGCTTGCATTGCATTCCCTTTATCAGCAGACATATCGAATCGTTTTCACCTTAATACTACGGATCACCAACAATCGCGAAACCGCTGAAGAAGTGACTCTCGACGTGTACTACGAGGTGTGGCGAAGAGCGCGGGCCTACGATTCTGCCGACGGGCCCGTAATCGGCTGGATTATGAATCTGGCGCGCTCCAGGGCAATCGATCGATTGCGGTTCGAACATCGAAAAAAACGGTTCAATAGTGATGTAGAGCCTCCGCTCACAACGACAGCGGCCGACGATCCGCAACGGGCCTGCCAGCTTGAGGAGCAGGGCCGCCACCTGCGAAGTGCCCTGGAGGGGCTCACGCCGGAGGAGCGCCGGGTCATTGAAACGGCATTTTTTTCCGAGTTGACTTATGCCGAAGTGGCGGCAAGGTTGAATCAACCGGTTGGAACGGTCAAGACACGGATCCGGTCAGGGCTTGGCAAGCTTCGGCAGGCGCTCGCCGGGAGATTGGGCCATCTATGAATTCGAAATCCAGTCAACACGATCAAGAGCACCTGGATCTGGTGTTCTTGTACGCTTTAGAGGCTCTTCCCGCGAACGAAATTCCTGTCGTGGAGAATTATCTCTCCTCGTGCGCCGACTGCCGCCAAGAAATGGAGACTCTTCGTCCGATTGTCGATTCCTTGGTCTTCTGGCCCACCGATATTCTGCGACCATCCGTATCGCTGTGGGGGCGACTTGCCGGGCGGATCTCTGAAGAGACAGGAAAACCGCCGGTCTTTCCATCGATAGAACTACAGACTAAACCGCGATGGGAAGAAGTCGCGCCTGGCATCTCTTGCCAAGTGCTCGCGGATGATACAGAGAACGACCGGGTTACGATGTTGGTACGGCTTGAGCCCGGAACCGAGTATCCACCTCACCGTCATGCTGGAAGGGAAGAACTCCATCTACTTCACGGGGAGCTATGGATAGACGACAAGAAGCTCTATCCGGGCGATTACAACCGGGCCGAGTCCGGCAGCGTCGATCATCGTGTATGGAGCGAAACCGGCTGCACGTGCGTTCTCCTTACCTCGGCCAGGGACGTAATTCTTTGAACTCCGCTTTCGAGCTTTGATACGGACTTCGGGGTATTTTTCAGGATGAAACGCCAGTTTTTCATGCCGTTGAGCGAGCCACCATTGACGTGGTCGACGTTGGGATATTGGACGGAGTGGTAGAAATCGTCAGTCATGACGATATATCGTCGCGGACGAACCGAACCATGGTGTCGCCATCGGGGGTAAGCGTCCGATGAACGCCGATGAACCCGATGAACGCCTCTTCCAAAGCCGGACGCGCAGCCGCTCCTTATCTCAGCCGGAAGTAAGAGAGCGGTTGCAGGCGCAGGTAAACGAAAGGCTGCGAGGCGCGAAACACATTAGGGAAATCGTGGAGCGTTTGGTGGCATTCCAAACCGGCTAGAGCCTACCGCTGCCGGGCCGCTTTTTACCAGTATTCTATAAATGAATGGCGGCGGGACCGTGGACACCCGGAAGCCATCAGATGCTTCGAGTTTGCAGCAGTATTCTCGGGGTCGCAGGTAATCCAAATACTCTCGAACTTCAGCTGCTTCGCGACAACGACCAGCAGACGGACCGACCGAGCGGCGACGGGAGTTACGCAGGCGGGGGTGATCCTCGGAACTGTCGGGTACATGGCGCCGGAGCAGATCAAGGGGAAGGAAGCCGGCCGCCGAGCGGATATCCGGCGTTCGGCGTGGTGCTGTATAAATTGCTGATGGGGGAGCGGCCGTTTCAGGGGAAAGATTCGACGGAGATCATGGCTCACGCCGTCACTCGAGAGCAAACGTCGAAAAACGCCGGCCAAAGTGCGCCGCCTTCTCGGCGAGTGCTTAAAGAAGAAGCCCGAAGAGCGCCTGCGCCGGGTGGGCGATGGGGCCCGCTTCCTGGATGACCCTTCTCCCGCCATAGCAGTAAGAACCGCTCCGACAGTCGCGGCTCAGTATCGGCGCTG